>JBIOJT010000001.1:0-41158 GCA_044451055.1 Methylomirabilales bacterium (SeqCode)
GCGGGGACATCGGTGGCAGTGGGCATAGGGCACCTCCTTACGGATACTATATCTGTAAGATGCCCCCTACCGCAACCTCTATCTGCTCAGGCGATAACTTTGGTGTCGTGCACCCCCCATCCTCCCCGAAGTTGCCCGCCTGCCCGGAACGTGATAGGTTCATCGAGCAGCCAGGGCTTGCAGTTGGCGACCGTCACTTGGTGGTGAAGGAGGCCAAATGTACGTCCTGGTAGTGAGCATTGACATTCAGCCAGGCTTCAAGGGACAGCACGTCGGGCGATGCTCGCCGCTCCGTCACCGCGGAGCCCGGTGCGTGCGCTTCAACGTGATCCACAACGAGGGGGAAACGATCGGGATCTCCCTGTACGAGGCGTGTCGGGACAAGGCGCCCTTCGATCACCGCATGACGATGCCCCATTTCATCCGGTGGCAGGACACGGTGACGGACAGGTCCGCATCGCCCCCCCGTGGTGCGTAGTGGGCCCAGCGTCTTTCCCTCCGACGGCGACTGATCCAGGAACTGGAAGGCCAAGTAGGATGCGGCCCGGACTGTGTCCACACCCCGAACGCGCCCCTGACATCGGGCGAGGACGCGTTCCTCACACACGAGCTGGTGGATCGGATCTATCGCGCCTCCGGCCTACCGCCTCTGGCTTGACTCATCCCCCAGGCATCGCAACGACCCGATCGGCATTTGTATAGACGTCTATAGTAGAATGCGCCTCTTCCCGCCGGAGGAACGCGCGCGTAGCGGTGGGCTTCGACACGACGGCGGGCACACACAGCGGTCGGTGAGGACGGGGCAATGGATCTCCAACTGAAAGGAAAGGTGGCTCTAGTTACGGGTGCGGCGCGAGGCATCGGGCGAGGTATCGCCCTCACCCTGGCTCAAGAAGGGGCGCAGGTGGCCGTCAACTACGTGAACCGCGCCGATGCGGCCGAGGAGGTCGTCACGCTCATCCGAGACAGTGGCGGCGAGGCCTTCGCCATCCAGGCGGATGTCGGCCGGTATGCGGAGGCGGAGCGCCTCGTGGCGGCGTCGCTGGAACGGTTCGGGCGAATCGATATCCTGGTCAACAACGCCGGGATCGTGAGCCGGAAGCCGATCCTGGAAGTGCCCCTGGAGGAATGGGACCGGGTGGTGCACACGAACTTCTACGGCTGCTTCCATTGCTGCCGCCTGGTGGGCCAGCACATGGTGGCCCGGGGCGGCGGCGGGAAGATCGTCAACATCTCCTCCATCCACGGCCGCGTGGCCAAGGCGAACATGGGCCCGTACTGCTCCACCAAGGCGGCCATCGATATGTTCAGCAAGCAGCTCGCCGTGGAGTTGGCCCCCCACCGCGTCAACGTGAACGTGGTGGCCTCTGGGACGATCACGACCGATATCAACATCCCGCTCTACAAAAGCACCAGGCCAGAGGATATCGCCCTCCGCCAGGCCGTGCTCGCGCGCGTTCCCTGGGGCGTCATCGGGGACCCCCAGGACATCGGACGGGCCGTTGCCTTCCTGGCCTCGGACGCCGCCCGCTATATCACGGGCGCCGTGCTCTATGTGGACGGAGGGTACACGGCGGAGGGGACGCCGCGTGTCTCATCCGGAGTGCAAGTTCCGTAGCCCTTGGACTTTTATGCCTCACCGTCCGTGAGGGAGTTCACGATGACCCACTGGACCATCACCATGCTGGACACGGGGACGCAGACCCAGGACAAGGGGGTGATGACGTATCTCACCGATATGGGTCAGCAGATCCAGATCCCCGTCACCGTGGCCCTGATCGAGGGCCCCGAGAAGATCCTGGTGGACACCAGTTTCCTCTCGGTGGAGCGGACCTGGCAGATCCGACGCCGGAAGATCACCCGCACCCCCGAGCAGGAGCTACTGGCAGCCCTCGCCTCCGCTGGCGCCCGCCCGGAAGAGATCACCACCGTCATCCTGACCCACCTCCACTACGATCATTGCGGCAACAACCGGCTGTTCCCCAACGCCCGGTTCTTCGTCCAGCGGGAGGAACTGCGCTACGCCCTGGCGCCGACCAGCTTTGATGCCACGGCGTACTTTGCGCCAAGCCTGGGCATCACGCCCGATTATCTGGGGACCAGGTTCGAGTTGCTGGATGGAGATGCCGAGATCGCCGATGGAGTCAAGGTCATCACCACACCAGGACACACGCCGGGCCACCAGTCGGTCGTCGTGGATACCGCGGGCGGACGGTACTGCATTTCCGGGGACGCGGTCATGTGGTTCGAGAACCTGGAGAGGCGCATCCCTCCGGGGATCCACACCTCGATGATCGAGTGCATGGCGTCCCTCGAACGAATCGCCCGGGAAACGGACCATGTGCTTCCCGGTCACGATCCGAAGGTCTTTGCTCGGAAGCCTGCCCGGTTCCCGTGACGAGATCGGTGGGCGTCGAGGAGGTGAGGAGAGGCCCGAGATCAGGTATAGCACATGGGGGGATTACGCACTCTCTTCGTGGGTTCTTTCGATGGCAGGAGGAGGCACATGAGGAAGGGATTGGCATTGGCGGTCGCCGTAGCCCTTATCTTGACGATAGGGGTCGCATCTGGAACTGCCCTAGCTGCCGACAAGATCATCATGAGAGTCGCCACCGGCACCGCGCCCGACCATCCGGAGAACGTCGGCGCCAACAAGTTCAAGGAAATCTTGGAAAGGAAGAGCAACGGCAGAGTGGAGGTCCGCGTCCATCCCGCCGGCCAGCTCGGCTCTCAGCGCGACTTCGTTGAGGCGTTGCGCTCGGGCACGCTGGAAATCACCATGGTCACGTTGGGCTTCTACTCTGCGTATGATCCCCTGCTGAACATTTTCGAGTTGCCGTACCTGTTCCGCGACCGCGATCACGCCTATCGGGTGGTCGACGGACCGATCGGCGCCCAGATCAAAGACAGGGTTAACAAGAAGGGTGTCCACGTGATGGCCTTCTGGGAGGCGGGGCTCCGCTACGTGACCAACAATGTGCGGCCCATCGCCAAGCCGGATGACTTGAAAGGCCTCAAGATTCGCGTCCCGGAATCGAAAGTCAACATCGACACCTTCAAGGCCTTCGGGGCGAACCCGGCACCGCTACCTTTCACGGAAGTCTACATGGCCTTGAAGCAAGGCGTGTTCGACGGCCAGGAGAATCCTCCATCCAACATCTATCGCTCGAAGTTGTACGAGGCGCAGAAGTACCTTTCGCTCACCGGGCACCAGTTCCTGGTCCACATGTTCATGTATAGCGGTCAATTGTGGGACAAGCTGCCGGCCGACATTCAGAAGATGACTGAGGAGTCTGCGATTGAGGCCGGGAAATTCCAGCGCGACTACACCTGGTCGGAAGATACCAAGTTGGTGAACGCGCTGAAAGACGTCGGCATGCAGGTCAATCAGGTCGACAAGCAGGCCTTCATAGACAAGGCCAAGCCTTTGTACGCCGAATACGCAAAGCTGTACGGGGACGACGCCAAGAGGTTTATCGATCAGATCCAGGCGGTCAAATAGAGAGACGGAACCCGTTGCTGGCTTGGGATGCGGCCGGTCGGGCCCCGATCGGCCGCATCCACGTGCAGTCACGCCGTAAGTCAAGGGCGGCAGAAATGGCAATTCGCGCAGGATGGATGGCCGCCTGGGGGAGGAGTCGCGGCAGTTCACGTCACGACAGACACGAAAGGCTCGCTCGCCGATAGGAGGTACGACGGATGCTCAAGGCGGAAGCGGGAGAGTCCCTACCCCCTGCGCACGGGGTCCCAGGTAGCACCGTCCATGGTGCCGCGGCCACAGGCAGCCTTGGCAGAATGCAGCGGTGGGTGAACACCGTGCTCGACGTGCTGCTGGCGATCGCCCTGCTCAGTCAGTTGGCTATCATGTTCACCAACGTGGTCACGCGGTATTTGTTCGACTATCAGACCATCTGGGGCCAAGAAATCTCCATGATCACGTTGACGATGATCGCCTTCCTCGGGGGAGCGGTTGCTTACTCGCGGAACAAACATATGGCGGTTGAAGTACTCACGAAAACGTTCCGCGAAAGCTGGCGCAGATTCCTTGAGGCGAGTGTTGACTGGCTCATCCTGTTCCTGGCTGCCATGGTGGGCTGTCTCTCGCTTCCGCTAGTCAAATCGCGTCTGGAAATGTTGTCGCCGATTATCGGCATGCCGGAAGCCTGGTTCATGATGCCTCTGCCGGTGGGGATGGCGCTGATGTTAGTAATCGCCGTCCAGCGGTTGTGGGCCCGGTCGAGGAGGAGCGTGATTGCGTCGGGCGTCACGATTGCCGGGCTGCTTGCCGTGCTCATAACCGCCCGGAACCTGTCGGGCCCTTGGGGTGTGCATGCATTGGTCCTGTGGCTGACGTTCGGCGCATTTTTCGTTCTGCTGGCCATCGGTGTCCCCATCGGCTTCGTGCTGGCGATGACAGCGATGTTTTTCCTCTATGCTTCAGGGCAAGCCCCCATCAAATCGGTGCCCCAGACCATGTACGGCGGCATCTTGGGGTATGTGCTGCTTACAATCCCGTTCTTTGTCTACGCCGGGTTTATCATGACCGAAGGCGGGCTGAGCCGGCGGCTGGCGGAATGTGTCATCGCGCTGATCGGCCGGTTGCCCGGCGGGTTGCTGCAGGTCATCGTCGTGGCTATGTATATTGTTTCCGGAATTTCCGGTTCCAAAGTGGCCGACGTGGCAGCCGTCGGATCAACCATGAAAGGGATGTTGAGAGCGGGCGGATACAACATGGGGGAAGCAGCCGCGGTGCTGGCCGCTTCGGCGATCATGGGGGAAACGGTTCCGCCCAGCTTCCCGATGCTGGTTTTGGGTCGATCACTACGCTCTCCGTCGGCGCGCTGTTCATGGCCGGTCTGCTGCCAGCCGCTTTCATGGCAGTGTGGCTCATGATTCTCATTCACGTCCGCGCCCGCAAGTTCGGTATGCCGGCCGGCATGAAGTTGCCGGCGAGGGAGGCGGTGCGGGCCACCCTGATCGCCCTTCCATCGCTTGCTGTACCGATTTTCCTGATTGGTGGCATCATGGCCGGAGTCGCGACTCCTACGGAAATATCATCCGCGGCTGTTGTCTATGCCCTGGCTCTGGCTGTGATCTTTTATAAGGAAATGGGGGCGCGGTCGTTCTGGGAAACAGTGGTCCAGACTTGCACCACTTCGGGGATGATCCTGTTCATTATCAGTGCTGCTTTCGGATTCTCCTGGTCGTTAGCGGTCGTTAACTTGCCAGACAAGATCGGCTCCACGCTCCTGGCCGTCGGCGGCCAAACCTGGCTCTTCTTGTTGGGGTCAGTAATCACCCTCGTAATCACAGGAGCGCTTCTCGAAGGACTCCCGGCGCTGCTGATATTCGCGCCGATGCTGATGCCAATAGCGGTCAAGCTGGGTATTCATCCCCTGCAATACGGCATTGTCCTCATCATCGCCATGGGATTTGGAACTTTCTCCCCGCCGATCGGCATCGGAATTTACGTTACCTGCGGCATAGCCGAGACCAGTATGGAAGACATCACCCGGCGGCTGACCCCGTATTTGATCGTTCTGTTCTTCGGGATGCTTGCGGTGACCTTTGTTCCGTGGTTCAGCCTGGTCCTACCAAGGCTGCTGCACATGGCCAACTGAAAGACTGCCGCCAGCGGGAAGATAGTCTATGGACCGCATCGTCTCCGTGAGCACCATGGCCTTCGACGGCTATTCGTTGGAGACCGCCCTGGACGAGCTGGCGGCGCTCGGCGTTCGCTATGTGGAGCCCGCCAGCGTGGACAAGGTCTTCCAGCACCTCACGGAAGAGGATTTCCGCGACGCTCGAGCTGCCTGGTTGAAGCACCAATTGGCAATGCGCGATCTGTCCTGCGTCTCCCTCTCGGCCCACATGGATTTGACCCGGCCGGATTCGGTGGACCGATTCCTCCGGCGGCTGGAGTTCGCGCGCGCCATCGGGGCGCGGATCGTGAACACCATCGCCGGACCGACCGCTGGCCTGGAAGGATTCCGGACCAATATCCCGACCATCGGAAAACGGGCTGCCGACCTGGATCTCACTCTGGCGCTGGAGAATCACGGGGACCTGGTGGATCGCGGGCCCCAGATCGTGGAGTTCACCGAGCGGATCGGCATCCCGGCCGTTCGAGCGAACTACGACACCGGGAACGCCTGGTACTATGCGAAGGGCGGGCTCGACCCGGCAGTGGAGCTGGCCGGTGTGGCCTCGGTCGTGGCCCACGTCCACCTGAAGGATCCTCGGGTGGAAGACGGGGTCATGCGGTGGGTGGCCCTGGGAGACGGTGTCCTGGACCTTCCGGCTGTCGGCCGCATCCTCCGCCATCGGCTCCCAGCGGTCCCGGTGAGCATCGAGCTTTCGCTCCGCCAGCGGTCCCGAGATTTCGAGCCGCGCTGGCGCACGCCAGACTTCCCTTCGCTGCCCGAGATCCGGGGGATCATCACCCGGTCGCTCCGGTCCCTCGAGAAGGTTTTGGCGTAGCCGGGTCGGTTGCGCATCAATCTGCGGGTCACCTCTCCCGTCGTCCGACGCGAGGAAGCCAAGATGCCGGGGGCGAAAGTTGGTGGCGGCCTCCTCATCCGCGAACACATTTGGCATGTTGGCCCGGAGGGCCCGGTCGGGTGCGGCGAATCCATCTTCCGTGGTGACCGCTATCAGATGCTCGTCGAGTTCGTCTCGGTCCCGCCCGCCCGCTCCTTTGGCGCCTGAAGCATGGTCCATGCAACGGCGGGCTATCGGTCCGGTGATCCGCCAGACCGGAAATAGAGATTCCAGGTTTCATGATCGCCGGCAAAAGGAGGGATTGTGCGAATCATCGACCTGACACTGGCACTTGCCGACGGGACGCAAACCCACCCGGCGCATGCGCGCTGCGTGGTGATCGAGTTCGCCAGCCACGCGACGACGGCTCCCCGCTTCAAACCGCCCTGTCAGGGTTTCGCCTCGCGGATCTTGATGTTCTCCGACCACATCGGGACGCACGTGGACTCGCCGTTCCACTTCATCCCCACGGGGGGAACGATCGAGTCTGTGCCGCTGGATCGTCTGGTCGGCCCGGCTATTTGCCTGGATGTCTCGGGGAAGCCGCCGGACCAGCCGGTCACGCCCGCCATGCTGGAGGCGGCGGAGCGGCGCGCCGGTGCGACCGTGCAGCGCGGAGACATCCTCCTGGTACGAGCGTGGCCGGGGCACCACACCGACGATGGATTCATGCAATGCGCTGGCCTGAACCGCGAGTCTGCGAAGTGGGCCGTGGCGCGCGGCATCAAGGCCCTCGGGTGCGATCTGGCCAGTCCGGATGATCCGAGGGACCTCACGCGGCCCGTGCATCTGATCCTGCTCGGGCAGGGGATCCTGATCATGGAGCACGTTGCTCACCTCGAGACGTTGCCGAGGCCCCGGTTTCTGTTCGTCGGGGCGCCCTTACGGATCCGGGGCGCCACGGGCTCTCCCATCCGGAGCCATGGCCATCTTCGAAGAGGAAGGAGCGCACGCATGAGCCAACCAACGATTGCCATCACCATGGGAGACCCGGCCGGCATCGGGCCCGAGATCGTAGCCCGGGCCCTGGGAGAGCGAGAGGTCCGCACCGCGTGCCATCCCGTCGTCGTGGGCGACCCCCGCATCATGGCGCGCGCTGTCGAGCTGGTGAAGAGCCCGCTGCGCGTCCGCACGGTCCAAAGCGTGGGCGGGGCCGGCGCCGATCCCGCGGCCATGGACGTGGTTCCGGCTGGCGCGGTCGACCCCGGGAGCCTCACGCCGGGGAGGCTGGACGCTCGCTGGGGTCACTCCGAGGCCGCATGCGTCCAGCGGGCGGTGGCGGCCGCCAAGGCGGGCGAGGCCGCCGGCATCGTGTCCGCACCGCTGAACAAGGAGACATTCCACATGGCCGGCTACAAGGCCATGGACGACATGACGTTTTTCGAGGAATGCTTCGCGGACGGTGTAGCCTACCAGGTCGGAGAGGTGGCCGGTCTGTGGACGACCCCCGTGACGTTTCACGTCCCCTTCCGCCAGATTCCAGACCTCATCACCGTCGAGGCTGTCCTCCAGAAGATCCGGACGCTGTACCAGGTGATGACGGCCGCGAAAGTGAGCCCCCTCAAGATCGGGGTGGCCGCCCTAAACGTTCACGCCGGCGAGGGCGGGATGTTCGGCCGGGAGGAGATCGACGTGATCGCTCCGGCGATCCAGAAGGCTCGGGCCGAGGGCATGGACGTTCTCGGGCCCATCCCTCCCGACAGCTTCTTCCCCCTGGCGTTGCGCGGGGATTTCCGGGGCCTGGTGTTCATGTACCACGACCAGGCCAACATCGGGCGGAAGATCCTGGGGCGGGAACAGCCCGGGGTGAGCCTGTTCCTGGGAATGCCGGTCCCCGTCGTCACCGTCCCCCATGGAACGGCCTATGACATTGCCTGGAAGGGGGTAGCCAAGCATGCCATGATCGTCCGCGCCATCACCATGGCCGCAGCCCTGACAGGGATGAGGTGAGTCTCCACTTCAGGGACAACGGAATGCACTCGATGCGAATTGTCCTGGGCGAGGCCCGTTGTTTCACCAAAGAGTGTGCGATCTTCATGCTGGCCCTGCTGGTCGTGCTGATTCTGATCACCTACGTGCCCGGCCTGGTGACGTTCCTGCCGCAACTGATCATGGGTCGGTGAGCCGCTCGGGGGCGCCCGAACCTGGAGTGAGGGGGTTTCCACGCGGTCAAGAGTCGGAGGGTATCTATGACGCTCGAAGGGAAGACCGCCGTCGTTACCGGTGTCACCAGCGACATCGGACGGGCCATCGCGCTGCGTCTGGCGGCCGAGGGAGCTGCCGTGGCCGTGACCGGCAACACCCCCGCCAAGGTGGCAAGGGTCGCGAAGGACTTGGAGGGCGCGCGGGCGCGGTTTTTTGCCGAGGCGCTCGATCTCGCCGCGCCAGAGACGGTAGAGCAGCTCTTCGCGCGGGTCGCGGAGCGATTCGGCCCCACGGATATCCTGGTGAACGGAACGGCCTGGCGCGTACGCTCGTCGTTTCTGGAGACGACCTATGCGGACTGGCGGAAGCCTTTCGCGGGCTGCGTGGATAGCTACTTCTACTGCAGTCTCGCCGCAGCGCGGCAGATGGTTCCGCGAAAATGGGGGCGGATCATCCACGTCGGCTCCATCGCCGGCGCAGTGATGATGGCCCCCTTTGCGGCGTACACGGCCGCCAAGGGAGCCGTGCACGCCCTCGCCAAGGCGATGGCGATTGACCTGGCTCCCCACGGGATCACCGTCAACGTGATGGCGCCGGGAATCGTCGAGTCCCAATACTTGCGCGCCAACGTCACGCCGGCGGCGATCGCCAAGCGCCTGGAGCGGATTCCGATGGGCCGACTCGCCAGCCCCGAGGACTGTGCAGCGGCCGTGGTCCATCTGGTCTCCCCGGATATGAACTACGTCACCGGGCAGATCCTGTACGTGGACGGTGGCTTCCTGAGCGCCGGGGTGATCGCGAAGTAGGCCGCAAGGGCAGGACCAAGGGGATTCGTGTCTCGGCTTGAAGGGGGTCGAGGACCATGGCACAGGTAGTGGCCTTCATTGGCTTGGGCATCATGGGCGGGCGGATGGTGAAGAACGTTCTCAAGGCAGGCTTTGCCCTCCGGGTGTACAACCGGACGGCCGCCAAGACCGAGGAGGTGCGCAAGCTGGGCGCGACGGCGACCGCATCGCCGCGGGAGGCGGCCGCCGGGGCCGATGCGGTGATCACGATGGTCTCGGATCCGGCCGCTCTTGCCGCGGTCCTCGAGGGGCCAGACGGCGCCTTCGCCGGTTGCCGCCCCGGAACCCTGGTCATTGATATGAGCACGGTGGACCCTGGTACCAGCCAAGCGATGGCGGCCCGGGCCCAGGCGCTCGGCCTTCGCTACGTCGAGGCTCCGGTGACCGGGGGTGTCGGGGCCGCCGAGCAAGCGACCCTGACGATCATGGCCGGAGGCGCAGTGGAAGATTTCACCGCCGCCAGGCCGCTCCTCGAGACCATGGGCAAGAAGGTCCTTCACGTCGGGCCGATGGGCCAAGGGTCGGTCCTGAAGCTCTCGGCCAATCTCGTAGCCGCCTCCATCGTCACCGCCATGAACGAGGGCCTTGTCCTGGCGGCCAAGGCCGGTCTGGACCCGGCCCTGGTGGCCGAGGTTTTGGCGGAACGCTCACCGCTCATCGGACGGGCGGCGCCGAGGGTGCTGGCCGGTCAGTTCACAGCCAACTTCCCCCTCAGGCTTTCCCACAAGGACGTTTCCCTGGCCCTCGTCACGGGCCGACGCCTGGGCGTTCCACTGTTCGGCTTGGCCGCGGTGGCGCAACTGCAGACCGCTGCCCTGGCGAAGGGCCTGGGAGAGCTTGACCAGATCGCGACCATCCAGGTGCTCGAAGAGATCGCGGGGGTCCAGGTCCGCCGAGCCGCCCCGGTCAAAACCTAGCCCGAATCGGACACAGGGTGACCGACTTCTGTGATTCGATTCGGCCGGCCGGCATCGCCGTGGCAGCGCCGCGATGGCGTCCGCTTGACAGTTGAAGGGTTCGGGACCTAGACTCCCGCCCACGTCTGCAGGTTCCGATCGGAGGCGCCGGCGTGTTCGGTCACGGGGCTACGACGGTCGGCGGATTGCGGGCGGGGGGGGCGAGTGGTCGAGATCGAGGCGGATCTGGCGCTGGTGGAGCGTTTGCGGGGCGGGGATGCGGCCGCGCTCGAGACGCTCATGGAGCGCTACGCATCCCGGGTCTACCGGCTGGCATACGGGATCACTCGCAACGAGGCGGACGCGGAAGAGGTGGTTCAGGATGTCTTCCTGACCGTCTTTCGCAAGATCCACACCTTCGAGGGTCGGGCCGCCCTGGGGAGCTGGATCTACCGCGTCAGCACCAACGCGGCCCTGATCAAACGGCGAGGGAAGCGGGCGGAGGTCGAGGTGTCCCTCGACTCTCAGCTCCCGACCTTCCTGCCGGACGGGCACCGGGCGGGCGACCCGGCCTTTGTCATGGTGGACTGGTCGCAGACGCCCGAGGCGGACCTCTTATCACGGGAGACCCGCGAGATCCTGCACAAGGCGATTGACGCCTTGCCGGACCGGCACCGGTTGGTGCTCGTCCTCCGGGACGTCGAGGGACTGTCCAATGAAGAGGTGGCCGAGGTCGTGGGCGAATCAGTGGCCGCGGTGAAGTCCCGGCTTCACCGGGCGCGCATGGCGCTCCGCGAGAAGCTGACCAGGCACCTCGGCCCGGGCGAGGGCAGTGCGGACTGAGGCAAGCCACCCCGTGAGGGCAGCCGCGCCGAAGCGGACGAGCGCGCCTGAGCGGATGCTCGCAGCGCGCCGCCATCGGGAGTGAAACCAGAGTGGCTCGAGTGACTTGCAGGCAATTCATCCTCGACTTTCTGGCTGATTACCTGGACGCGAAGCTCAGCCCCGAGATCGCGGCGGACCTGGAGCGGCATCTGGCGATTTGCCCGCCGTGCGTGGCCTACATGAACACCTATAAGAGAACCCGGGAGCTGGTTGGCCAGACGGCCCCGGCCGAGATGCCCCAGGACATGAAGACCATCTTGCGCAAGTTCCTGTTGGAGCAACTCGCCAAGGAGCAGTCCTGATCGTTCTCCTCTGACCCCTGCTTCCTCTCTCTGTTTCCCCGGATCCCCGGCCCCCTCTTCCCTCGGCGACCCTCGGCAACTCCTCCTTCGTCGGCGTTCAGTCCAGGGCCTCAACAGATGCGCGGCAGTTGCTCCCCGCTGAGCATGTCCACGACGCGGCTGGCCCCGATCCGGCTTCGCATGGTCACGAGGCCGGAGGCGTCCTCCGTCGCTTGGCCGATGAGACAGGCCTCGGCCCCCAACGGGTGTGCGCGCATGACGCGAAGTGCGCGCTCGGCCTCGGGGGCGGGAAGGATGCAGATGAATCGTCCCTCGTTGGCCACGTACAGCGGGTCGAACCCGAGGATCTCGCACGCGCCCTGCACGTCCTCCCGGACGGGGATGCTGCCTTCGTCGATGCTGATCGTGAGACGCGCGGCCTCGGCGATCTCGATCAGGGCGCTCGCCAGCCCCCCGCGCGTGAGGTCGCGCAGGCAGTGCACCTCGATCCCCGCCTCCAGCAGGCCCCCCACCAGACCGGCGAGGGGCGCGCAGTCGCTCTCGATCGTCGTCTCGAAGTCCAGCCCCTCCCGCACGGCCATGATGGCGATCCCATGGCGTCCGATGTCCCCGTTGAGGAGGACGGCGTCGCCGGCGCGGACGCTCGCGGGGGTGATGGTGAGGCGGTGGGAGATGGCGCCAATGCCCGCCGTGGCGATGAAAATACCGTCTCCCTTGCCACGATCCACGACCTTCGTATCCCCGGTCACAAGCTGAACCACCGCGGCGTCCGCGGCCTGCCGCATGGATTGCACGACCTGCCACAAGGTCTCCATTGGGAGGCCCTCTTCGAGGATGAAGGCTGCGCTGAGATAGAGCGGGCGGGCGCCGCACATGGCCAGGTCGTTGACGGTGCCGTTCACGGCCAGGCTGCCGATGTCGCCGCCCGGGAAGCAGAGCGGCCGCACGACGTAGGCATCCGTCGTGAAGGCCAATCTCATGCCGTCCGCGGGGAGCACCGCGCCATCGTGCCGCACGTCGAGGAGGGGATTGCGGAACGCGGGGACGAACATCCGCTCGATGAGCTGATGCATGAGCGTTCCGCCGCCGCCGTGGGCGAGCAGGACGTGGGGATAGTCATTGATCGGAATGGGGCAGCTGAGGGAGAAATCCGGGAGGGTCTCCATGGGTCATGGCTCCGTCACTGCGACGGCCTCGTGAGGCCGCTGCCGTCGCCGGTACCGGTAATACGCCGCGCACGCGCCCTCGGAGGAAACCATGGTCGCGCCCAGGGGATGCTCGGGCGTGCAGTGCGTTCCGAAGGCGGGGCACTCCGGCGGCTTCAACACCCCTTGGAGGACGAGGCCGCTCCGGCATTCCGACGATTCTTCCGCCGTGCGATCGGCCACGCCGAAGCGCTCTTCCGCGTCGAAGGCCGCGTATTCCCCGGCGAGCGCGAGGCCGCTCTGCGGGATTTCCCCGATCCCGCGCCACTTGCGGGGTCGGACCCGGAAGACCTCGCGGATGAGCTGCACCGCCGCGGGATTCCCCTCGCGCCGGACGGAGCGGGCGTACTGGTTCTCGACCTCGGCGCGTCCCTCCTCCAGTTGCCTGACGCACATGTACAGGCCCTGCAGGATGTCCACCGGCTCGAAGCCGGTCACCACGATGGGGACCCGGTGCTTCCGGGCGATGGGTTCGTACTCGGCGGTGCCCATCACGGTGCAGACGTGCCCCGCCGCCAGGAAGCCCTGCACACGATTCTGCGGTGAGGACAGGATCGCCTCCATGGCGGGAGGGACGAGAACATGGGAGACCAGCACGGAGAAGTTGGCCAGGCTCAGTCGCCTGGCCTGGACGACAGCCAAGGCGTTGGCGGGAGCCGTGGTCTCGAATCCCACCGCGAAGAAGACCACCTGCCTGTCGGGGTGTTCGCGCGCGATGCGGACGGCATCCAGGGGGGAGTAGACGATCCGGACATCGCCCCCCGTCGCCTTGACCGCCAGGAGGTCCCGGCTGCTCCCGGGCACGCGCAGCATGTCCCCGAAGGAGCAGAAGGTCACCTCGGGGCGGGAAGCGATCTCGATCGCCTTGTCCAGCATCTCCAGCGGGGTGACGCAGACCGGGCAGCCGGGGCCGTGGACTAACGTGAGGGCCGTGGGCAGGAGCGCGTCCACGCCGAACTTGACGATGGCATGGGTCTGTCCGCCGCAGATCTCCATGATGGTCCACGGCCGGGTCGTGGCGCGCGCGATCGCCTC
Source organism: Methylomirabilales bacterium (SeqCode) (assembly GCA_044451055.1). Classification (GTDB taxonomy): domain Bacteria; phylum Methylomirabilota; class Methylomirabilia; order Methylomirabilales; family 2-02-FULL-66-22; genus 2-02-FULL-66-22. The sequence continues at coordinate 13,854 of JBIOJT010000001.1, forward strand.
CGCGTAGCGTTTCGCGGCCTCGGCGTCGCGGTACTCGTCGATAAACTTCATGCGGACCCCGGCGTTCGCTCGTTGATCTCCTGGATCTGCTGCAGGTATTCCAGGGTGCGGGCCGCCTCCTCCTGGTCCAGGACGCTGATGGCCAGCCCGGCGTGCACGATGACGTAGTCGCCGATCTTCGCCTCGGGGACGCAGGTCAGATTGACCTCTTTCAGAATCCCGCCGAAGCTCACCTTGCCCGTGCGCGCGAGCGGGTCATCACCCGTGATGCTCAGGAGCTTTCCCGGGACGGCGAGACACATTGGCTTTCCTCCATTGCGCGGGAAGCCGCCACGACCTGTCCCAGGGCGATGCCGCCGTCGTTGGGCGGAATGCGCTGGTGCCAGTAGGGGCGGAAGCCCTCCGCCCGCAGGCGGCGCACGGCGCGTTCGGTGAGATAGCGATTCTGGAAACAGCCGCCCGTGAGGACGATGCGTTCCTCCCCGACCTGCTCGGCCACGGCGACGATGCCCTCGACGAGGGTGTTGTGGAACCTGACCGCGATCTGGGCCACAGGGGCGTCGCCACTCAGGTCGGCCAGGACCTGCCAGACCAGTGGCTCCCAATCCAGGACGAGAGTGGATGGTTCTTCTGAGATCCGGACGGGGTAGGCTTCGTCCGTCTCGATCCCGCCCCCCGCCCACTCCAACTCCATGGCGGCCTGGCCTTCGAACTGGGGGCCGAGATGGAGTGCCAGGATCGCAGCGACCGCATCGAAGAGCCGGCCGGCGGACGACGTGCGGGGCGCGTTGATCTGCTTGGTGAGCATCCCCTCGAGGATCCCTCGTTCCCGGGGTGAGAACGCCCGCACCGGGGCAAACTCCTCCATGGCGAAGAGGGCGTCCCCGAAGAGTTCGTACAGGAGGCCGATGGCCGCCCGCCGCGGCTCCCTGACGGCCTGCTCTCCCCCGGGAAGGCGAAACGTGCGGAGGTGCGCCACCCGCTGGAATGTCGCGGCCGTCGGCCGCAGGAACTCGCCACCCCAGACCGTGCCGTCGAGGCCGTAGCCGGTCCCGTCCCAGGCGACGCCCAGGCACGGACCCTCCAAGGCGTTCTCTGCCATGCAGGACAGGACGTGCGCGTGATGGTGCTGGACGCGGATGACGGGCAACCCGGTCCGCAGGGCGAAGTAGGTGGAGAGGTAGTCGGGATGGGCATCAGCCGCGACAGCGGTTGGGTGGAGGTCATAGAGTGTCTCCAGGCTGGCGATCACGGAACGAAACGCGTCGAAAGCCTGGGCCGTCTCCAGGTCGCCGATGTGCTGGCTGACGAAGACCTCCGGCCCGACCGAGGCGGCGACGGCATTCTTCAGGTGCGCCCCCACGGCCAAGAGCGGCGGCAGCGATCGCGCGAGGTGGATGGGGAGCGGGGCGTATCCCCGCGCGCGACGGAGGATGAGTTCGCGGCCCAACAGGATGCGGGCGACGGAGTCATCCACGTGCCGCGCAATCGGCCGGTCGTGTACGAGGAAGTAATCGGCCACACCGTCGAGCCGCTCCACGGCCTCCCGCTCGTCCGTGCAGATCGGCTCGTCCGAGAGGTTGCCGCTGGTGGCGACCACGGGGAAGCCCAACTCCTGGAGCAGGATGTGATGGAGCGGGGTGTATGGAAGCATCACACCTAGATATGGATTGCGGGGGGCCACCTCAGGGGCGATCGGCTCCATAGGAGGGTCGGAACGACGCGCGAGAAGGACGATCGGACATTCTGGGGAGGAGAGCAGGCGCGCCTCGAGGTCAGAGACCTGGCAATAGACCCTCGCTGAATCGAGCGATGGAACCATCAAGGCGAGCGGCTTCTCCTCGCGGTGCTTCCGCTCCCGCAGGCGGAGGAGCGCGTCTTGGTTTCTCGCGTCCGCCAGCAAGTGGAACCCCCCGAGCCCCTTCAGCGCCAGGATCCTGCCGGCCCGAATGGCGTCCGCGGCGAGTTGCAGTGCGTCTTGTCGCGAGGCCAGGACGTCCCCCGCCTGGTTCCACAAGGCCAGCTGCGGCCCACAGGACGGGCAGGCAAGCGGCTGGGCATGGAATCGCCGGTTCTCAGGGTCCTCGTATTCCCGGCGGCACGCCTCGCACATGACGAATCGGGCCATCGTGGTGTTCGGCCGGTCGTAGGGAAGCGCGGTGATGATCGTGAAGCGCGGGCCGCAGTTGGTGCAGTTCGTGAAGGGATACAGGTAGCGCCGGTCGGTGGGATCGAACAACTCGCGGAGGCAGTCAGGGCATGTGGCGATATCCGGCAGCACCAGGGCGGTGGTCGCGCCACTCCCGTCGCTTTCGCGAATGGAGAAGCCGGTCATGCCGATGGCGTCCAGGAAGAAGGATTCGAGGCTCTGGATGGAGGCCCGCGGCGGTTTTTCCTTCTCGACACGCAAGAGAAACGCGTCGAGATCCTCCTTGTTTCCCTCGACCTCGACGAGCACCCCCCGTGGCGAATTCACCACCCAGCCGGAAAGCCGCAGCTCCGTTGCCAGCCGGTAAACGATGGGGCGGAAGCCCACGCCCTGGACCGCCCCATGCAGCATGAGACGGAGACGCACTCGTTCCTCGTTTGTTGCCAAGGTGTCACGCACAGCATCCATCGAGAGGATTCTAGGGGGGGAAAGGCGGCCCCGCAAGCAGATTAGGCCTTTGTCTGGTCGATCAGGAAGGGAAGGGAAGTGGACTAGTCGTTCGGCATTCCGCCGGGCCGGATCGGGCGTATATGATCTGCGCGTGGGGGACGGGCACACCGGGGCGAACGTACCGCCGACGGCTGGGGGAGTCAAGGGGAATCGGAGCGCCGAGCAGCCAGGGCATAGCACCGAGTGCCGAGGGATGAATAGGGAGCGCCGAGCAGCGAGCGCCGAGCGTCGAGATGGAGGGAGAGCCAGGGACGGGAAGCAAGAAACAGCTGGCAGCGATCAGCAGGCAGCGGGCAGCGGAAGAACGGAGGAGTGGAGACACGCGACAGGCGGCTCCACGCTTGTCGTAAGCGCCAGGAAAGCCCCGGATACGGAGAGCGCGTGCGTTGGAGGATTACCGCCGGCCGGGCCGCACCTGCTCCTGGACCGCGGGCCTCGGCCGGCGCTTCTTGAGTTCCAGCAGGACAAAGGTGAGGCCGGCGACGAACGGGATGGACGCCAAAAGCAACCAGCAGAATTCCAGCATGGGTCGCGCCTCCAGGGGGCGAGCATAGCGGGAGCCGAGCATCCACCCGGCCGCCACGTCGCCTGTCTCTCTATCGACAGGCTGAAGACAGTTCTTGGATCCTAACCGTGCGCGCGGGGCGGAGGGAGTCTGCGCGCGCCCATCCGAGACCACGTGCCGGGAAGCCCCGGACTTTCTGATGCGCCATCCAGCGACACGCCCCCACGATGGATCCCAAGACAGAGGATCCCGTACTCCAATCGCGGCTGCCGACACGACACCCCGGGGTGCACCTCCCTGTACCATCCGGGGGGCCTGCGGGCGATCCCAATCGGATTGCCTCGGCTTCCGGCTCCGCCGGATCGGAGCGGGATCGCGGCCTCCTCACGAAAATGCGTTCGGGAACGCGGCGGCGTGAGGCGGCTAAATGTCGTACGCCCACTAGGGGCGCAACCGGTAACCAGGGAGAGCTATCCCCCGGCGGAACACGACTCCACCCGCCGACCGCGGTCGGGATACGCGAGCCACGGATCAAAGCGGGTGAGGGGCCGGAGGACGGCGAGACCGGGCTGGCAGACTGGACAAACCCGGTGCGACGGCTCCCGACTCGGGAATATCCTCTCGCACTGGATGCAGGGCCGGTGCGCGGCGCCTCGCGGGGGCCGAGGAGAAGGAAGGGTGTCCGGATGCATGGGAATGCCTCCTTCTGCCGTTGGACCAGTCACGCCCTTCCGTGGCCGCTTCCCAGACAGGCCGCAGGGGCACTCCTTCAAGCAGCAAGACTCATTCCCGGACCCTTGAGACCCCTGTCTCGCGGCGGGGCGGCCCAAGATTTCAACGTGTTGCGAGGAATTGTTCTCACCTGAACTCCAGAAGTCTTCAGGGCAGAGGAGAACCAGGAACGAGGCAGACACTGCAAGATTTTCCCTGTGGTCCATACAAAGTCCGTCCTCCAACATTCCCCGCTCTGGTAAGCTCTCCCCCGGAGGATGCGCCCCCAAGTGTTTCACGGCGATTTCCAGCCTGAAATGGGGGAGACCCGAATGAAATGCGTAGTCAGGAGCCGCCGGATCGATTCTTCTCGGGCACACAACATTTCGCGCTACCTCCGACCCCTTGCTGGCCTCGCAGTTGCACGAAAGAGCAGGGCTTGTCCCGGGGCACCCACCGCTTCGGTGTCTCCTCTCCACGGGTTGTGCGAATCTCGCCAGCGCAAGCGGAGATGCGGAAGCACTTAACTCCCCGTGAAGGCAGCGATGTTCCCGTTCCGGACGTTCGAGGGTGCCCGGGGTGCCGCACGACCGCGAAGGGGGGTAGCAGTGAAATTCTTCCCTCTGGCAGGCCCGGAGGGTACGACTTCTCGCATGGGGCTACGCCAATTTTGCACACCCTGGAGGATAGTCGTTTTCGCCGATCGTCTCGGACCAAACCGCCGAGCCGCCGACTGATGGCTCGCTCTTTCTCGTTTTCAAGGGGGGAATGGTGGAGTGTGGCTGAAGGCAGATTTGCATCTTCATACGTGTGAGGGGCCGGAACGCATCGTCCGCTGGACGCCCCGGGAGTTGATCGATCTCGCGGCCCGGGCGGGTTACCAGGTCTTGAGCATTACTGACCATGATCGGCTAACCTACAATTCGTCTCTCGCCAGCTACGCGCAAGATCGGGGTATCGTTCTGATCCCTGGCGTCGAAGCTACGGTCGAGGGCCGCCATGTGCTGCTCTACAACTTCCCACATCCCCCCGAGGCCCTGCGCACCTTCGGTGACATCCGGCGACGCAAGGGGCCCCACAGCCTCGTCATCGCTCCCCACCCGTTCTTTCCGGGACCGACCTCGCTGCGGCAGAGGCTCGTGGAAAATCTGGATCTGTTCGATGCGATCGAGTACTGCCACTTCCACACCGCGCGGCTCGACTACAATCGTCCTGCGCTCCGCCTTGCCCGAGGCCGTGACCTCCCGTTGGTGGGGAATTCGGATGCCCATCTTCCCTGCCAGTTCGGGACGACCTACTCGCTCATCGAAGCCGAGCCGACCACTGAAGGGGTGCTCGGTGCGGTCCGCGCCGGTCAGGCACGTTTTGTCAGTCGACCCCTCAAGACGAGCGCACTGATTACAGTGGGCCTGGTGCTAACCGGCGGGGCACTACTTGGGCCGGAATCATGGATCGTGCGGTTGCTCGAGGCAGGCCTCGGAGTGAACAACATCGGCGCCCCTGCTGAGGCCGGGGCATCCCCTCTGGCCGAGAGGTTACGAGGCGTGCCGCAGGCCCCAGCGGCATCGGGCGCGGGGAGCCTTCAGTCTTCGAGTTGAGAACTCGCACTCGAAGGTGACGTTGCTTATTTCGCCTCCTTCCGTTCCTCCCCCCTCACTCTTCTGGCAGCCTAGAGCCCACCTTGGGCTACCAGTTGTCTATGACTTGGCGTGCTCGGTCAATAAGCGCAGGCAGGGCCTGGGCGGCAGGGTCGCTCAACCGCTCGCGGATCTGGTAGGGGCCGGCAAAGTGCTCCGGTAGTGTTTTCGTTGCTGCGAGGGGGAGGCTGGCGGCGCGTCAGTGTGAAGCAGTGAAGCCCTGCCGCTCCACGAACTGCCCAAGAGTCCAGTAGGAACGGCTCCCATAGGCCAACGGGTTAGCCTTGCCCAGGTCAATTTCCCCCCGAGCGTCCAGGATCGTGTCGTCTACTTGCACCGCCACGACCCTCCCCAGGAACAGATCATGCGAACCGAGGTGGATTGTCTGCAGCACCTGGCACTCGATATTCAGCGGGCATTCCTTGATCACGGCCGTCCGGATCACCTGCGCGGGCACGGCCGTGAGCCCCATCGCCGCAAACTTGTCTTCCGAGTGTCCGGACACGGTTCCGCACCAATCTACCACCCGAACCATCTCCGCCGTAGGGACGTTGACGGCGAATTCGCCGGACTGTTTCACCAACCCATAGGAATAACGGGAAGGCCGGATGCTGATGCCGATGATCGGCGGCTCCGAGCAGAGGGTTCCCACCCATGCCAGCGTGATGATGTTCGGCTTGTCCGCGGGGCCGCAGGTGATGAGGCTGGGTGGAAGCGGGTAAAGGTACGTGCCGGGTTTCTTGCTGACCTTGGCCATGGCAGGATCAACCTCCCGAAAGATGGCCCATCCGATACTGTACTGCCAGTCACTCGATCCCGGGAGAATAGGACGCGCGCCGACTGCGGAAGTCTTCGGTGTCAAGGGGATCGGTGGCAGGTTCGTTCTGCTTGAGGCGGTCGTGAATCTCCCGCGCGAGGGGGCCGACGGTCGCCTGGACCGCTGGCGTCAGAGCCTCGGCGATGGTGGAGGTGTCGCCCGCCTCGACCGCGATGATCTCCACCTCTCCGGGCATCGGAATACCCATCCGCTCGGCCAGGCGGAATGCGGTGCCGACGCTCATCTCGTGGGCATTCACCAATCGTGCACAGCCCGAAACGTCATCCAAGGTTAGCCGGCACACCCGGCCTGGTTGGGGGTCGGGGAGGACGACGCAGTCAACAATGATGGCGCGGGCGTATCCACGAAGAATGTCGATCAGCTCGAAGCCCGCCCGTGTGCTGGCGAGGACGTCCACCCCGCGTACGGGTGCCTCCGCAAGGAGGCGCTTGAGCTCGGCCGCCACGGCCAGCCCCACGCCGTCGTCGCTGACGACCGGGTTACCCAGTCCCAAGGCTACGGTGCGTCCGCTGGTCGACATGACGTTTCAAGGGATGCGCCGACCCCGCCACCACGCTGCGGCCGGAAGACAGCCCGGTCGCGGAACGGATCAGATGTCACGCGGTCCGTACCGATGCAGCCCGCTGCCAGCCATCCAGGATCTGGCGGGCGCGCTCGACATAGCCGGAGAGCGCCCGATTCACCGCGGGGCTCAGGCCTTCTCGGATGCGGTAGAGGTCCTCCACCTCCATGGCCAGGACGCAGAGGTCCGTCGGGACCGGAATGGCCAGACACTCGGCCAGCCGAAGAACCTCGGGGAGCCCGGCATAGTGGGGGGATGGCCCAATCGTTCTGTGGAAGTCCTCGTGCGAGAATTCGAGCATGGTCCCCGCCGGATGGCGTCCCGTCAGGATCGCGTCGAGCAGGAGGGCGTGACTCCGTCCCTCCAGGAAATCGAGAAGTCCCAGGCCGGACTCGGCGGCCTCCACGACGTCGACCTCCGCGGAGCAGTGCCCGCGGAGGCGGCGGGCGGCAACGAGGCCCACCGCATCGTCGCCAAGGATGTCGTTGCCGAGGCCGAGCACCAAAATGCGCGGATGCTGCTTGGTCACCGCCGGAGTTCCTGCACGACCTGCCCGGTCGCATCGCGGATGGACACGATCAGCGGCATCTCGCCGGGAAGCGAGTGGGTCGCGCAGCCATGGCACGGGTCGTAGGCCCGGAACGCCATCTCGATCATGTTCAAGAGGCCGTCGTCCACCTTCCCTTCATGGATGAGGCCCTTGGCGCTCTTCTCCACGCCCATCGCCATCCGCGCGGAGTTCCCCTGGGTCGCCACAATCAGATTGGCCTTCTTGATCAGACCCTTTTCGTCAGTCTCGTAGTGATGGAAAAGGGTCCCACGCGGGGCCTCGACCACACCGATGCCCACCTTGGGCGTGGTCGTCGGGATCGTCCGGATGTTCTTGCCCGTGATGTCGGGAGCGTTCACCAGTTCCCGCATCCGCTCGGCGGCGTACAGCATCTCGATGACCCGCGCCCAGTGGTTGGCGAGCGTGAAGTGCACAGGCTTTCCGCCGAGCGTGGCGAAGTATTCCTCGTACGCCTTCTGGGCCTCCGGGGTGGCCATCCCGTCCGCCGCGTTCAGGCGCGCCAACGGCGCCACGGAATAGATGCCGCTCTCAGGCCCGTCAATGAAGCCCTTCCAGCCGAGCGCCTTCAGGTAGCAGAACTTCACGTAGCTCCACGGCTCCACGTGCTCGGCGATATTGGCGAGGTAATGATCTGCGGGAAAACTGGTGAATTCCTTGCCGAGGGGATCCACCACCCGGATCTTCCCGTCGTAGAAATTCACCTTATTCTTCTCATCCACCATTCCCATGTAGTACGTCTTGTGGGTGTAGGTATCCGACGTGACGAGCTTCACGTACTCGGGGTTCTTGAGGACGATGTCCTTGAACACCTGCAGCGTGAAGCGGGCGAACTCAAGACCATCTTCCGCCAGCTGCTTGAAGCCGGGCAGGTCCGCTGGATTCAGACCCTTGGAGACCCCTCCCGGCAGGCCCAGAACGGGGTGGATCACCTTCCCGCCGAAGTACGCAATCAACTCACGGAGCCGGCGGCGCATAGAAATAACCTTCTTGCCGACGTCCACGCCGACTTTTTGAATCACCCCCACGACGTTCCGCAACTCCTTGGGAGCCGTGGGTCCGACGATGAAGTCGGGCCCTCCGAGGATGTACACGTGGAGGGCGTGATCCTCCAGCATGAAGGTGTTGTACACCAGCTCGCGGATCTTCTTCGCGGTCGGCGGCGGCTCGACATCGTAGAGGTCGTCCAGGGCCTTGGTCCCCGCCATGTGGTGGGCCGTAGGGCAGACCCCGCAGATCCGGCTCGTGATCTGGGGCATGTCCTCGGCCGGCCGGCCGATGCTGAAGATTTCGAAGCCGCGCAGCTCGGGGACCTGGAAATATGCGCGCTCCACCTCGCCCTTGGCATCCAGGAAGATGTCGATCTTGCCGTGGCCTTCCAGGCGGGTGATCGGGTCAATGGTGATAGTTCGCGTCTGCATCGGTGGTCGCCTCCTTTGCCTCAGGCTGCCGGCCCACGCAGGCGCGGAGCAGGGAAGCCGCTAGGCCATACCGGTAGAACGTCCCCACCGGATCCGGAATCGTGGCGAGTGTCGCGTCAATCTCCTTCTCGTCGGTGGCGGTGAGATTGGAGCAGAGCGAGGACATGAACTTCGCGCCCTGATCCTTGACCCGCGACGTGGGACCGAAGCAGCCGGAGCAGGGCATGTTCCCCCGAACGCAGAGTGCCTCGCAGCCGCCGCGGGTCGCCGGGCCCAGGCACAGGAATCCCTGGGCCAGGAGGCATTTCTCCGGATCCACCTCGGAGGTGTGGGGTCGCTTGAATGTCGAGAAGGACAGATCCGTCGGCTTGGTCTCTTTGCGCGGGCATTCTTCGCACAGAGCGATATCCGGGGCGAGGACGCTTCCCTTGGGCGGCGCCGTGCCCGAAAGCAGCGCGGTGAGCGCCTGCTGGAGGAGCTTCGGCGTCGGCGGACAGCCGGGCAGATAGTAATCCACCGGGATCACCTGGTCCAGCGTGCGCACGATCTTCCAGAGTCCGGGAAGCGTGGCGGTCCGGCCGTTGTCCTGAAACCGCCGCGTGGGGTACGCCTTTTCGGCGTTCTGCGTGGAAGGGGATTCCTCGTACACGAACTTCAGGATCTGCTCTCGACCGAACTGGTTGGCCAAGCTCGGGATCCCGCCGAGTTGGGCGCAGGCGCCGTAGGCGATGACCAGTTGACTCTTCCGGCGGAGCATACGAACCATCTCCTCCTGCTCCGTGCTGCGGATGGCGCCATTGATCAGGCTCACGAGGATTGAGCCGTCGGCCATGGCTTCGACGTCGCTCCGCTTGAAATCCATGGCCACCGGCCAAAAGATGATGTCCACGGCCTCCACGACGCCGAGGATGCCCTCGGCCAGGTCCACCACGGATTCCTCGCAGCCCCCGCAGGAGGCGCACCAGTAGAACGCAACCTTCGGCTTATCCAGCATGGGTGCCGACCTCCTCCAGCTCTGCTTCGACTGCGTGCTGCAGGGGCTCCATCTCCTGGTCCCATTCCCGGAACCGCTGGGGCAGGCCCAAGGGGCCGAGGGCCCGGACCTTCTCCACCATGTCGTTGATGACCAGCTTCACCTTCTCCCCCTCGGAGGCCGAAATCCACTCGAGACGGAAGCGATCGTCCTGGATGCCCATCCCTTGCAGGATGCGGCGGAGCATCTGGACACGCCGGATGGCCTTGTAGTTCCCTTCGACGTAGTGGCAGTCGCCGATGTGGCAGCCGCCAATGAGCACCCCGTCGGCGCCTTTGGCAAATGCGTCCAGGACGAACTGCGGGTCCACGCGCCCGGAGCACATGACCCGGATGATACGCACGTTGGGGGCATGCTTCATGCGGGAAACCCCGGCGAGATCCGCAGCGGTGTACGTGCACCAATTACAGAAAAACGCCACGATGCGCGGCTCCCATCTCGCCGGGGTCCCGTCCCCGTTATCTGGTGTTTGAATCGGCAGAGACACGGTTTTTTGCCTCCCTTATGAGACCTGGGCCAATTCCGAGAGCAGCCCGTCGATCTCGCTGAAGATCTGTTCGTCCTCGAAGAGATTTTGCCGGATCGAGCCCGACGGACAGGCCGCCACGCAGGTGCCGCAGCCCTTGCACAGGGCCTCGTTGATGGCGGCCTTCTTCTTCTCTTCGGAGAACGTGATGGCACTATAGGGGCAGAGGGGGACGCAGGACTTGCATCCGGAGCAATCCTCTTCGACGATGTAGGCGGTGTTCGGCTCCAGCTCCACGTGGCCGATGTCGATGAGGGCCAAGGCCTCGGCCGCCGCCGCGCCCGCCTGCGCCACGGCATCGGGGATATCGCGGGGACCCTGGCAGGCCCCGGCGATGAAGATGCCGTCCGTGAAGGTGTTCACGGGCGCGAGCTTGGGATGCCGCTCCAGGAAGAATCCCTCCGTGGAGCAGGAGATGTTGAAGAGGCGCCGGACCTCCTGGGCGTCGGCGCGGGGCTCGAGGCCCACCGCGAGGATCACCATGTCCAGGGGGATGCGGCGGACCGTCCCCACGAGCGTGTCTTCCACGCGGACCACCAGCTTCCCTTCTTCCTCGGGAGTCCGCGCCCAGTCGGTCACCTCGGCCACGCGACCCCGGATGAAGTGGACGCCCTCCTTGAGCAGCTTGTCGTAGAACTCCTCGTAGCTCTTCCCGGGGGTCCGTATGTCGATGTAGAAGTTATAGAGCTTTGCGTCCGTGTGCTCCTTGACCAGATGAGCGAGTTTCAGGGAATACATGCAGCAAACCCGGGAGCACCACCGATTGGTCTTCTCGTCGCGGGAACCGACGCAGTGGATGATCCCCACCGCCTTGGGCTTCCGGCCATCCCGCAGGACGACGTCCCCCCCCGTGGGTCCGGAGGCGTTGATGAGGCGTTCGACCTCCAGCGCAGTGTAGACGTTGGGGTAGATCCCGTATCCGTAGTAGGGAACGCGGGTGGCGTCGAAAGGCTGGAAGCCCGTGGCCAGGATGACCGTGCCCACCTCGATCTCTTCCGTCTCTGCTACCTGCTTGAAATCGATGGCCTTGCGATCGCAGGCCTCGACGCAGCTCTGCTTGCACTTGCCGGACTTCAGCTGGATGCAGGTGTCGGGGTCGAAGAGGACGAGCTGTGGGGTCGCCTGGGGAAACGGGATGTAGACCGGCTTGCGCTTGCTCAGGCCCTGGTTGAACTCGTCCGGGAAGCGGCCGTCCTTGTAGATGCAAGCGGTCACGCATTCCATGCAACCGACGCACAGCTCCTCGTTGATGTAGCGGGGCTTGCGCCGGACCTTGACCTTGAAGTTCCCCACGTACCCATCCACCTGGGCCACCTCGGAGTAGGTCCAGAGGGTGATGTTCGGGTGGGTCCTCACCGCCGACATCTTGGGGGTGAGGATGCAGGCGGCGCAATCCAGCGTGGGGAAGGTCTTGTCGAACATGGCCATGTGGCCACCGATGGTGGGCTCCCGCTCCACCAGGTAGACCTTCTTCCCGGCGTTGGCCAAGGTCAAGGCCGCGTGGATGCCCGCGATGCCGCCTCCGACCACCAAGACCTTGGGGTTGATGGGGACCTGCTTGCGCTCCAGGGCCTTGTGGAAGCCCACCCGGTAGACAGCCGCGCGGATCAGGTCCTTCGCCTTCTCGGTGGCGGCCTGCTTGTCCTGATTCACCCACGAGACGTTCTCGCGGATGTTCACCATCTGGAGAAAATATGGGTTCAACCCACCCTGGGCTATCGCCTGCCGGAAGGTGTGTTCGTGGAGCAGAGGGGAGCACGACGCCACGATGATGCGGTCGAGCCGGTGATCCCGGATGTCCTGCTGGATCAACTCCTGGCCCGGGTCGGAGCACATGTACTTGTATTCGCGCGATACGACCACGCCATGGAGTCTGGCGGCGTACTCGGCCACCGCCTTGACGTCCACGACGCCAGCGATATTCGTCCCGCAATGGCAGACGTACACGCCGATGCGGGGGGTGCCGTTTCCGGTGAAGTCAGGCATGAACAGGTTGACCTCCTTGATGGCGGGCGAAGGCCGGCTCGGGCGACACGAACAGCCGCCGCATGCCGAGCGCCGCATCCGGGATGCCGAAGGCCTTGCCCATGAGCTGGGTCAGATACAGGACCGGAATTCGGGTAGTATCTCGGAAGGTGCGTACGATCTCTTCCTGGTAGCATTCCAGGTTGAACTGGCAGAGGGGGCACACGGTGATCACCACCTCGGCCCCGCGCTGGGCGGCGTCCCTGAGGAGGATCTGGCTCAGGCGCAGGCCCACGTCATGGATGGTGCCGGTCAGGGTTCCCCCGCAGCAGCGCGTCTTCAGTGGCCAGGGAATCGGCTTCGCATCCAGGGCCTCCACGAGGCGGTCCATGCTGGTGGGGTTGTGGGCCGAGTCGAAGGTGGCAAAGGGGCGCACCACCTGGCAGCCGTAGTAGCAGGCGACCTTCAGCCCGTCGAGGGAGCGTTTCATGGCTTTCCTGATCCGCGAAATGCCGATGTCGTTGACGAAGACGTCCAAGGGGTGGCGGACCTGGACAGCCCCCTGGTAATCAAGGCCGATCGCCCGGAGCCCGGCGTGGACCTGGCGGGCGAGATCCTGGTGCTGCTTGACGTAGCGCTGGGTTTTCGTCAATACCAGGAAGCAGGCGCTGCACGGTGCCACCAGCTGCGGCGCGCCCTTCTCGGGGGACTGGCGGGAGGCTTGCTCGGCCAGCGCCAGGTTCCGCGCCGCCAGACTGAAGGCTTGGGCCTCATCGATCGACATGTAGGAGGTCGCCCCGCAGCAGTTCCAGTCTTCGAGCTCCCAGAGGGGGGTGTCCAGCTCCCGGAACACGGCGAGGAGCGACTGCTCGTAGGGGCCGCCATTGCTCTTGAGGGAGCAGCCCGGATAGTACCAATAGCTCATGGCGCGCTCTCCTCCGCCGCCTTGGCTGCACGCAGCAGCGTGCGAATGGTGTCCCGCTGTCGCGTCTGCTCCCGCCGGAGCGAGAGTCGGCCGGTGCGCCAGAGACGCCAGGCGACGGGCGCATTCTGGAGCATCCGCAGCGGGTTCGTCTTCAGGAAGAATCTGAGCATGATGGGCAGCTCGTTGCTGCGGCCGCCGCGTTCGACACCCCGGAAGAACTCGCGCGCCAGCACGGGGATGGAAAAGCGGCTCGGGTAGACGCCCTGGGACATGGCCTCCTGCTTCAAGGCGTACATCACGTCGGTGATCTTGATCTCCCGAGGGCAGTCGACCGTGCAGGCGTAGCAGGAGGCGCACAGCCAGATGCTGACACAGTGTAGGACCTCATCGCGGAACCCTTCCCGGATCATGGCGATGATCTTCCGGGGGGTGTAGTCCATGTAGTGGCTGACCGGGCAGGTCCCGCTGCAGGTTCCACACTGGATGCAAGAGAATAGCTTCTCTCCGTACGCCTTGCGGGCAATGCGCTCGCCGAATCCCGGGTCAAGCTCTGATTCGTAGGCGATGTGCCGCCGAATATCCCTCGGTCCGGGAATCCGTTGGACCGGACGGGAGAAATCCCCACCGGTCATTCGCTTCAGCATAGGCTAGGACCTCCTTGTGCACGATGTTGGCCGCACCCTTGGGCGGCGCTATCCCGTCGAGCCATCCGGTGCTCCTTGTGATTAAATTCACACCCACGCGCAGACCCGTGCCGTCGCCTGGGAGTGGAGTGGTTTTGCCTGTCCGTTCCTCGTGCCTGTCCAGGCGACCGCACGAGTCCGCGGACGCTTCCCCTCATTTCCTGGTCCATTCTAGGTACGAGGGGATGGAGTGCAACGAAATAAGGGGGAATGTCCGTTCCCGCAATCATCTGGGAAAACGAACAGCAGCAGTCGTCGAGGGCGAGGGGGTGAGGCCCGCGGGGCCTCTGCCCCCCGAATCGGTCCGTGTGGCGCATAGAATTGGCCTACGCTGGGAGAGGCGGAGCCGCCTTCACGCGGGTGGCGTGAGGCTCGCGGGCGCGGGCCTGCACCGCCGAGAGGTAAATGGCCAGCGGGCGGTAGAGCATGTGGGCCCACTTACCGAAAGGCACCTCAATCGCCAGCATGGGGACGGCGACCATGAGATGGACCAGATACATGACGTAGGTGGGCATGGGCAAGTCGAGCAGCCGGAAGAGGTGGAGCGAGATGCCGGTCAGGCTGGTGAGGAGCAGAAGGCCGACGAACAGCCAGTCGGCGAGGTCGCTGTCCTTATGGATCTGGTCCTTCTTCTCCAAGCGGTCGCGGATGATCCAGAGAGTGGTCCCGAGCAGGACCAGGGTGGCGTAGTAGCCGAGCAGGCTCGTCCAGTGGAACGAAGCGTCCTCGACCTGGAACCAGTACAGGAAGACCACCACCAGAAGGAACATCGTCCCGTAGCCGCTCACCAGGGCCAAGTGACGCAGCCAGTGCTTGGTATTGTCGGTTGCGCACTCCCGCCAGCGTTTTTGCGTGACGGCGTGCAGGATCAACTCCTTCAGCTCGATCAGGTACGCGGTGAGCGGGACGGGGTGACTCTTCCGCATGGCATAGTAGGCCATCCGTGCGGCATTGCTGAGGAGCAGCCCCGCCAGGAACACCGCCATGGTGATGTCCCCCCAGTGGACGATCCCCTTGGGGGCGAAGTAGGCCAGGTTCACGGCCTGCAGCGCCTCGGGGTGTTTGGCTAGCAAGCGAAAGCCGAAACTCTCCGGGAGAGTGAAGAGCCCCAGCACCACGAGGGCCACGATGGCCAACATGCCCAGCTCCCAGCCCTCCTTCCGATACATCAGGCGGCTCAGGCCGGTCCAGTCGTACATGCTGATGAGCCAGCGCCGGCTGGCCATCATGAGTTTGCCTGGCTTCGCCTCGCGGGGGCAGGTGTCGGAGCAGTCGCCGCAGTAGTAACAGAGCCACGGATCGACGGACTCCAACATCTTCCCCTTCAGCCCGAGCTGCGTGTACCGGATGTACCGCCGTGGAAACACGGTGTCTTCTTTGGAGAGGGAGCAGACGGCCGTGCAGTTCCCGCAATTGAAGCACTTGGTGACCGTATCCCCGCCGTATTTGGCAAGCTCCGAGACCACCTCGGTATCGACGCGGACGCTCATCGCTCTGACTCCTTCATGGCGTAGCGGAAGTAGTCACCCGCCTGCCCGGCTTCAACAATCTCGCCGTACCGCTTCAGTGCCATGACGTACCACGTGACCTTCTCGCCGGGAAGGTTGAGCTGCTGGGTGAGCTCCGGGATCGTCTTGGGACCGAATCGGAGGGCCTCCCGCACGGCCTTGCGCGCTTCTCGGTCGGATTTGAGATAGCTCTTCTTGGCGTCGGTCAGGCCCCCCATCCGCTCGCGGAAGACCCGGAGCGCCTCGCGCCACTGCAACCGTTTTGTCCCGTTCATGGCTCTCCCCTGCGGCTGCGGATCCGTTACACGCGATGGCCGCTCCCCGTGACGGCCGCCTGACCAACCCTTGTCCGATCCAAGTACATCGCCGCCTCCATGGCGGAGGCGCCCGCCTCGACGATGGCGTCCGGAATGTCCTTTGGCCCCGTGGCCACGCCGGCGAGGAAGATTCCATCACACGTGCTCCTCGCTGGCAGCGTGGCCAACTCGGGCACTTCGAAGAACCCGTCTCTGGCCTCGTCGATGGGGATGACGCCCGCGGCGTGCCAGGCGGGGATCAGGCCTTGGCTCAGGACCACGAGTTCGTGCTGGATATCCGCCACCCGACCGCCCTCGTCGATCAGCTCCACCCGGACGATGAGGTCCCGATTCTTCGTCTCGGTGATCTTCGCCACTTTGGCCTTGACCACCCGGATGCCCTCCGCCATGGCGCGCCGGTAGAACTGCTCGTAGCCCTTGCCGAAGGCCCGGATGTCCATGTGATAGATCGTGACCTCGGTGTCGTGCAGCTGGTGCTTGATCATGACGGCCTGCTTGAGGGCGTACATGCAGCAGACCCGGGAGCAGTAGGGCACGCCGATTGAGGCGTCGCGGCTCCCGGCGCACTGGACGTAGGCCACCGACTTGGGCACCTTGCCGTCCGAGGGCCGGAGGACGTGGCCGTAGGGCCCGTTGGAGGACTGGACGCGCTCCATGGCCAGCGGGTTCATGACGTTGACGTACTTGTCCCCGCCGTATTCCTTCTTCGCGCCCATGGGCGTGATGTGCAGGCCGCTGGCCACGATCACCGCGCCCACGTCCACCGTCCGCTCCTCTGCCTGCTGCGTGAAGTCGATGCAGTCCCGGGGGCAGACCTTGGCGCAGTTGCCGTCGAAGACGCAGAACTCGGGGTCCAGGACCGCCACCTGGGGGATGGCGTTGGCGTGGGGGATGTAGATGGCCCGCCGGGCCCCCAGCCCCTGGTCGAACTCGTGGGGGACGTACACGTCGCAGGCCAGCTCGCACAGGCTGCAGCCGATGCAATCTTCCTCTACCACGTAGCGCGGCTTCTTGAGGAGGCCGATGCGGAAGCCGGGGTTCAGCGGCTCCACCTTCTGCACCTCGGTGTAGGTGAGCAGCGTGATGCGCTGGTGGTGGGCCACCTCGGCCATCCGGGGGGTACAGATGCAGCTACTGCAGTCGAGGGTGGGGAAGACCTTGTTCAATCCCACCATGACTCCCCCGATGGACGGCTGTCGCTCGACCAGGAGCACCTGGAACCCCTGACCGGCCAAGTCGAGCGCCGCCTGCATGCCTGCGATCCCGCCGCCGATCACCAGCCCGTCGTAGCGATCTTTCATCTCCGCCATGGTGCGACCTCTCTCCGGTTAGTCGTGGGCCTCTCCGGGGGCGATCAGTCCCGCCGCCGCTCGTCGAGGATGGTCCCGTCCACGTCCCGCACCCGCACGATCAAGGCCATCTGTCCGGGCAGGCTGTGGGTGGCGCATCCGAAGCACGGGTCGTAAGCGCGGAAGGCCATCTCGACCATGTTGAGCACGCCCTCCGTGACCGCCACGCCCTTCTTGATCAGGCCCTGGGCGGCCTGCTTGATGGACATGCAGATGGCGGCGTGGTTGTTGGTGGTGCCCACGATCAGGTTGGCCTTCTTCACGATGCCCCGCTCGTCCGTGACGTAGTGGTGGGTGAGCGTGCCCCGCGGAGCCTCTACGACGCCCACGCCCTCGTTGGGCGTCTTGTCGCAGACCGCCCGGTACTTCTCGGGGTGGGTGATCTCGGGGTGACGGACCAGCTCCAGGGCATGCTCGGCCGCGTTCAGCAGCTCGATCACGCGCGCCCGTGAATGGCGAGGGTGTGGTGGACCGGTTTCTTGCCGCTCTTGTCCCCGGTCAGCGTCTCGAAGTACTCCTCGTAGGCCGCCTGCGCCAGCGGGCTGTTCATGCCGTCGGCCACGTTGAGCCGCGACTGCGGGGTGGCGCGGTAGACGCCCGAAGCCTTGCCGTCCACGAACCCCTTCCAGCCCACGTTCTTCAGGTAGGGGAACTTGAGGTAGCTCCACGGCTCGACCCGCTCCGCGATGTGCTGGACGTACTCGGAGGGGGCGTACTTGCACAGCTCCTGACCGTCCGGGTCCACTACACGCACCTTACCGTCGTAGAAATTCACCCGGTTCCGGTCGTCCACCAGGCCCATGGAGTACGTCTCGTGGCGATAGGGGCCGTTCAGGATCAGCTCCACGTATTCCTTGTTGGAGAGCACCACATCATGGAAGAGCTTCAGGGTGAACTTCCCGAACTCCACCATGAAGCGGCAGATCTCGTCCAGGCGGTTGCGCTCCTCGGCCGTGAGAGGCTTGCTCATGCCCCCCGGGATGGCGTTGGCGGGGTTCACCGGCTTGCCGCCGAAGATGCCGGCCGCCTCGTGGCCCCAGGCGCGGCACTTGATCACCTCGCCGCCGATCTGGAGCCCCACCTTGCCGATCACCCCGATCAGGTTGCGCAGGGCCGGATCGCTCTGCGGGCCCATCACGAAGTCCGGCGCGCCCAGGGCGTAGAAGTGGGTGGTGTGGTCGGTCACGTAGAAGATGTTGTACTGCAGCTCGCGCAGGAGCTTGGCCGTGAGCGGCAGCTCGACGCCGTAGACGGCGTCGCAGGCCTTGGCGGAGGCCATCATGTGAGCCTCCGGGCAGACCCCGCAGATGCGGGGCGTGATGCGGGGGAGCTCCTCGACGGGCCGCCCCTCGCAGAACTTCTCGAATCCCCGTAATTCCGGGACCTGGAAGAAGCAGTCGGCGACGTTGCCATCCGCGTCGAGAAAGATGTCGATCTTCCCGTGGCCCTCCAGCCGGGTCACCGGGTCGATGCTGATCCGTCGGAATCCTTCTGCCGTCTTAGCGTGCGGACTGGTCATGCTGGCCCTCTCCTTCTCACTGCGCCGCTTTCATGAAGCTCGAGGACATGCTGAATCGGTAGAAGGTCCCGGTTGGATCCGCGATCTGTGCGACCATCTCCTGCGCCCGGTCTTCGCTCTGGGCGTCCAGCAAGGCGCCCAGGGCGCCGATCATGGACGTGCCCTGATCCTCGGCGTTGGCCGGCGGGCCATAGCACCCCTCGCACCGCATGCCCGCCTTGAGGCACAGCGCACCGCACCCGCTGCGGGTGGCAGGCCCCATACACAGGATGCCCTGCTCCAGCAGGCACCAGCCGGGCTCGGGCCGGAACTCGTGGTGCCGCTTGAACTGCTTGATCTTGGTGAGCTTCTTTTCGAGCGCGCACTCGTCGCACACGGTCTTCCCCGTGCAGCCGACCTTCACCGCCGCATTGCGAGGAGGGACCGCCCCTGTGACGACCGCCTGGATGGATTCCCAGACGCGGTCGGCCTGAGGGGGGCACCCCGGAATCTCATAGTCCACGGGGACGATGTCTTTCAGGCGCAGCACGCCGGGATAGAACGTGGGGATCTCGAGTGCCCCCACGGGCGTCTCGACGCTCGGCTGGGGCTCCACCCCGTCCCGGTTGTCGAGGGAGGGATTGGTATGGTAGACCACGTCGTAGATCTCCGCCCGGCTCTTCAGGTTGGCCAGGGCCGGGATCCCACCCTCGGCCGCGCAGGCCCCGTAGCCGATGAGGGTCTTGCTCTTCTTCCGGAGCAACCGGGCGACCTCTTCCTGCTCACTGTTCCGGACGCCGCCGTTGTAGAAACAGACATCCATGTACCCGTCCGGGTAGTGGGCGACGTCCTGGTACTTGAAGTCGGCCGCGCAGGGCCAGAAGACCACGTCGGCAACCTTGATCAGGTCGAGCAGGCGGGGGCCGATCTCCAACAGCGAGATGTCGCAGCCGCCGCAGCTACAGGCCCAGTACATGCCGACCTTGAGCTTCCCGTTGGTACCCATTCGCTATTCTCCCCACGCCTTGAGACCCATGCCGTGCCCCACGCCGCGCTCGTGCAGGAGTTGCGGCCAGTTCAACGGACCGATCTCCCGGACTTGTTCCGTGATCTCGGCGACCAGCTTGCTGAACTTCTCCCCCTCCGCGGCACTGACCCATTCGTGCCGGAAGCGCTCCGGCTCGATGCCGAGGTCCTCGAGTATCCGACGCATCAGTGGCATGCGAACCATGGTCTTATGATTGCCGGAGATGTAATGGCAGTCGCCGATGTGGCACCCCAGGACCATCACACCGTCGGCGCCGTTGGCGAAGGCCGTGGTGATCAGCTCCGGATCGATCCGCCCCGAACACATCACCTTGATGATGTCCACATTGGGGGGATATTTCATCCGCGCCGTGCCGGCGCTATCCGCCCCGGTGTAGGAGCACCAGTAGCAGAGGAAGCCGATGATGCGCGGCTCCCATGTGGCGGGTGTCGCCTGCGGCTGTTGGCGTGCGGTGGCAACGTCGACCATGGCAGATCTCCCGTTAGGCGGCAACGGCCGCCAGTTGCTTGCCGAGCAGGGCCAGGACCTCGGATTTCACCTCCTGGTCCGTGAAGCCGAACTGGGTGATGGCGTTGCAGGGACAGGTGGCCACGCAGGTGCCGCAGCCGGTACAGACGGCCTCATTGATGGTCGCGACCCGCTTCGCGTCGTCGCGCGCGATGGCCTCGTAGGGGCAGACGCTCAGGCAGATCCGGCACCCGCTGCACAGCTCTTCCGTGACCCGGGCAACGAAGGGGTCGAGTTCGATGCTGCCCTGGCTGATCAGGGCCGACGCCTTGGCGGCCGCTGCGGCGGCGCCGGCCGAGGACTCCACGGTATCCATTGGCCCCTGGACCGAGCCCGCCAGCAACAGACCGAAGGCTGCAAGTTCCACCGGCCGGAGCTTGGGGTGCACCTCCAGAAGGAACCGGTCCGGTCCCACCGCGCAGCGGAGGAGATCCACCAGCCTGGTCATATCCCCGGCCACCAGCCCCGTGGCGAGGACCAGCATGTCCAGGGGGACCTCGATCTCCTCCCCGAATGTGAGCCGGTCGACCGTCCGGACCACGAGCGGGGCGTGGCCACGGGGGTCCCGCTCCACCTGGGGGGGCCGCAGTGGGTTGAAGCGAACGAAGGCGACGCCCTGTTCGCTGGCCCGGCTGTAGTAGTCCTCGTGCCACCGGCCGTAGGTCCGGATGTCTTCGTGAAAGTCGAAGACGTGCAAGTCGGGGTAGCGGGCCTTCAACTCGGTTTCCGCGTGGAGGCAGGCCGTGCAACAGACGCGGCTGCAGTAATCGTTGAGTTTTCCGTTGGGCGTGGGGGTATGAATTCCCTTTTGCTGCATGGAACCCACGCAGTGCATGAAGCCGATGCTTCGAACCGGCTTGCCGTTGAGGACGAGCTTGCCGCCGGTGGGCCCTTCCGCGTCCAGCAGCCGGTTGAGTTGGGCGAGGGTAATGACCTCTCGAAACTGTCCGAAGCCGTATTCTCCCGTCCGCGGCCGGTAGAGATCGAGCCCCACGGCGATCAGGATGACGCCGGACTGGATCTCAATCTCGCGCGGCGCCTCCGCGAGATTGATGCCGCGGCCGCCGACCGCCTCCAGGCACTTCCCACACTTGGTGCACGCCTTCCAGTCGATGGCCGGGTAAGGGGGGTAGCAGCCCTGGTAGGGAAGGTAGATGGCCTTCCGTTTGGTGAGTCCGAAGTTGTGCTCGTTGTCCGTCGTCTCGGGGCAGACGTCGATCGCGGCCTGGACGTTTCTCACCCCGAATTCGACCCCCCGGGAGTGGAGCCGTATGGCGGTTCGGAAGTCCCCGATGAAGCCGGTGGACTGGATCATCTCCGCGTTGGTGTAGATGGTGATCTTCGGGTTGTTGACCACCGCGTCCATCACCGGGCGAAGGAGTTCGCGCGCCTGCCGCCCGGTGGGAAAGAGGCCGGCGAGGCGCGGCATGCGGCCGCCGAGGAACGGGCTGGATTCGATCAGAGTGACCGCGATGCCGCGAGCGGCCAGATCCCGTGCCGCGGTGAGGCCGGCAATCCCCCCGCCGATCACCAGAGCAGAGGGGTGGATGGGGATGACCCGCTTCTGCAGCGGGGCCAAATGCGGCACGCGGGCCACGGAGGCGCTGACCAGCCGGATGGCCTTCTGGGTGGCCAACTCCTTGTCCTCCACCACCCAGGAAACCTGCTCGCGAATGTTGGTGTGTTCGTAGAGGTATTGGTTCAGGCCCGCGCGGCCGAGCGTGCGCCGGAACGTCAATTCGTGCAGGCTGGGGGAGCAGGCGGCCACGATGACGCGGTTGAGGTTCAGTTCCTTGATCTTCTGCTCGATGAGTGCCTGGCCGGGATCGGAGCAGATGAACATGTGTGTGGTGGAGAAGACGACCCGGGGCAATCGACCGATCTCCTCTGCCACTCGCTGCACATCCACGACGTCGGAGATGTTGCCACCGCAATGACAGATAAAGACTCCGATGCGTGGGTCCTCCCCGCCGCCGTTACCCGAACTCTGTGCCTGCATGCTGTGCTCGCTCATGCCCACCTCTCCCAACAACGGGTGTCTTCCCCGGTGCGCCGAACCCGGGCCCCCGCCCCAGCGTCCGCCTGCCGGCACCGCCTTGCGAGGTGCTGGGGGACCTGATGGCTCGCCCAGAATCCCGATCCAGTCGGCCCACCTTCGACCGGCCGCTCTGAAGCGTGGCACACCCCTGCAGATCTCCCTCTCTCAGCACCTATGATGGATCGAGATGCGGAACACGCCTCCAAATCTCTCCCGGTTCGTCAATCTGTCTGTACGAAGATGTCGCTCCTGTGAGTACAATATGCCCCCCACCCACAGGTTCAAGGAATTTAGTGCGATTGTCTGTCGTCCCAATCATCTGTCGACAATCTCAACAAGCGCTTTGATGCGGTGATAACGTCTGCTGGCGACTTCTGTTGGGGCGCCTGGAGTAGCGTCGCTGCCGCGGACGAGACCAGAGCACCACGTCTTCACTCTTCTGCCCCGGGGATCCGCCCTCTGACGCCCCCACCCCCTGCCGGGAGAGGCCGGCCGTCCAGCCACAATCTCGGCCCCCAAGAAAATAGTCCTTTAAATCCTCCTGCGGAGCGTGTACATTATAAGCACTGGGATTTGTGGGACTAATCTTCCTCACAGAGGAGGGGAGTCATGGAAAGTACCCAGGAGGCACGTGGAGCCAGTTTGGAGATGCTGAAGAAGTTTGGGACAAAGTGGGCGGTGCTGGCCGCGATGAGGCTGGACATGGCGAGCCGGGGATTCAGGATCGGGGGTGAGACGGACGAGCAGCTCAAGCTGGCGCGGGTCCAGATCTTGTCCGGCTGCTTCTCCCCGTGCGAGGTCGCCTGCTCGCTCTCGAAGGTAGAGGGCCAGCTCATTTCCTCCATCGGGTCTTCCCTTTGCGGGGACTACCTTCGGCCGTGGTCCGACCTGCTGGCCCGGGCCATGCGGGGAGAGATTGACCCCCAGCGACTTGCGGACATTCCGGCCCTCAAGCCTGTGGAGATGGATTGTAAGCTCCTGGCGTGCCGCTGCGCCTGATCTGGCCGCCTAGGAGGTTTCGGCATGGGGCGGGGGAGAAGCCTATCCCTCTCTTACCGAACGGATCCTCGCTCCAGGAGGTGACGCCAGGAAAGGGCGCGCGCCAGGGCGGGCCGAGTTACCCTGGGTGCGGTGAAGCTCGAATGTCCTGTCGCAAAGGAAGGGAAAACTAGGCCGGGTTAGCATTTGCGGAATTCGATGCGGTCTGTCCCTTCTCTCGCCGGCAGCGTTCATCGAGGTAAGTGTACCAGCGAGACATCCCCTGACCCGTCCGAGCTGACACTTCGAGGATCGTGGCCGCAGGAGCGACCCGGCGGATGTTCCGGAGGGCCGCGTCGCGGTCGAAGCCGACGGCCTCGGCGATGTCCATCTTGTTCACCACGACCACCTGGGCGGTCCTGAACATGACGGGGTACTTCAGGGGCTTGTCCTCCCCCTCGGTAACCGACAACAGCACCACGCGCAAGTCCTCTCCCAGATCATACGAGGCAGGGCAGACCAGGTTTCCCACGTTCTCAATGACAAGAACATCCAGAGTGTCGAGGGGCAGCTGCTCCATCGCCCGGGCCACCATCTCTGCCTCGAGGTGGCAGACGTTTCCCGTGGTGATCTGCACGGTCGGGACCCCCCGAGCGCGCAACCGCTTCGCATCGTTGTCGGTCTCGAGGTCTCCCGCGATCACGCCGGCGTGCAGGCGATCCCCGAGGTCCGTGACTGTTCGCTCGATGAACGCGGTCTTGCCGGAGCCCGGGGAAGACAGCACGTTCAGCACGAGGAGGTGCTTCGCCTTGAAGTAGCCCCGGTTCCGCTCGGCCAGTCGATCGTTCTTGTCCAGGATCGCCTGGTGGACGGGCACGGTGCGCCGGTCGCCCTCGTGCACGTCCTCATGCGGATGAGGGTGGGGATGGGGATGGTCGTGCGGATGGGCGTGATCATGGTCACCACCCCCTTGGTGCCCGTGGCTGGGGGGCTGCAATCCGGCCAGGCCCGCCGAGTCGTGCGGGTCCGGCCTTCCGTCAATGCGAACCTCTCCGACGATATTGCATCCGCAATCCTTACACACGGCTAGGATACCTCCAGAGATGCCAGTTCGAGTTCCCGTCCCTGGTGCACCTCCGCGCTGGGGTTGTGGCACCGGGGACACTCGCAAAAGAGGTCATCCGGCTGAAACTCGAGGCGGCATGTCGCGCAGTAACAGATGATCGGGATGTGTTGCACCTCGAGCGTCGCGCCTTCCGCAATCGTCCCTCGCGTCAGCACATCGAAGGCGAATTCCAGGGCCTCAGGGACCACCCCGGACAGTGGACCGATGCGCATCGTCAACCGGTGGATCCGGCCTGCCCTCTCCTGAGCCGCCTGCTTCAAGGCAATGGCCAGCGTATTCTCCATTATGCCGACTTCGTGCATGCTGTCCGAGCCCTAACGCTATGGCCCACCATTGCGCCTGCCTGGACCGAGGGAAGGATCGGAGGGCCGGGGCCCGAACAGGCGCAACCTGGCAGTCACAGCCTATCACGGTAAGATGTTTTAAGATGGCCGTCTCTGGTGAGAGTGTCAAGGGGAAACTCCCGGGTGATATGCGTCGCCAGACCCTTGCACGGCCCTCGCTTGGGACGAACGCGGGTTTTGTCTTGACACGCCAGTGGCATTTCGGGCATACCCTCGTGGGCTGATGGAAACGCGTGAAGGGGGCGAGGAGCCGATGAAACTGGGACACGCGGTCTACGGTATCAAGCAAGCATGGCGCCGTGGCCCTCGTGAGTTCGCGATCACGCACGCCTGAACCCGCCCTCCTCATCGGCCACTCGACCGTGCGTCTTTCCGGGAGGAAGCGCCACGTGAAGCTCACAGATTTGCACACCTACCTGGTGGACACCAAGGGCCTCATCAAGTGGGTGTTTGTGAAACTCACGACCGATGAAGGCATCGTGGGCTACGGCGAGGCGGGCAACGCCTTTCGCGAGCGGGCCCAGGCCGCCGCCATCCAGGAGCTGAAACCCTTGGTGGTGGGCCGGGATCCGTTCGAGATCCGGGCGCTTTGGAGCCACGCCTACAAATCGCGCCTGGACGTGCGCGGCCCCAGCTCGCTCCACGTCTCTGCCCTCGGCGCCATCGAATTCGCCATGTGGGACATCGTGGGCAAGGCGCTCAACGCCCCGGTGTACAACCTGCTGGGCGGGAAGTGCCGGGACACGGTCCGCGCCTACCTTCACGCCCAGGTCTGGGGCGGCGAGGTGGAGCCGGGGCCGGAGGTGTACGTTCAGCTGGCGCGTGAACGGGTGGCCGAGGGATTCTCCGCCATCAAGTTCGACCCCTTCTGGTTCGCCGCGCCCAGCGATGCCAACATCGGTCGGGACGAGCTGCGGCGCGTGGTGAAGATCGTGAGCGCCGTGCGCAAGGCGGTGGGCGACGACGTGGACATGGGGATCGAGTTCCACGCCAAGTTCAACACGCCCGCCGCCATCCGGATCGGGCTGGCGCTGGAGGAGTTCGACCCCTTCTTCATCGAGGAACCCACCGGCTCCGAGGACCTGGACGCGCTGCGGATGGTGACAGACAGCCTGAAGGCTCCTGTCGCCTCCGGAGAGCGGTTGGTCACCCGATACGCATTTAAGCCGATGATCGATCGGCACGCCGTGGACATCCTCCAGGTCGACCCCGGCCGGGCCGGGGGCTTGCTGGAGAGCCGGATCGTGGCCGACATGGCGGAGGTGGCCTTCATGCCCGTGATTGTGCACCAGCCCTATGGCCCGGTCTACGACGCCATGGCAGTGCAGCTCGCCGCGATGATCCCCAATTTGCTGGCCGTGGAGTGGCCCAAGTACTACTATCCGGTGGTGCCGTCCGATTTGCGGTTCCGGCTCGTCAAGGAGCCCCTGGTCGTGGAGAACGGCCACGTGCGCGTGCCTACGGCCCCGGGCCTGGGTGTGGAACTGGACGAGGCGGAGGTGGAAAAGTATCGGCTCGAGCCCTAATCGTGGCCCCGCGCGCATCCATGACCCGCCATGTGGGGGACACTGGCCCTCTGTCAATCTATCCCCTGCCCAATCAGAACCGAGCGGATCGGCGGACCTCTCGCGCGATCCCTCGCTCCGGGCCGACCGGCATACAGTTCTGATCGCATCCGGTCCACCGCGTCACTTCGGCGCCGGCCAATCCCTCTCTATTGACAGGCCAACGGGCCAGGCATAGCTTCTCGCCGGAACGGTCCGGGCCCGGCGGACTCGTTTCGAGCTGAGAGCCGCGGCAGCTTTCGCCAGGCAATCCAGCTTTTCCCTCTCGGAGACGGCAGCCCGAGATGCAGAAGAGATTCTACTCCCTGCTCCTTCTTCCGGGATTCTTTCTCATCATGGCGGGCTGCTCGCTTGTCTCCGCTCCGTTCAAGGGCGCCAAGGGGGCGGTCACGGGGGGGGTCTGGGTGGTGAAGACCACCTACGAGGTCACCGCCGGAACGACCAGGGTGATCTATCGGATTGGGGAATTCACCTATGAGGTTGTGAAAGCCCCGATCGGCTGGGCGCTGACCCACGAGGAGATTGAGAGCATCGATGGGCTTCCGGCGAAGGAGGCCATCCGACAGGGCCGGGTGAAGGCATCCCCATATGTGGTCAGAGGGAAGACGTACGTCCCCATGCCGGCGGAAGCGGCCCAGCGGTATCGGGAGGAAGGCATCGCCTCGTGGTACGGGTACGAGAGCGGCCGCATGACCGCAACCGGCGAGGCATTCAATCCGAACGGGTTGACGGCCGCCCACAAGTACCTCCCCATCCCCATGTTCGTGCAGGTGACAAACATGGAGAACAGCAAGTCCATCATTGTGCGGGTCAATGACCGGGGACCGTTCCCGAGCGATCAGAATCCGAAGTCAGGCGACCGGATCATCGACCTCAGCATGGGAGCCGCCAAGCGCCTTGGGTTCTATGCCAAGGGCACGACGATGGTGCGGGTCGAGGCGATCCAAGTGAAGGAGGAGTGAATAGAAGAGTTGGGGGCAGGGGGACGGGGAGC
>JBIOJT010000002.1:0-39499 GCA_044451055.1 Methylomirabilales bacterium (SeqCode)
ATCCCGGACTTCATCGAGCGCAAGCACGGCCGGACCAAGGTGACGTACGACCATCCCTTGATGGAGGAGATCCTCAAGGGCACCTACGGGATCATGGTCTACCAGGAGCAGGTGATGCGGATCGCCTCCGACCTGGCCGGATTCAGCATGGGCGAGGCGGACATCCTGCGCCGGGCCATGGGCAAGAAGAACCCCGAGCTCATGGCCGAGCAGCGGAAGAAGTTCGTGGACGGCGCCGTGGCCCGCGGGGTCCAGGAGAAGAAGGCGGAGCGGATCTTCGGATTCATGGAACAGTTCGCCGGCTACGGCTTCAACAAGTCCCATTCGGCGGCGTACGCCATCATCGCCTACCAGACCGCCTACCTCAAGGCCAACTACCCGGTGGAGTTCATGGCCGCCCTGCTCACGTCCGAGATGGCCGACACGGACAAGATCGTGAAGTACATCGAGGAGTGCCGGGCCATGGGAATCGAGGTCCTGCCACCGGATGTGAACGAGTCCAGCAACGACTTCGGGGTGGTGGGGGAGAAGATCCGCTTCGGGCTGGTGGCGGTGAAGAACGTGGGGGAGGCCGCCATCCAGTCGATCCTGACCGCGCGGCGCGACCAGGGGCGATTTCGCGACCTCTTCGACTTCTGCGAGCGGGCGGACCTGCGCCTGGTGAACAAGCGGGTGATCGAGAGCCTGATCAAGTGCGGCGCCTTCGACTCCCTGGGGGCACGGCGGGCCCAGCTCATGGCCGTGGTGGACAAGGCCATGGAGGCCGCTTCAGCGGCCCAGCGGGACCGGGCGCACGGGCAGGTGTCGCTGCTGGACATGCTGTCCTCGGCCGGGGCCACCCGGCGCGAATCGCCGGCATTGCCCGATTTGCCGGAGTGGGACCGGCCGCAACTGCTGGCTGGCGAGAAAGAGACGCTGGGCTTCTACATCACGGGCCACCCGCTGGCGGAGCACCGGGGACTCATCGCGAAGTACACGAGCATGACGACGGAGGATCTGCCCTCGCTTCCGGACAAGTCCACGGTGAAGCTGGGGGCCATTGTCACCGCGGTCAAGGAGATCAGCACCAAGAACGGGGACCGGATGGCCTTCGTCACGCTCGAGGACATGCAGGGATCGGTGGAGGCGGTGGTCTTCCCCGACCTGTACCGATCCAGCATGCTGCACCTGGCGAAGGACTCGGCGGTCCTGGTGAAGGGGCAGGTGGACATCGGGGAGGAGACGGTCAAGCTCTTGCTGAGCGAGGTGCAACCCCTGGCTCTGTCGGGGAACGGAAGCCTCCCCTTGGTCGAGGTGACGTTGGCCGGAGTGTCCGCCAGCTCCGACGGGTTGCGGCGACTGAAGGCCCTCCTCGAGATGCATCCGGGTAGCTCTCCCTGGCGCCTGCACCTCCAGCTTCCCGAGGGAGGCCAGGTCACCATCGCCCCCGCGCCCGGGCTGACCGTGGCGGCGGACGAAAGCCTCCGCCAAGAGCTGGAGGAAGCATTCGGCCCCGGGTGTCTCGCCATCCGTTGATATTCCGCTCGCCGGGTGCCGATCCGAATGTGACTCCGCATCGTCCGAGCACGAGATTCGACAGCGATATCCGATAGGGACAGCGCGTGGGGAATCGCTGTCGGTTCATCGGGAGTGCGGGATGCCGACCTACACCCTGGATTTCGAGAGGCCGATTCTGGAACTGGAGGCCAAGATCCGGGAACTGAAGCAGTTCGCGGAGGTGGAGAAGGTGGACTTCTCCACCGAGATCGCTCGTCTCGAGCGGAAGGTCGCCCGGCTGCAAGAGGAAGTCTTCGCCAACCTCACCCCCTGGCAGCGCACCCAGATTGCCCGACACCCCCACCGCCCCTACGCCATGGATTACATCCGGCTGATGCTGACCGACTTCATCGAGCTGCACGGGGATCGCGCCTTTGCCGACGACCGGGCGATCGTGGGCGGCCTGGCCCGGCTGGAGGGGATGCCCCTGGTCGTCATCGGCCACCAGAAAGGCCGGGACACCAAGGAGAAGCTGGCCCGAAACTTCGCCATGGCCAACCCCGAGGGCTATCGCAAGGCGCTCCGCCTCATGAAGATGGCGGAGAAGTTCGGCAAGCCGGTCCTCAGCCTGGTGGACACTCCGGGGGCGTACCCCGGGATCGGGGCCGAAGAGCGGGGGCAGGCCGAGGCCATCGCCCGGAACCTCCGCGAGATGTCAGGGCTTCGGGTCCCCATCGTGGTGGTGATCTCCGGGGAGGGAGGCTCGGGCGGCGCCCTGGGGATCGCCGTTGGGGATACCGTCCTGATGCTGGAGTACGCCATCTACTCGGTGATCTCCCCCGAGGGCTGTGCCTCCATCCTGTGGCGTGACCCGGCCAAGGCACCCGAGGCGGCGGCGGCCATGGGGATCACGGTTCAGACACTCAAGCGCCTGGACCTGATTGACGAGATCGTCTCGGAGCCCACAGGTGGGGCGCACCGCAACCACCAGGAGATGGCCACCACGCTGAAGGGCGCCCTGGTGAAGGCCTTCGATCGTTTGCGCCGCCTTCCTCCGGAGGAGTTGCTGGAGCAGCGGTACCAGAAGTTCCGACGGATGGGCGTATTCGAGGAAGGCTGACCAGGACCCGTCGTCCATGCCTGCCAGGCACCCATGGGAGTATCCGGGGCGGCTTTTCTGTTTTTTGTCGTCCGTGCGCCCGGGCGTGGGGTGGGGTGGGGTTCGCGACGGGCGGCGAAGGGAGAGGCAGGAGCTGGTACACATCCCGGCATCGAGGCATCCGGCAGAGAAAGGAGGGCCCGTGCTCTTCATGGTCATCGAGCGGTTCAAGAACCGGGATGGGAAAGCAGTCTATCGCCACTTTCTGCAGAAGGGCCGAGGGCTGCCTGAAGGGTTAACATTTGTGGCGGGCTGGATCGAAGCGAACTTCGACCGGTGCTTCCAACTCATGGAATGCGACGACGCACGCCTCCTTCAGCGGTGGGTGCTTCATTGGCAAGGCCTGATCGAGTTCGAGATCATCCCCGTGGTCCCGTCCAAGGAAACGGTGGAAACAATCACCCCGATGCTCTGATCCCTTTCTGGAGACCAGAGGAGAGACTCTTCCATGCCGATTCTCGGGCACGAACCTCTCGAAACACTCGCGCGAGAGATCTTCCAGGCCATCCGCGTCCCGCGGGATGGGGCCGCGTGGATGGCCAAACTTCTGGTCCGGGCCAACCTGCGCGGGCATGATTCCCATGGAGTCATCCGCATCCCCCAATACATCGCCTCATGGCGCAAGGGCGAAGCGAATCCAACAGCCGAGCCGCAGATCGTGCAGGAAGGGCCGGCCACTGCGTTAATGGACGGGAAGCTGGGCTTTGGACAGATCGTGGCCCGACACGGGATGGAGGTGGCCATGGAGAAGGCGGCGGCGGTCGGCGTCTCGACCGTCGGCGTCTTCAACAGCAACCACATCGGCCGTCTGGCGGATTACACAGAGATGGCGCTCGCGCGCGACATGCTGGCCATGCTGGCCGTGAATGCCGGCGGCGCCGGACAGCGCATGGCGCCGTGGGGCGGCCGTGCGCCGCGTCTGAGCACGAACCCCATCGCCTTTGCCTGTCCCGCTGGAGGTGCCCAACCCATCAGCTTCGACATCGCAACCACGGTCGCCGCCGAGGGGAAAGTCCGGGTGAAGCGGAACCGGAAGGAGCAGATGCCCCTCGGCTGGGTCCTGGATGCGGAGGGACGGCCCACGGCGGATCCCAATGCTCTCTACGGCAATCCTCCTGGCACCATCCTGCCGGCGGGCGGGCACAAGGGATACTGCCTGGCCCTGATGATCGAGGTCCTGGGGGGGATCATGGCTCGCGGAGGATACTCGAAGGAACATCCCGGACCACTCCGGAACGGGGTGTTCATGGTCGTCGTGGATATCGCGCGCTTCGTCCCGCCCGACACCTTCCGCGCCGAGGTGGACGATCTCGTCCGATATCTCAAGACCTGTCCCACGGTGCCGGGAACGGACACGATCCTCACGCCGGGCGAGCCAGAGGCGATCATGGAGGCGGAGCGCCGCCGGTCGGGAATCTTCGTCGAGGACCAGACCTGGCACCAGATTCGAGAGATCGCGCGGGAACTGGGGGTAGCGGTTCCGATCGCGTAGCGGGCCTGACGGCTCAGAAGCCATGCTGCGACGCTGGAAGACACTGTGGTGGGAGAAGGGGATTGAACCGCGCCAAGAGCGCCAAGGAACTCTCCTCGCTCGGGCTCTCAGAGGGAAGTGCCGAGGAGCCGTTCGGAACATTATGGTCCGGAGTCTTGCCTGGATAGCGGGGAGCTGACGGTTCTCGGCGACCCTGGCGCACCAAGGGCGGTGCCGTTGATACCGGCGATTGATTTTTTCTCTCGGATCAGTTGGTGGCGTAGGGGCGGAGGATCTCGGGAAGCTGGGCCGTGAAAGCCGAGCGGGGCATGACCCGGCCGCACCCGGCCTCCACCGCCGCCGCCTTGAGGTCCTGTTGCACGTGAGAGCAGAAGCCGAGGACGGCCGTATCCTTCAAGTCGGGATCCGCCTTCAGCCGGCGAATGGCTTCCAGCGGCCGACAGCCCTCGGCGTTGAGATCGAAGATCACGAGGGCGGGCACATCGGCGCGCAGCTTCTCGTCCAGTGCCTCGAATGAGCGGACGAAAACCAGCGGCACATTGAGCCGGACTGCCGTCTCGGCAATCTTGGCCCCGAAGAACAGGTCGTCAACCGCGGCGATTACACCGGTCACGATTCAGCCTGCCAGACAGCCCCGATTAGGCCTTCTTCAAGAGCTTGGCCGCCCTGGGTGCCCGGAGTCTGTGGGCGGACCCGAACCCTGACCCAAGCAGGGGCCGGACGTAGGAGATGAAGGCGTCGGTCACGTCATTGCCTTCCTGATTGATGAACTCGTCCGGCATCCTCCGCGTCTTCGCGGCGATCTCTTCCAGCGGGCTCAGCCGGTAGTCCACGGAGTAAGAGCCCGTCCGGTGGATGGTGACCGAGCCGTCCATGTTGTGCCACAAGGCAAACTGGACTGCCCGTTCGCCCACCTCTCGCGCCTCGTGCTGATCCACGTCCGACACGCAGCCGAAGAACGACCGCTGCAGATACCCGAACGTGTCGGACCGGATCCGCTTAATACTCAGGTGCTGCTTCACCTGCTGGGCCAGGAGATCCCCAAGGGCTCCAGTCCCGGACAACTGGATATTCCCGTGGGCGTCCTTCTCCACGCGGTCGACCAAGTTGGTGATGATCGGCTTCCCCTCCGAATCGATGATCCCCTCCGAAACCGCCACGACGCACCGTCCGAAACGGTCGTAGACCTGCCGGACATCCTTCAGGAACTGGTCGACGCTGAACGGGCGCTCCGGCAGGTAGATCAGATGGGGTCCGTCGTCGGGATATTTTCTGGCCATGGCCGACGCCGCGGTCAGAAAGCCCGCATTCCGGCCCATGATGACGGCGATGTAGACCCCGGGCAGCGCGGCATTGTCCAGGTTCGCCCCGATGAACGCCTGGGCGACGAACCGCGCCGCCGAGCCGTAGCCTGGCGTGTGGTCATTCACGGTTAGGTCGTTGTCGATCGTCTTGGGGATGTGGATGGCGCGGAATTCGTAGTCCGGTTTCTCCGGCTGCCCGTTCATGATCCGCACCGTGTCAGCGGAATCGTTGCCCCCGACGTAGAAGAAGTAACGGATGTCGTGAGCCCGCATGACCTGGAACATCTCCCTGCAGTATTTCTCATCGGGTTTGTCCCGCGTCGAGAAGAGGGTCGAAGAGGGAGTGATGGCGACCTGCTCGAGGTTGTGCGTGGTTTCCTGGGTTAGATCCAGGAAGTCCTCGTTGATGATGCCGCGAACGCCGTACGCGGCACCATACACGCTGGTCACCTGGGGGAACTTTCGTGATTCGAGCACGACCCCCACGAGCGACTGGTTGATGACCGCGGTCGGACCGCCGCCCTGCGCCACCAAGACCTTCCCGACAAGTTTCATGTGAACCTCCTTATGGCCTCCTCTTCAGGAAATCCAGACCGATACCCCCAATAACGAAGAAAGCTCACCACGGGCGAAAAAGGGGGGGGAAAGGGGAAACCCTGCAATATGACGCCCATCGAAGATAGCGTCACGTGTTATTTCGCCAGCACCCGTGAGGGCTCCAGGACGTGACGGTCCAAGGACTTCGTCTTCCAAACGGTTCCGCACGGGGGCTGGTAATCACATCGCCCTTGATGAGAGCGACCAGTACCGCGAGTCCGCCGCAGGCGAGGCTCTCGGTCGCGCCCGCGCCGAGCCGGGTGGCCAGGATCCGATCGAGCATCCCAGGCGTGCCGCGTCGCTGGAGGATGCCGCCCACGTCCCGCGCCGTGAGCGACTCCATCATGCCCGAGATCAGACCGGTGCAGTCATTGCGGATGCCGAAGACCCCCCATCCGTGGTCAAGACCTGTACGGACGACCGTGCGAATGACCGTATTCATCCCCGGCACGTCACCTTCGCTGGTCAGGACGGCCATCCGCTTCGTGGTGGCTCTCCTCGCAACGCGGTGATGAGTGCTGGAATTGCCCCCTTGAGGGTATGCGGCCGTCTCGCCCCTGTCAAGGCTCCGGCATCGCGGACAGTACATTTCAGCCCGGGCGCCGGCGAGGTGGGCTGCCGTATCCGAACACCCCAATTGAGGCCCCGGATGCCCATCAGCACCATGTCGTAGCACGGGATCCAGGCGGGAACCGTGAATATGTCAATCTGCGCGGCCAGGGTTCCGGCAGGGGTCCCGAGGCTGAAGCGACCACAGGTGCTCTGCGGCTACCTACTCTCACGTCCTGCTATGACTGCTGTAGCCAGACGTAGCTCACGTAGACCGCCGGAATGACGAACAGGACCCACAACAGGGTGTGCCAGCCTGCAAAGACTTCTGGCCACGTCGAACCCACAGCCAGACCGAGGGACGCCATTGAGAGCTTGAGGAGACTCAATTGCCACCACGCAAAAGTAAAGGACCTGAAGAATTTCATCTTCCACTTCTCCTGCCACCCTTGCTAGAAACACCTACCACACCTTCGACTAGAACCGCCTGATCTCCTCCAGCACGTCGCCCCGCGTGGTCAGCCCTCAGGCTCCTCTTAGCCCAGCCGACCGTGATGTAAGGAGACTTCATGCTCCCTATAGCTTGTCGGCCTCTTTCGAGCGGGGTTCATAGATGAGCAGGAGCCTTCCGTCGAAGTAGTGCAGGCTGATGATTGTCTTCGGGAAACTCCACCAAGCAACCCAGTCATCGAATCCCGCGGGACCATTCCTCGGTTTGTTTTCGTGCGCGGAAGTGGGGGGACCGTACTTCTCCGTGAGGAGCATCTCCAGCCTTCGGTACAGAACCGCGTTCAGCGCCCCTGAGGCTGCTGTCTCCCGCTTTGGCTGAATCTGAATTTTGGTGAGCGTCTTGGTACTCACGTCAAACAAGAACAGCACTCGATACCGCGTCCCGTCGATGCTGTAGTCAGGAATCTCCACGGTGGCAGTGCCGCTGGAGAAACGCACTTCCTTGTCGAGCTTTCGCGCTTCGCCTTTGAAGATTTCAAGAATCTCTGCTTCGGTCATGCCCCATTTTGCAGAACGCCAGGCTTCAATGTCAGTCGGCCCTTGAGCGGTTGAAGCCACGGGAACGAGAACGATTGTTGCCGCCACACTGAGGAAAAAGAGGATCGTCCTCATGCCAGCCCCCCTTTCCACAACCTGACACCCCTGGGCACACCTATCCCCTTACGCAGCGGTGGAGAGAGCATCTTCGCCATCACGACTCAGAACGAAACCGGCTGGAAGGCGAGGATGGCCTTGCATCGGTCCTCCCCTTCTCGGGACGTGAAAGTTCGAGGTATGGGAACCACGGGCTGCCGAGTGCCCTGGCTGGACAAGTGGATGAGAAGACAGCAAGCGCCATCGCGGCCCGTTATGCGCGGTAGGGATATGGTGGGCGAGCACTCCCGCCATGTGGGGATAGTTTCGGAAGCCTCGTAAGGGAGCGTATCGAATGCGGCAGGGGGAGTCAAGGGGAATGCTCCCCACCAGGAGGATTGGAGGATGAAGAAGATCTGGAAGGACTGCCCCAGAAGGATATCTCGCCCACAGGGATTCGGCAGGGGGCAGAATGAAGTGGAGGGTCGCTAGACAGACGCGATTTTTGCCCTTGATTCGCGCCGCGAGGTCACCGCGCCCAGCCCTATGGTGGGCTGCACATCTGGACTCCGTCTCCAGCGGCGACTACCCACACTCGCTGGCGTGCATCGGAGTGTGTCCAGCAGGCACCCCTTTCCATAGCCTGCCGATCTGCGATGAGCGAAAAAAATAATGTGAGGCTGAGTGGACGAGCGTGCGAATCAGACATTCCCATCCAAGTTGAATCCCATCCTCTTTCGACCTCGTCTGCCTCTCTTGCTTCTTTCTGTTCCTCATTCGTTGCAGTGCGTCTCTTCGTGTCTCCAGGTGTCTTAACAGTTGGCGCACCCCGCCGCACGGGCACGGCACTTGACGCGGTGCTACTCAGCCTCTCCCATAGTCCAAGCATCGGGAGTTGATATTACGGAGGAGCGATGTCGCGAGGCAACGTGTGCGCGCCGTCCGTCCGACACCGGGAGCGTTCGCTGAAGGGGTGATAATCCTTTGCCGCCCTCGTCACTTTTTGTCATTCTCTTCCCCGGCAACTCTCGCATCTACCAGGTGAGAACTCCTCGAAAGAGCGATAGATCTTGGTTGGCCAGACCGGACCCCGGCCTTTCCGGGGATGTGGGAACGAATCTCGCATAGGCAGTGGGTGGCGAATCAAAGTGATGCTCAGCGAGAATAGGCCCCCCGTCGTCCTGGTTCGGTGGACGGATGCGCCGCGGGGTGAGTGGTTTCTAGGGGGCTGGTGGTTCTGTCAAAAGAGCAGTAGCTCCACCCTCCAGCGCCGGGAAGACCGGGTGCGCGTGCGGGAGCGGGTTCCGGTCCAGCTCCTGCGCTGGGAGGCCAAGGTCATTGACATCCGCCTCTCGGGTGCTCTCATCGGGCACACGAAACCAGTGCGCGTAGGGGATGCCTACCGTGACTGCAGGAAGGCAAAGCAGGATGAGGACCTCCCCAGCGGGCCCCCTTGGGTGCTCCCAGGAACGGCGAGATGGGCAGTCTCCGGGGCGGGGCAGGGCCAACTCGCCTGCACAGCTTATCGGGGAGTAGGAAGGCAGCCCATGTCCGACTGGTCCATACATCGCCGGTTCGCCCGTTACCGGATTTCCCTCCCGATCGTCCACAGGTCCGTGCCCACAGGCATCGGCGCCGGGGTGGGCTGGACCCGGGACCTGAGCGAGGGGGGCGCGTGCGTGGAATTGGCCGAGCGTCTCTGGCCCCAAACCCCCATCCACCTCTGCCTCCAGACAGGCCGAGGCCACCTTGAAGTGGAGGCGCGGGTGGCTTGGACCGGGGAGCCCGATTCGGCCAGGGGCTGTACGCCCCATGGCCTGGCCTTCACGAAGGTCGCCGAAGATCAGCTTCAGGCGCTCCGGGACCTGATCCTCTCGCGGGAACAGGTGCGGCAGGCTGGGGTGCGCCTGCCTGTAGCGCTTCCCGTGACCTTTCGACCCAAGGGGCACTCCGGGCCCTCGCTCCACGGCCGGACCGGCAATATCAGCCGCGGGGGGCTCTCGCTTCGCCTCCTCCAGGCGTTCCCGCCCGGCATGGCGCTGGAAGTTACCCTCCACACCCGCACGGGGCCACTCACGGCGGAAGGGACGATCGCCTGGGTTGCCCCGCCAGACACGCGCAGGCCAGGGGAACTGATCCCGCACGGCTTGCGCTTCACCGCCTTCGGCTGGGCCACATCCGACTCCTTGGGTCTCGTCCTGGCGGAGTCCGTGTAGCGATCCTGACTCCTCCTCCTCCTCGGAGACCCTCTGCCGCGCCGGCTCCATTCGTTCATTCTCCTTACGCGGGACACCCAAAAGACTGTCTAGGCGTTGGCCGTCTCTGTGGGCACAAGAGCCGCGAGATTCCCCTTGCCAATGGCCCGTCGGTCATCTACCGTACAATCTCCCGGAGGTGATCCATACCCGAGGGATGGCTGCAACGACAGTTCACTCGCTTCCCGCTGGTGCTCCCCCTCCAACACCGGGTGCCGGGCCACCCGCTCTCCGGGGCCGCCGTGGGATGGACCCACAACCTGAGCGGAGGGGGGGCCTGTCTGGAGCTGGCAGAGCCCCTCCAACCCCAACTCTCCCTCGGCCTCCGGCTGCAGACCTCTGGTGGCCCAATCGAGGCGGAGGCCCGGGTCGTCTGGACTCGGAACCCGCGGCCCGCCGAGGGCGGCAGCCTGCATGGGATCGCCTTCACCCAGCTTGCCCCGGACCACCTCGAGGTTCTGCGTCGTCTGCTCCTTTCCCTGCAGCCGTGGCGGCGTACCCAGGTGCGCTTCCCCGTCGATCTCGCCGTGATCTGTCAGCCACAGCGGCCGCCCGGGCCCCTCTACTCGAGCCGGGTGAGCGACATCAGCCGAGGCGGGCTCGCGCTCCGCCTCCCCGAGGTGCTGCTTCCGTTCACGGCCTTGGACGTCACCCTGCCTACACCCGCCGGACGGCTCTCGCTGGCGGGGGAGATCGCCTGGGTGGATCGCCCAGAGGGGCGGAGGCGAGGGAGGCTGATCCGGCACGGCATGCGCTTCGCTCGCCTGGACTGGTCCACCGCACTGGTTCTGGCGCGCCTCCTGGCGGAGG
The DNA here is from genome assembly GCA_044451055.1 of Methylomirabilales bacterium (SeqCode). Classification (GTDB taxonomy): domain Bacteria; phylum Methylomirabilota; class Methylomirabilia; order Methylomirabilales; family 2-02-FULL-66-22; genus 2-02-FULL-66-22. The sequence continues at coordinate 10,726 of JBIOJT010000002.1, forward strand.
CGCTGAACAGTCCGCAGCTTTCCTCCCCAGAGGTCCGCACAACGCCCCGCTGACCCGTCTGGCCCCGTCCCCCTCACCTCTCGTCAGTGACCTCCACAGGTGGGCTGATCTGCAATCCCTGACCAGCTCAGGAGGCTCCGGATTCCCCTCGTGGGAGTGCACTTCTGTGGGCCAGGCTCCACGATCTTCCAGGGGTGGTTACCAGGGTAGCCATGCACTGCCTGGCTCCCCCGAGAGTGATCGTCTTCCCTGCGGTCTGCGCCACAAGCAGGGTGGGGCTTGCTAGTGTGACGATGAACGCACCCGGGGACGAGGCATTCGGCTCGCCATCGGAGGCGACCCCCCCAGCGAGTCGGATGCTCGAGCGCGCCCCACCGCATCTCGCGCATTCGACTGATCTCACCCTTCGCTTTCCAGTGGCGCGGGGGGGTTGCGTCGCTCCGCATCACGGTGCTATGGCATGCCACCCTCGTCCCTCTAACTCCGCGCCACTCTGGGTGTCTCTCGCGATGTTTCCGTTGACACCTTTTCGTGGCCAGCAGTATACTGCAACACCTGTGGGGCGGCCGGATCTCCGCCGAGGTGGTCCGCGTCGCTTTTTTGCTCTGGGCAGGACCCTAACGATGGAGGGAAAGGCGTGGAACGGAATCTGGCCTTGGAGGTGGTCCGGGTGACCGAGGCGGCCGCGCTGTCCTCCGCCAGGTGGATGGGATTAGGGAACGAGAAGGCGGTCCGGCAGGCCGCGGTAGATGCCATGCGGCGAGCCCTGGACGCGGTGCCGTTCTGCGGAACCGTGGTGATCGGCGAGGGCGAGCGGGACGAGGCGCCGATGCTTTTCGTCGGGGAACGAATCGGCAGCGGCGACGGCCCAGAACTGGACGTGGCCCTGGATCCCCTGGAGGGAACGAGCATCGTGGCCCAGGGCCGGGCTAACGCCATGGCCGTGGTGGCCATCACCGAGAAGGGTGGCTTTCTCCAAGTCCCCGATACATACATGGAGAAGATCGCCGTGGGCCGCAAGGCCAAGGGCGCCGTGGACTTGAGCCTGAGCCCCGAGCAGAACCTCCAGAACATCGCCGACGCCATGAAGTGTTACGTGGAGGACCTCACCGTGGTGATCCTGGACCGACCGCGGCATGCGGAGCTGATCCGTTCGGTTCGCGAGGTGGGGGCGCGCATCAAGCTGATCCAGGACGGGGATGTTTCCGCCGCGATCGCCACTGGGTTCCCGGACACGGGCGTGGATGTCCTCACGGGGACCGGCGGTGCGGCCGAAGGGGTGCTGGCCGCCGCGGCGCTCCAATGCCTGGGCGGGGACATGCAGGGGCGCCTGAGGCCGCGCAACGACCAGGAGGTCGAGCGCGCGCGGCGGATAGGGATCAAGGACATGAACCGGGTCTATCGCATCGGAGACCTCGCCAGGGGTGCCGATGTCATGTTCGCGGCCACCGGGGTGACCGACGGTGATCTGCTCCGGGGCGTCCGATTCTTCGGTGGCGGGGCGCGAACGCACTCCGTGGTCACGCGGTATCGGTCGGGGACTGTCCGGTTCATCGAGGCCACGCACCGGTTCGACCGCAGGCCGGAGTACTAGACGATTTTGGATTTTGGAATGCGGATTTGACAATTCGAAATCCGGGGTTCGCCATTCGAAATATGAGAGGTGTTGGCAGGTGATCAAGGGTGTCAGGGGAGCTCCGGATATCCTTCCCGAGGACTCGGGAAAATGGCAGGCGCTGGAGGCCGTGGCCCGAGACGTGCTCGACCGATACGGCTACGCCGAGATTCGAACCCCGGCGTTTGAGCGCACCGAACTCTTCGTCCGCGGGATCGGAGAAGGGACGGACATCGTCGAGAAGGAGATGTACACGTTCGAGGATCGGGGCGGAGAAAGTCTCACCCTCCGGCCCGAGGCCACCGCGTCTCTCATGCGGGCCTACGTGGAGCACAACCTGGGCGCCAAGAGCAGCCTGGTGAAGTTCTATCTCATTGGGCCCATGTTCCGCCACGAACGGCCCCAATCCGGCCGGTTTCGCCAATTCCACCAGATCGACGTAGAAGCCGTCGGGTCCCCGGGCCCGGCCGTGGACGCCGAGGTGGTGGCCCTGCTCCACCACCTGCTGGAGGCCTGGGGGCTGCAAGGCATCCTGTTGCACCTCAACAGCATCGGCGATCCGGTGTGCCGGCCGGCGTACCGGCAGTCGTTCGTGGCCTATGCGCAGGCCCACCGGGCAGCCCTGTGCCCGGACTGCCACGTCCGGCTGGAGAAGAATCCCCTGCGGATCCTGGACTGCAAGGTGCCGGGGTGCCAGCAGATCGCGGCCGGCGCCCCCACGATCTCGGCATACCTGTGTGCGCCCTGCCGCGAGCATTTCGCGACCGTGCGCAGCTTGCTGGACGGGCTGAAGATCGGTCACACGGTGAACGACCGCCTGGTGCGAGGGCTCGACTACTACACCCGGACCACCTTCGAGTTCCTGAACCCGGCGTTGGGTTCTCAGAATGCCGTGGCGGGAGGCGGCCGCTACGACGGCCTGGTGGAAGAACTCGGGGGGCCAGCCACGCCCGCCATCGGCTTCGCCATCGGTGAGGAGCGGATCCTCGCCTCGCTGGCAGCGCAGCAGACCCCGCAGGAGGCGCCGACTTATACCGGTGTGTATGTGGCCACGGCCGGGACGGAGGCCTTTCCCGCAGCCTTCGATCTCGTCCAGACGCTCCGGAAGCGTGGGCTGCGGGCCGCCGTGGACCTCGAGGCGCGAAGCCTGAAGGGCCAGCTGCGGCAGGCCAACAAGGATCGGTGCCGCTACTCAGTGATCCTCGGCAGCGACGAGCTCGCCCGGGGGGAGGCGACCCTGAAGGACATGGTCTCCGGTGAACAGCGGGCGATCCCCCTCGGAGAGGTGGTGGATCGCCTGACCAGATTGCCCGACCGAGAGTACGCCTGATGAAGGATTGGGCGCGAAGCCTGTATTGCGGTGAGCTGCGGGCCGCCCACGCCGGTCGGGTGGTCACCCTCAACGGCTGGGTGGACCGCCGCCGGGACCTCGGAGGACTCATCTTCGTGCACCTCCGCGACCGGGAGGGCATCGCGCAGGTCGTCTTCAATCCCGAACGATTTGCCACCGCCTACGAGACTGCCAAGGCCATGCGCTCGGAGTACGTAGTGGCCGTCCGCGGCGAGGTCTGCCGCCGCCCGCCAGGTGCCGAGAATACGGATCTCGCCACAGGCGAGGTGGAGGTGGTGGCGCATGAGGCGGTCATCCTCAACGACGCCAAGACGCCCGTCTTTCCGATCGAAGACGAGACCGACGTCGGCGAGGACCTCCGCCTGACCTACCGGTACCTGGATTTGCGACGGGCGCCGCTGCAGCGGAACCTGCGGTTGCGGCATCGATTCTACCAGGTGACACGCCGCTACCTGGACTCTCAGGGGTTCATCGAAGTGGAGACCCCCGTCCTCACTAAGAGCACGCCCGAAGGGGCTCGCGACTACCTCGTGCCGAGCCGGGTCAACCCGGGCGAGTTCTTTGCGCTGCCCCAGTCCCCACAGATCTTCAAGCAGTTGCTCATGATCTCCGGGTTCGACCGGTACTTTCAGATCGTGAAGTGCTTCCGGGACGAAGACCTTCGCGCCGACCGCCAGCCGGAGTTCACGCAGATCGACATCGAGATGTCCTTCGTGGATCGAGAGACGGTCCTCGCCACCATGGAGGGGCTGGTTGTCGAGATCTTCAAGGAGATCAAGGGGCTGGATCTTCCCCGACCCTTCCCGCGCCTCATCTACGCTGATGCGATCCGACGGTTCGGCCTGGATGCGCCGGATACCCGATTCGGCCTGGAACTCCAGGACGTGGGTGACCTCTTCGCCGGGACCTCGTTCCGCGCCTTTGCTCAGCCGCTCGAGGCCGGGGGGCGGGCCATGGCCCTGAATGCCAAGGGGTGTGGCGACTATCCCCGGAGCCAGCTCGATCAGCTCGAGGACTTCGCCAAGGGATTCGGCGCGAAGGGGCTCGCCTGGTTCAAGATCGGCCCCGACGGCATCCAGTCGCCCATCGCCAAGTTCCTGGGACCGGACGTCCTGCAGCGCTTCCGCGAGCGGATGGGAGGGGAGGAGGGCGATTTGGTGCTCCTCTGCGTGGATCGGTCCAAGCCCGCCGCCGACGCCATGGGGCGGCTCCGCCTGCGCTTCGGCCAGGAACTCAAGCTGATCGATCCCGAGGCGCTGGCCATCACCTGGGTCACCCACTTCCCGTTGCTGGAGTGGGACGAGCGGGAGAAGCGCTGGTCGGCCATGCACCATCCGTTCACGTCCCCCGTGGACGAAGACCTTCCACTGTTCGACACCGATCCGGGGAAGATCCGCGCCAAGGCCTACGACTTGGTGCTGAACGGGGCCGAGGTCGGCGGGGGCAGCATCCGGATCCACCGGCGGGAGGTCCAGAACAGGATGTTCCAGGCCCTGGGGATCGACCCGGAGGAGGCGCGGGCGCGGTTCGGCTTCCTCCTCGACGCCTTGGAGTACGGGACGCCGCCTCACGGCGGGATCGCCTTTGGCCTGGATCGACTGGTGATGATCCTGACGGGAGCGCAGTCCATCCGCGATGTCATCGCCTTCCCCAAGACGCAGCGGGCGCAGGACCTCATGAGCCAGGCCCCGTCACCGGTGGACCCGTCCCAACTGGGCGAACTCCACATCAAGCTGGACCTCGCCTGACCCCTACATTTGACGAACACAAAATGCCCGTCCCGGTTCGTGGCCAGACATCACTATGGTATTCCTGGCCCTGCGGTCAGGCGCGGGGATGATGCTTGTCGTAGATGGCCTTCAGGTGGGCGCGGCTCAGGTGGGTGTAGATCTGCGTGGTGCCGATGTCGGCGTGGCCGAGCATCATCTGGACCGAGCGGAGGTCCGCCCCTCGCTCCAGCAGGTGTGTGGCAAAGGAGTGCCGCAGGGTGTGGGGCGTCACCCGCTTCGTGATCCCGGCGGCCCCGACGTACCGCTTCAAGAGCCGCCAGAACATCTGGCGCGTCAGCCCGCGGCCGTGCCGCGCGAGGAACAGGTGCGGACTGGCGCGGCGCTTCTCCAGGCGTGGTCGCCCGTGAGTGAGATAGTCGCGCAGGCTCGTCACCGCGGCCTCCCCCAGTGGCACCAATCGTTCCTTATCCCCTTTCCCCAGGACATGGACGATCCCGACCGTCAGGTCGAGATCGGCCAGTCGCAGGCCCACCAGCTCTGACACGCGCAGGCCGGACGCATACAACACTTCCAACATGGCCCGATCCCGAAGTGCCTGCGGGCTCGTCGCCTCGCGCGGCGCCAACAGTCGTCTTACCTCCTCGCCGCTCAGGACCGTGGGGAGCCGGCGCCAGGGGCGAGGTGACTCCAGGTGGGCCGTCGGGTCATCGGTCGCATGGCCCTCGCGCACCAGGAAACGATGAAACTGCCGAATGGCGGACAGGTGACGGGCGACGGAGCGGGGGCTCAATCCCGCTTCGCGCAGGGCCAGAAGGTATCGCGGCACCTCGGCCCGATCCAGGGCGGTGACCTGCTTTCGCCGTCCTTTCAGAAAGCTCACGTACCGCGACAGGTCGCGCCGGTAGGCCTCCAGGCTGTTCTGAGCCAGCCCGCGTTCTACCACCAGATGTTCGAGGAAGCGGTCGACGTGCGATTCCATCATGTCCGGGCTTCCTGGGGGCTGGCGGCCCGGGCTCGAGCCGGCACGGCCTCGTAGGATCGGACCACCTCTTCGTACAGATCGAGCAGTCTGGCAGCGCAGGCGTCCGGAGTATACCGGGCCGCAATCCGCCGGCCCGCCTCAGCCATGGCCCGCCTTCGCTCCGGCTCATCCCACAGTTCCACTGCGCCCCCTGCAAACGCCACCGGTTCCTCGGCGCTGACGATGCCAGCCTGGCCATCAGCCAGCAGATCCGCGGCCGCGTCCGAGGTCACTGCCACTACCGGTAGACCGGCGGCGAGGGCCTCCAGCACCACGATCCCCTGGGTTTCGGAGGTCGACGGGAACAGAAACAAGTCGGCCGCCCGGTAGTAGTCGCCCACCGCCTCGTGAGGAACACCGCCCACGAACCGAACGCGACCTCTGATGCCCAAGGTGTGCGCGAGCCGTTCGAGGCGCGGACGGTCGTCACCCTCCCCCACGAGAACCAGGCGAGCAGTCGGGAGGTCCCGGAGGATGCGGGCGAATGCCGACAGCAAGAACGCTTGGTTCTTCTCCTTTGCCAGACGACCGACACCGAGGCACAGTGGGCTTCCATCGTCGAGGCCGAGGGCCTGGCGACACGCCATCCGACCCGGTTCCGCAACATTCACGCCGAGGGGCACGCCCGTGGGGACGATGGCGATCCGGGTCTTTACCCCCTGGGCGCGGAGGGTGCGAACCACGGCGGGCCCGGGTACCACCACCAGGTCGGCGCGGTCGGCGAAGGCGGCGGCCTGCCGGATTGCCAGCCGGGCCACCAGGCGCGAGGGGCCGGGAACATAGTGGGCGTAGCGGTCGTAGTGGGTGTGATAGGTGAAGACCAGCGGCCTCTTCGCCCGACGGGCCCAGTGGTCCGCCGCGCGTCCCAGGAGCAGTGGATGCTGGGCGTGAAATACATCCAACTCGAGATCCGCCACCGCCCTCGCTACACCCGGCCACCATGCCATGGGCAGGACGTAGGCGTGATGGGTAGGGGCACGGACCCCCCGCACCCGGAGCACGCCCTCCTCGCAGTCGGGCACGCCCGGGTATCGTGGGGCCACGACGGTCACTGCATGGCCCGCCCGGCGGAATGCCTGAGCAAACGTTTCCACCGAGGTCGCCAGGCCATTGGCCAACGGGCGATAGTTATTCGTGAAGAGCCCGATCTTCATCGTGGAGAGTTCAGCTATCGGCCAACAGCCGTCGGCAGTGGCGCGCGAAAACTTCGCGTGACACCCAGCACTGGTTGGGCCGTTGCCGGGAAGTCTGAGTGACCCTCTGGCTGGTCCAAGCCGTATATCCGCTAAGGGCTGACCGCTGAAGCCCGAAGGCTTGCCGGGTCATTTCCGGGTGACCGGCGTATGCGTGATGGGCAGGCCCAGGGCCAGCTTGCCCTGAGTGTACAGCTGGGCCGTGGCCATGAGGAAGTAGTGGTGCAGATTGATGGGCGTGAAGACCAGGCGGAACCACTCCGCGAACTTGCGCGTTCGGCGCCAGCGCCGCGGCGTCTGGTGGTGGATGATCGGCTTCAGGGTGTGGGGGACTACCACCATGCCGAGAAGCATGGACGAGGTGAGGACGATGGTCTGGAAGATCAGGTTGAAGGCCGCCATGGGACTCACGCACAGGCTCTTCCCGCCCAGCTTCAGGGCCAGGACGTCCGGCGACAGGAACACCGGCACTGGCCAGAGATCGCGCACGCACGGGCTGATCCAGGAGATCAGGATGAGTTGGGCCGGCAAGATGACCGTAAGGGGCGGCATCGCGTTAGCCAACAGCGCGCGGAGCGCCAGGAAGGCCTTGCTTTTCAAGAGGGGTAGCCCTGACCCGTGATACTTCCGCTTGTAACGCACAACGAATTTCGCATCCACGGCGCCCCGCGCCCAGCGGGCGATCTGGCCCCAGGATTCTCGGGTGGTGAGGGGCGCCTGGCCCCAGGTCGGCATCTTCAACGGCGCGACCCGGTAGCCCTCCATCACGACCTTGTAGCGGAACTGCATGTCCTCGTTGTGGCGGTTGGGCTCGAAATATTCCACGCCCCGGAACGCCTCGAAGTCCATGCTGGTCCCCGGACCCAGGACCAGGTAGTCGCCCTTGGTCTGCATCTTCCCCATCTGGTAGAGCACAAAGCCGGTGTTGTGCAGCCGGGGAAGCATGGGGACCTTCCAGTAGTTCGCGGTGTAGGTCGTCAGGGATTGCAGCACCACACCCCGGACGCCGAGCGCAGCTGCCTGGGCGTCCTCCTCGCGATGCGTCCACTCGCGGAACGCCAGGTCCTGCGGGTGCAGGATGGTGTCGGCATCGATGATGAGGACCTTGACGCCGCCCGTGGGGACCGAGAAGGTCCCGTCGGCGATGCGTTCTGCCAGATGACGTCCGGCCGTGGTGATGGAGGTCGCCTTGCACTTCACCGGCAGGCCTTCCGTCGGATAGATGAAGGGTTCGACCCGCATTCGCCGTTCGAAGATCGCGGCGACGTCCTCCAGCTTTTCCAGGGTGATGTGATCCTCGGCCTCCACGATGGGGACGAGCGTCACCAACGACTTGGGGTACCGCAGCCGCTCCACCGACAGGAACGTCTGGAACAGGACGTGCCGGTTGCTTTCGTTCTTGAGCGGCATGAAGACGACGTAATGGCTGAGCGGGATCCCCTGGGATCGGAGTCGGTCCAGCCAGTCCACTTCGAGATTCTGGAGGATGGCCTGCCGGGTCTTGTGCGCCCGGACCATGTTCACGATCAGGAAGCCGATCCAGAAAGAGATGAAGGCGAAGCGGAACACCTCGGCTGGAAACGGGTCCTTTAGGAGATAGCGGAGGAGAGGGTACACCGAGAGAAGCAAGAGGGTGGTGAGAAACGGTGCGATCTCGAGCAGGCGATCGACACCCGGCTGGAGAGCCGATTCATGCAACTTTCGAGAGAAACGCCGGACGAAAAAAAAGGCCCGCCCGAGGTGCTGCAGCTGCGTCGGGCGAGCCATGGCGGAAGCGTCCGGGGCGTCCTCTGCCCCGACAGGGATCGCACCCATGGCTGAACTCCAAACGTCCCGGGGTTACCCCCCGGGTGAATCGAGCATGATTGTAACCGGCCCGTCGTTGACCAATTCCACCTGCATGACGGCTTGGAATCGGCCAACGCCGGTCATTATTCCACGGGAGGCGAGAATGTCAACGAATTTCTCGAACAGGGGACGGGCGTGGTCCGCAGGTGCGGATGCATCGAAACTGGGCCGCCGGCCTTTCCGGGCATCACCGTACAGGGTGAACTGGGAAACCGCCAGGGCCCGCCCTCCCACCTCGAGCACCGAGCGGTTCATCTTTCCCGCTTCATCCTCAAAGATCCGGAGGTGGGCGACCTTGTCGGCCATCCATGTCAGGTCGGCGTCTCTGTCCCCGGCCTTGAAGGCGACGAACAGCAACAAGCCGGGCCCGATGGATGCCACCGTTTCCCCTTCGACATGGACTGCCGCCCGGGCAACGCGCTGGACGAGGACACGCATGGACGCTGTGGCCTCCTACAGGATCTTCTCCATGACGATGGTGTCCGCCCACTTCCCATCCAGGAGTCCCTGCTCTTTGTAGATGCCGACCGTGCGGAAGCCATACTTCTGGTAGAGCGCCATTCCGGCCGTGTTCCAGGGAAAGGCGGAGAGAACCATCTTGTGATAGCCGAGCTGTTTGGCCCGGGCGATCAGGGCACGGAGGAGGGCACTGCCGACGCCCTTTCCGCGCCAGTCCCTCGCGATATACACGGAGAAGTCGGCGACGAAATCGTAGGCTTTCCGTGGGTTGAAATGGTTTAAGCTCCCCCAGCCCACGATTGTCCCGTCCAGTTCCGCCACCAGCACGGGGTGTCGTGGCCCCCGCGCGGCCAGCCACTGCCGCCGCTCCTCCGGAGTGCGTTCCTCGGTCTCCAGCGTGGCGATCCGATCGACGAGCCCCTGGTTATAGATGGTGGCGATGGCTGCTGCATCGCTGGGCGCGGCGTCGCGGGTCTTCACGGCTTCGAAAGCCATGGGTCCTCCCGTTACTGGTCGAAGCGGCCGGGATGTATGGTCAGGAGGCGCGATCCAGATAGTTCGACACTTCGATCAGGTTGCCCTCCGGGTCCCGAACGTAGATGGATTCGATGGGCCCCACCGCCTCCGTTCGTCTCACCGGTCCTTCGATGATCTGGACGCCGCAGGACCGGAGGTGACCCACGACCTGCGGCAAGGGGGTCTCCGTAATGAAGCACAGGTCGCCTGAGCCGGGCGTGGGCGCTAGGGCCTTGGGCTCAAACTCCTTCCCGTGCTCATGCAGGTTGATCTTCTGCCGGCCGAATTGCAGCGCCTTCCGGTCGCCTCCAAAGGTGACCACCCGCATCCCAAGAACGCGCGAGTAGAAGTCACAGGTCGCCGCGATATCGCGCACCGTCAGAACCAGATGATCGATCCCCTCGCTCTCCACGGCTGGGCCCTCGCAGGATCCTCTGTCCCCTCGACTGACAGCTTCCCCTAACGCTGTGGCCCTGCGATCACGGCATCCGCTTCGATTTCCACCAGGATCTCGGGAGCGATCAAGCGGCTTATCTCGACCATGCTGGTCGCCGGCCGGATCTTCCCGAAGAACTCGCCGTGCGCTTTGCCCACTTTCTCCCAGTCGTCGATGTTCGTGACATACATCCGCGTGCGCACGACGTCGTTTAGGCTGGCCCCGGCCCGTCGGAGGGCCGCCTCGATGTTCCTGAGGGCCTGGACCGCCTGGGCGTATGGGTCTCCGTGGCCAACGATCTTTCCGTGTTCATCCGTGGCGGTGGTCCCGGAGACATACACCATGGATCCGATGCGCACGGCCCGCGAGTATCCCACAGTGGGTTCCCAGGGCGTTCCGGTGGCGATGTTCTTCCGCGGCATATTGTTCTGCTCCTCCGTCCGGTCGGTTCTGGTGCAGAGTCACGTCGCGGAGCCTTGCAGCGCCAATCCCACACCGTGAGATATTCTCAAAGCTGTTTCTGAAATGCAAGACTGCTTCCCGGTAGGCAGTGATCAGGGAGGCGATCCGTCGATGCCGGCTGACGGAGAGAGGAAATCACGCGGGAACGCGGGAGCAGTCATACTGGCTCTGATTTGGGCAATGTGGTGGGCCTCGTGCCATGCTTGCAGTTTGACCCAGCCACCGGGGGTGAACCAAACGCCGGTCGCCGGGTCCGGTGACCGCAGGGTCTCGGAATTGTCCCCGCGGAAGTGTTTGAGTTCCATCCTGAAACGCGCATGTGCGGACCTCAACTCCCTTTCCAGCTCCGCTTGGTCCCGGACCGAACCCGGCACTAGGTCGCGTGGGACCTGAAGCCGCCCGTATGGATATTGATCGAGATCCGCCGTGTAGAGGGTCGCGCTGGCTGGAACGGTTTGACCGTGGTAATCTCCACGGATTGGCTTTCGCACCATCTTGCTCGACCCGATCTCGGCGCGCAGCAGGTGTTCTACCGCCTCTCCGATGCACCAGAATCCTGCCTCGGGCCGAAACATCCACTGGGCGGGCGTCAGGCAGCGGATGGTTTCGAGCAGCTCCCTCCGAACCCTTTCACTGGACAGCCATCCGGTCCGCAGTCCAGGGTGCAAGCCATCATGCGTGTGCATCAGAGCCTCCGAAGAAGTCCCTTGTCCTGTGGGAAACCTGCGAGGTCACGAGGAAGGCACCCAAGCTTAGAAAGGTGATGCCATTCCTGTCATGGAGCCAGAAGTGCACGGCTGCTGGTGGCATGAGCGAAGAGGCTGTTGACCCGGTCAACCGTCTAGGGATGGTCTTGCCTTGGACCCTGCTTCGGCCTGCCTTGATACCGGTGGGCTCGAGCCAATCATTCCCGCCGGTGGCTGGCCACAAGAAGTTCCTTTCGCCGGTTCCACTGCCTCGCCTCCTACCACAAGGTGCGTAAAGCGACTGGTTTTTACTCTCACTACGGGAGTAACCCAGGTGTATCCTGCGTGGACCGGTGGCATGCTACTTGTTCAGCCGGCATGTCGTCAACATGCCGCAATCGGCTCGAACGATTGAAGCGAAAGGAAGGAAAAGCGTTATCCTCTCGCCGTAGCTGGCTGCAGGCCCGCCTCATCCGGCTTTTCAATTGACACAGCACGGACGCTCTTGTACATTCATGATCAAACACTCATGGAGGGGGCAGAATGAGCGACGATCTGCTGGAGCTGAAAGCGAATATCCTGAAGGCGTTGGGCCAGCCAACGCGGCTGAAGATCCTGGAGCTCCTGCGGAACGGCGAGCGATGTGTCTGTGAGATCTTTCCCGCCATAAAGGAAGAACAGTCCAATGTCTCCCGTCACCTGGCTCTCATGAAGGCCAGCGGGATCCTGGCCTCGCGAAAGGAGGGGCAGATGGTCCACTACCGCGTTCGGGATCCCCAGGTCTTCAAGCTCCTGGACGGTGTCAACGCCCTTCTCAAGAACCACATTGCGGAACGGAAGAGTTTGTCTCGCCGCCTGGTCTGAGAGCACGACACGACGACAACTACCTTCCCCCAAGAACCCTTCCTAGTACACTCTTGCCGGCAGGTCAGCGCTTTCCCGACCCGCATGCACAGAACTCTGGTTGACAGGATGGGTGAGGAGGAATAACATATGCGCTGATTTGCATATGTCCGGAGGCTCAATTGCCATGAAAGACATGACCCGACTCTTGGCTGTTCTGGCAGACGCCACGCGCCTGCGGCTGGTCCGCCTACTGCTCCGGCAGGAGTTGTGCGTCTGCGAGTTGGTAGACGCGCTCTGCATGCCTCAATACAAGGTGTCGCGCCACCTGCGTCAGATGCGGGCCATCGGGCTGGTCGAGGCGAGGCGGCGCGGTCGGTGGATGCACTACCGGATCGGCGGAGTCGCGGCCCCGAGCGGCGTCCACCAGGCCCTGCTGAAAGTCCTGGGCGCGCACCTGAAGGATCTGCCGGACGCGAAGCGGGATGATGCGCGCCTGCGGCGGCGCCTGACGCTCCGTCAGGCGGGGCGGTGCGTCGTGGGGCAGAGGTAGCTCTGGCGTTTGTCGAAGCCTGGCTGTCGGCATCCCGGCACGGACGTCCCGGCAGGGAGGCACGCGAAGCCCCATCCTTTCTCTCAACGAAGGAGGTTCCGGATGACTCAAGGGGTTGCCAAGAGGCTCTCGTTCCTCGACCGGTACCTGACCCTGTGGATCTTCCTCGCCATGTTTGTCGGCGTGGGCCAGGGATATCTCTTGCCCGACAGCATTACCTGGATCTCGGCGTTCCAGGTGGGGACGACCTCGATCCCGATCGCGCTCGGCCTCATCCTCATGATGTACCCACCGCTCGCCAAGGTGAAGTACGAGGAGATCGGGCGGGTTTTCAGGGATGTCCGGGTCCTTGCGCTTTCTCTCGTCCAGAATTGGATCATCGGCCCGATCCTGATGTTTCTCCTGGCAATCACGTTTCTCCGCGACTACCCAGAGTACATGGTCGGGCTCATCCTGATCGGCTTGGCGCGCTGCATTGCCATGGTCATCGTCTGGAACGATCTGGCGAAAGGCGACACCGAGTACTGCGCCGCCCTCGTTGCCTTCAACGCCATTTTCCAGGTGTTGTTCTTCTCCGTGTATGCCTATGTCTTCATCACCGTCCTGCCCACCTGGCTCGGGCTGCAGGGTGCGGTGGTAAACATCTCCATCCGCCAGATTGCGGAGAGCGTGTTCATTTACCTCGGCATTCCCTTCATCGTGGGAGTGATCACCCGATTCAGTCTGATCGGACTCAAGGGAAAAGCGTGGTACACGACGCAGTTTATCCCGCGCATCTCCCCCCTCACGCTGATCGCGCTTCTGTTCACGATCGTCGTCATGTTCAGCCTGAAGGGAGAGTATATCGTCCGTCTGCCCTTGGATGTGCTGCGGGTTGCCCTCCCATTGCTGATCTACTTCGTGGTGATGTTTCTGGCCTCGTTCTACATCAGCCGGAGGTTTGGGGCGGACTACGCGAAGAGCGCGTCTCTGTCCTTCACGGCCGCCAGCAACAACTTCGAACTGGCCATTGCGGTGGCGGTCGGCGTGTTTGGGCTGAATTCCGGGGCTGCCTTTGCCGCCGTCATTGGTCCGCTGGTGGAGGTGCCGGTACTCATCAGTCTTGTCAATGTGGCCTTCTGGTTCCAGCGGAAGTACTTCGCGGTCGCGCCGAGAGTTCAAAGGGCGATGGGCTCTCGCTGACGCTCGCCCTGGTGAGCGCCGCGCATCGAGGAGGGGAGTATGCCAGGTCCGGTCAGGGTGATGTTCGTTTGCACCGGCAATTCTGCGCGCAGCCAGATGGCCGAAGGGTTTGTCCGCTATATCGGCCGGGGCCGGATAGAGGCGTGCAGTGCGGGGATGGAGCCAAGCCAGTTGAACCCGTTTGCCGTGACCGTCATGCAGGAGAAGGGGGTTGACATCTCGGGCCAGCGGTCGAAGGGATTTGACGAGGCCCTGGCCCGCCGGATGGACGTGGTGGTGACGGTGTGCGGCAACGCCGATGAGCGTTGCCCGATCCTTCCTCCGGAGGTCACGAGGCTCCACTGGCCGCTGGAGGACCCGGCTGCGGCGCAAGGAACCGAGGCCGAGATTCTGAGCAACTTTCGGGAAATCCGAGACCAGATCGAGGCAAGGGTCCAGGAACTGGTGAGAACTCTCGATTCTTCGAACACCGAGGGGTTGGCCCGAGACCTCGCGGGTAGATGAGGAGGAAGGCGCAGTGGCGAAGAAGGCGAAGCCCGGGGAGAAGTTGCCGGGACCGTTTAAGAACTTTACGAATGAGTTCCCTGCGGTCATTGCAGAGTACGACGCAATGGGAAGGGCCGCCCATGCCGGGGGTCCGCTAGATGCGAAGACGCGTGAGCTGTTCAAGCGGGGTATGGCCATCGGGGCGCGCCTGGAGGGGGCCACGCATTCCCATGTCTGCAAGGCCATCGGCGAAGAGCAATCCAAAGTTTCCAAGCACCTGGGTATTCTTCGCCGTGCTGGAATCCTCTTCGCCCGCCGAGATGGGGGCAGGGTGATGTACCGATTGAAGGATACAGGGGTTTCGGAATTCCTGCGGAAGCTTCACGACCTCGTTCCGGCCGATTTTTTTTGTACGGGACATGAGGACATGGTCATATGATTATTTTCACCTGTTCGGCAACTTCGCTGTAATCAACCCGGGCCGATGGATCTTTCGTGGTCGGGAGTTAGCCACTCCATGCAGCCGTGAGACACGGGAAGCGAAATGGTGAGACAAAAGGGTCAGCCGTGCTGCCTTACACGCACATCAACCGACTGCCTTCAAGCCATGACGGACCTGGCAGGGAAGAATGCGACACGATCGGTCGCTGATTGCGGGCAGTCCAACCCGCCGTGCGGATCGTGAACAGGAGACGAAGTTGATCGAGCGACCCGGGATGGTGCTGGGGTAAGGAGGGTCATTGATGGACGGTGCTGAACGGAAGCCTTGTTGCGCGATGGGGGGTGGTGAAAGGCAGCAAGCGTTCGCGTTGGCAACGAGGAATCCGCTGACGACACGATACTTTCTTGCCACTGGATTTGGAGTGATCGCCTGGTGGTTGGTGTACCGACAGTTGGCGCCTGTGGCGGACTGGGCGACTTACACCCTCATGCATCTGGAGCGGGGAACGCACCTCTCTGCGACCGTCGAGTTCTTTGTGTTCGAGGTGCCCAAGGTCCTCATGCTGCTGCTCCTCGTAGTCTTTGGAGTGGGCATCGTTCGGACCTTCTTCACCCCGGAGCGGACGCGCCGGATCCTGGCCGGGCAGCGGGAGTCAGTTGGGACGGTGCTGGCGGGACTACTTGGCATTGTCACGCCCTTCTGCTCCTGCTCGGCCGTGCCGCTCTTCCTGGGCTTCGTTACCGCCGGGATCCCACTCGGCGTGAGCCTCACGTTCCTGATCTCGGCCCCCATGGTGAACGAGGTCGCCCTGGTGCTCCTCTACGGGATGCTCGGGTGGAAGGTTGCGGCGATCTATATGAGCACCGGCCTGGCCATCGCCATGGTGTCGGGCTGGACGATCGGGCGTCTGCACATGGAAAAGCACGTGGAAGAGTGGGTGTGCGAAGCCCGGATGGGAGACGGGGGGTCCGAACAGCGCCTCGACTGGGTCGCGCGGATCCACTACGGCCTCGACTCGGTCCGAGAAATCGTCGGTAAGGTGTGGTTCTACGTCGTCCTGGGGATTGCGGTCGGGGCAGGCATCCACGGCTATGTCCCGGAGAACTTCCTGGCCGGGATCATGGGGAAGAGCGCGTGGTGGTCCGTGCCCCTCGTGGTCCTCATCGGCATCCCCATGTATTCTAATGCCGCCGGGATGATCCCTGTGGTGGAGGCCCTACTGGCGAAGGGGGCAGCGCTGGGGACGGTCCTCGCCTTCATGATGGCGGTGATTTCCATCTCCACTCCGGAGGCAATCATCCTGCGGAAGGTGCTGAAGCCCCGCCTAATCGCCGTTTTCATCGGAGTAGTCACAGTCGGCATCCTGATCGTCGGGTATCTGTTCAACCTGTTGCCGCTCCAGAACATCGTCACGGCAGGACACGCTCTGCCCTGACGACATGAACTGACGAATGAGATGCCCCTTCTCCGAGGGAACACTCGTGAGGATAGACACGGTCGAGAATCCAGGGCGTGACAGGCGCAAGCGGCCTCAGGACCTGCTAGGACCGTTAGCGTTCAACCCCCATTGAGACTGGAGGGAACAACCATGAAGATCCAGATTGCCGGACCGGGGTGCCCGCGATGCCAGACGACGGAGAAGAATGTCATCAATGCGTGCGCGCAACTTGACCTGGCTGCCGATATCTCGCACATCTATGACGTGAAGGAGTTTGTGAAGCTGGGCGTGATGTCGACTCCCGCTGTGATCGTGGACGGCAAGATCGTGATGTCGGGCAGGGTCCCCACCGTCGGAGAGTTGAAAGCGATTCTGTCCGAGACCGGACGCGCTAATTGAACGGGGGGTGCCAACCTTTCTTCGGGAGGCCCACGAAACCCGAGGGGGGCGGGAGCTGACCCATGAGCATATTGACGGGGAAGCGATTCGGGTTCCTGGGAGCGGGGGTGATCGCCGAGGTCTCCGTCCGCCGCCTTCTCGGCAGCAGGCTGGCCAAAGCAGAAGAGATCCTGGCCTACGACATCAAGGAGGCGATCCTTGAGCGCCTGGCCGTTACCTTCGAGGTCCGGCCGATGAAGAGCAACAGCGACGTTGCGGCCAACGCCGACTACATCTTTCTGGCGGTCCCGCCCCTGGCGATAGTACCGGTCCTGCGAGAAGTCGCGCCTGCTCTCCGCATTGACCAGATGATCTTGTCACTGGCTGCTGCCGTGTCAACGGAACTCATGGAGGCGGCGATCGGCAAGCCGGTCCCGGTGGTGCGCCTCATTCCCAACACGCCGTTCTGGATCGGACAAGGCATGAATCCATATTGCCTCGGAAGTCATGTCGGGCCGGGAGAAGCGGAGGAGGCGTGGGAATTGCTCAAGGTGTTCGGCAAGGCCGAAGAGATCCCCGAGGAGCAGATGGCCATCGCCACGGCGCTGACGGCGGTGGGACCGACCTACATCTTTCCGGTGATCGCCGCCCTGGCCGATGCCGCCATTGCCCATGATCTGCCGCCGCACATCGCGCTGCCCGCGGCCTGCCAGGTCGTTGCCGGGGCCGCCGCCCTGGTGACGCAGACCGAGCGAAGTCCGAATAGCCTGAGCCTGATGATCGGCACCCGCACATTGGATGAAGGAGCCGCGAGAAAACTCTTCACCCAAGCCGTCGAGGATGCCCACGCCAAGATCATGGCGACAGAGGCGAAGGTCACCGCAGGAGCCGCAGCGAAGAGTTGACCTCTCAAAAAACTCCGGCCCCTCCGGGTGACGGAGGGGCCGTGGGAAGGCGGCCAAGCGCGAGGACTACTTCTTGGCTTCGCGATCGTACTTATCCTTCCACTTCTTGTTCAAGTCCTCGATCCCGTCAATGTGCTTGATGGTGCTCCAGGTGGCGCGGGCCGCGCCCCGCATGGCGTAGTACAGGGTCTCCATCAGCTCATCCTCGGTGGCGCCGGCTTGCTTCGCGGCCGCGAAGCGACCGGGCACTCAGCTGGTACAGCCGGCTGCGGCCATGGCGGCCAGGGCAACTAACTGCGTGGTCTTCGGGTCCAGCGTCCCCTCGCGATAGAACACCCCCGCAAACTCTTTCATGGCTCCCATGCGATCCTCCTCCTCTTGCTTGGGTTGGTGGGCTGTTTCCCCACAAGTGCCGCGGTGATTATACTCGACGAGGCTCCAGTTGCAACCACGTGTCCGAACCAGAGCGATTCTCGTTGTGGCAGGTTTGCCGCCACGTCAGCATTCCAGAACATGTAGGGAAACGGGATTGAGGGACGCGGCGGCCTCGCGTAGAATCGGCATCCTGATTGATGCCAGGCATGTCTGCCTGCCATCGGACACAGGTTCGTCATCAGATCCCGGGAGAGTCTGACCACCCGAGATCATGAGCCGATACGGAAAAGCCATAGGGTTGGCGGGGCAGGAGAGATTGCCGAATCTCGCAGGGCGTGTGGGATCTGATCGGCCTGATCGGTTGAAGGAGCCGCGAAAGTCCCTGTAGCTCGGATCTCCCCTCAGCTCCGAGAGGATAGGGAAAGGTCTTGACTCGCCCCGGTCCAATCGGTAGTGTCCATCCTGTCCTTCATGGAGGCAGGCATGCCTGGGGAAACGGTGCTGATCGTAGAGGACGATGACTCTCTGCGGGTGGCCCTGGCCGATTCCCTGGCCCGCCTGGGGTACGAGATCATCGAAGCCGGAACCGGCACCGAGGGCTATGCCCTGGCCGCCCGGGAACTTCCGGATCTCATCCTCCTGGACCTCGGCCTGCCGGACGTGGACGGGCTGTCACTGGCCAAGAAACTGCGCGAGCAATCCGAGACGGCCGGCATCGTGATTGTCGCGCTCACGGCCGAAGAGATCTCGGGCATTCGAGCGGAGGATGTCTTCAAGCACTGCATCGGGTACATCCCCAAGCCGGTCGGCTTGGAGCGTCTCGCGCGCAACGTTGCACTCTTCCTGCGGGTCGGGGGTCCCCACGCGAAACGCGCAAAGGCAGGGACTCCGGTCGATGATCACCCCAAGCGGCGCTACCCTCGCTTCAACGTCGAGATCGGGGCGATCTGCCGGTTGCGCGGCGGTGGCAGGCAGCCTGGCGCCGCGAGGATCGCAGGCCTCATCCGGAATCTGAGCGAAGGCGGCGTCATGCTGGAACTGCCCAGGTCGTACGGGAAGGGAACCATGCTCGAGATCAGCCTCCGTACTGACGACGCTAGGCTGCAGGCCGTCTCAGAGGTCGTATGGACCGGCCCGCCGGAGATGATCACCGGGGTGGGGCAGGTATTCCGTCACGGCCTCCGCTTCGTCTGGATGGATCAGGAGCAGCGGAACACCATCCGGCGGTTCATCGTCAAGCGGTACACCGCCTAGCCCGCAAGGAGTCTCCTCTCCTGCGACCGCGGTACGTCGGGATTCGCGGTCCTCTCCGATGGAAGAAAGGGAGACTGAGCAGCTGATAGGCAGGGGACCTGCGGGTAGAGTTGCCGCGGGGGCGCCCGGATGCTATGATCACGCCGGTGGTTCGCTGCCGCACCCACCGGCCGGGCCCGGGTACCTCGTCCCGCCTAGAGGTCGCCCCATGCTTGTTGCGGCGGTCTTGCGTCGACGGGAGAGAGACCATGGCAGGTATTCCAGGGAATCCGCTAGGCTACTGCCGCGATATCGCCGAGGGTAACGCCCCTTTCACGGTTCTTCAGCTCAAGAAGATGACAGGTGAGGAACTAAAGAAGATCTTCACCAACCTTCACATCGTCATCCGCGAGGTACGCACCACGGCCGTCGCCGACCGCGATATCGATGGGATGCGCCGCCGGGCCCACAAACTCCAGCGCCTCAATTACGCCATCCTCCTCCTCGAGACCCACGCCAGGAAGTTGCGCATCCCGCTCTAACTGCTCGACGCTCGACATTCGAAGCTCGAGGCTGACGTGCCACGCCGCCTAACGCCACAGGAAGCGCCTCCCGCTTGGGGGTGTGGAGGAGCATGTGCACGTGATTCGACATCAGCGTGTAGGCCTACAGGGTGACCTCGTACGTCGGGACCACCTCGCGCAAGCAAGCCAGCAGCAATCTGCCGGCCCAGAAGCAGACCAATCCCGCGGGGCGCGTCCATCACCCCGGGGCGCGCGGACGGCAGCATCGGCCCGACGCATGCCGCAGACGCGCAGCGACTGGCCAGGAGCCACAAGCGCATCGGGCGAGCAGGCTCAGACCATTCCCCGCGCCGCGAGAAGAGCGAGGAGCTCGCTGACCTCCTCCTCGATCTCCTTCCCGGCATCCGTTCGATAGGTGAGATCCGCAGCCTGCCGGTACAGGTGGCCGGCCGCCGACCATATCCGCCGGAGATCTTCCCCCAGGGAGGCGCCGGGGTTGACGCGGGGACGGTCGGCGCGGCGGACCCGCTCCACCAGGTCGCCGAGGTCTGCCTCCAGGAGGATGATGACGCCGGTGCCACGCAGGATATCGGTGTTCCAGGCATAGCGGACGGTGCCCCCTCCTAGGGCGACGACTACTCGCTTGAGATTCGCGAAGCGCCGACACAGGGCGTACTCTCGTTCGCGGAAGGCGAGCCAGCCCTCCTCCTGAACCAGCTCGTGGAAGCTCCGGCCGAGTTCGCGGTCCATCTCCCGATCGAGATCGAGGAACGGCCGGCCGAGGCGGGCCGCCAGCCGCTCCCCGATGACCGTCTTGCCCGACCCGATCATTCCGCACAGGTACACATTGAGGGAATCCGGAGGCCGGGGAACGGAGGGCAGAGGCGCAGAGGAGTCGGGCCGCACGGGAGAATTCATTTCACCTCCGCTCCTTTGCACCTCGGCCCCGCGCTCGGCCTCCAGGGGGCGAGCATCGGCCAGTTCCGTGCATTGGTTCCCCATGCCGGCGCAGGGTTCGCGAGGGATCCTTCCGACTCACGCCCGGGCGGCGTCCCGTGCGGCCTTGATCAGGGGCGGGAAGCTGTAGCTTGCCACCGAGCATCCCGGCGCCAGGATGAACTTCGTGTTGCCCGCCTGGGCGCGGGCCGTCTTGACCTGGTCGCGGATCGCCCGCGCCGAGACGTACGGGAACTTGATGTGGTCCATGCCGGTCATCAGCGTGAGGGGGGTCCGGCGGCGGGCCTCGGCGATGGAGGGTCCACCGTTCAGGTCAGCCCAGGACAAGGCGTGGACAGGATAATCCAGGATCTGGTCGAGGTAGAGCTTTTCCCCGTGGGCGTGGAGGATATGACACTCCCCTTTGCCGCGGATCGCTTTCAGCAGTTGCAGGTCGAACGGACGCATGAACCGGGCGTACTGCTCGGGGGTGATGCTCTCGGCCGATGCCGGCACCGAGAGGAAGATGCCGGCCGCCCCTCGCTCGAGGCTGGCCAGGGCGTATTGGATGAGATTGTCGTTCACGATCTGGAGGGCGGCCTCGAGGGCCACCGGGTGCTTGGCCATCAGGGGCTCCATCGCCTCCTTCACCAGGTTGCGCCGGACTGTATTCCAGGCGTTGAAGACGGTGTCCACGAAGAGGGCCTCTCCCCTGAGCAATCTGGAGATCAGCTCGATTGCCTTGAGTTGTTGGCCCAGCGGCGTCCGCGTCACATCGAGCGGAGCGAGTCGTTTGAGGTCGTCCGGAGTGGACATCACTTCCATACCCTCCGGCATGGGGTAGTCATAATCGTTCATCACTTTGAGGAGATCGAGGTCGTACGCCTCGAAGAACTCCAGGTGCACCTGGGCCGTCCGCTCCGGCGAGGCGTGCTGGCTCCCGAAGTGATACCAGATGGTGAAGGGCGGCTGGTCCACTGGCTTGCCTGCCAATGTCGCCCGCACTCGCTCGACCTTGGTCATGGGACTCCTCCTCCTTTGTGTTGGGGTGCAGAGGTGCCGAGGGGATAAAGAGCTCAGGGGCTGAGGGCCACAGGCGCTGGGGGATCATCACACCTGCCTCTCAACTCCTCAGCCCCTCTGCTCAATCTGCGCTCAGACCTCCAAGTACGATTTCCGCATCATGGGATGGTTCAGTAGATCCTGGGCCGGATCCTCCAACACGACCCGCCCCGTCTGAAGGACGTACCCACGGTTGGCGATGGCGAGGGCCATGTTGGCGTTCTGTTCCACCAGCAGGATGGTGATCCCCTGCCGGTTGAGATCTTGAATGATCTCGAAGGTCTTCTCCACGTACAGCGGGGAGAGTCCCATCGAGGGCTCATCCATGATGAGAAGCCGGGGGCGGGCCAGCAGCGCTCGCGCGATGGCCAGCATCTGCTGCTCACCGCCCGACAAGGTCCCACCCAATTGTCCGCGCCGCTCGCGGAGGATGGGGAAGCGTTCGTAGACCTGTTCGATGTCATGCCGGATGCCCGGCCCGTCGCTCCTCGTGTAGGCCCCCATGAGGAGGTTCTCGTACACGGTGAGTTCCGGGAAGATGCGCCGCCCCTCCATCACCGGGGCGATCCCCGCCCGCACGACCTGCGCCGGCTTGGCATGATGGATCGGGTGTCCTTGAAACAGGATCTCTCCATGGAATGGGTGGACCAGTCCGAGAATCGTCTTCATCGTTGTCGACTTGCCGGAGGCGTTGGGGCCCAGGAGGCAGACCAGTTCCCCCTCCCCCACCGTGAGTGACACCTCCCACAGGACCTGGACCTGCCCGTAGCGCGTCGAAACCTTCCGCAGTTCAAGCACGGCCGTGCCGTCTCCCCATATAGGCGCGGATGACTGCCTCGTCCGCCCGGATCACCTCGGGGCGCCCCTCGGCGATCTTCTCCCCATGATCCAACACCACGATGCGTTCCGAGACTCCCATGATGACTTCCATATCGTGCTCGATGAGCAACACCGTCACCCCCATGTCCCGGACCGTCCGCATCAACTCCACGACTCCGGCGCTCTCGTGGGGGTTCATGCCGGCGGTCGGCTCGTCGAGGAGCAAGAGGCGTGGCTCGCCGACCAGGGCCCGGGCGATCTCCAGCCGCCGCTTGTTGGCGTAGGAGAGGGTGTCGGCGAAATCATCCAGGTGCGGGAGGAGGTGGTCCTCGAAGAGGGCCAGGATCTTGCGGCCGCGCTCGCGCGCCTCCTCCTCTTCTCGGGTGACCCAGATGGGGCGGGCGATAGCGCCCCACAGCCCTGTCCGCTGATGCAGGTGGCGACCCACCAGGAGGTGCTCCATGACCGTCATTCGCTTGAAGATGCGGCTGGCCTGGAAGGTGCGGGCCAGGCCGAGAGCGGCGACTTGGTGGGGGGCCAATGTTTCGAGAGGGGCGCCGCGGAAGCGCATACGCCCCTCGGACAGAGGTTGAAAGGCGCTCAGGCAGTTGAAGAGCGTGGTCTTGCCGGCCCCGTTGGGGCCGATGAGTCCCACGATCTCCTCTTCCTCGATGGCAAAGCTCACCTGCCTCAAGGCCTTGAGGCCGCCGAAGTTGACGCTGACCGACTCCACATCGAGGAGGCTCATTTTGCCGGCTCCTGCGTCGTGGACGGCTCTTTGGTTGCGGCTGGCGCCTCCCGCGAATGGATGATCCCCGGAATCCCCGCGATGCCCTCGGGGCGGAAGAGGATGACCCCGATGAGGATCAGGCCGTACACCACCTCCCGGTACTCGACGAGAGAACGGGAGGCCTCGGGCAGGATCACCAGGAACACGGCGCCGATCACCGGGCCGATCAGGGTTCCCATTCCTCCTACGATCAGCATGGTAAGGATGACGAAGGTCTCGTCCAGCCTGAAGGAGTCGGCGCTGATGAATCGGGCATGATGCGCGAAGAAGGCGCCGGCCACCCCAGCCAGGGCTGTAGCGAACACGAAGGACAAGACCCTCGTTGGAAATATGGCGATGCCCACGGACTGGGCGGCCACCTCATCCTCGCGGATGGCCACAAAGGCGCGCCCCAGGCGCGAGTCGATGATCCGGGAAATGATGAAGAGCATCAATACGACGATGGCCAGGATGAGGTAGAAGTAGTCGCGATTCCCGCGGAACGCGACCCCCCAGATCGCTGGCGGCGGGATACCCGGGATCCCCATGGGACCGCGGGTGAGCGCGATCCAGTTGAGGGTGACGAGGAACACGATCTCCTGGAAGCCGATGGTGATGAGCGCCAGGAAGATCCCCCTGAGACGGAGGGTGGGCAACGCGATGGCCACTCCGAAGAGGCCGGCAACGATCCCACCCAGTGGCAGCGTCAGCCAGAAGGGGGCGCCGTAGCGCGTGGCCAGGATGCCGGCCGTGTAGGCCCCGATCCCATAGAACGCCGCGTGCCCGAAGGAGAACAGCCCGGTGTAGCCGTTGGTGATGTTCAGCCCCGAGGTGAGGATGATGTAAATCCCGCAGAGGACCGCCACGTTGAGGATGTACTCGCTGTGCACCACCAGCGGGAAGACCAGCACGGCCGCCAAGACGGGAAGCCAGACCCATCGGTTGTTCCAACGCGGGGTGAAGCTATGGAGGGGCATTGGGCTAGACCGTCCGCATCTTCTTGCCCAGGAGGCCCTGGGGACGGACCACCAGCACGATCACCATGACCAGGAATGCCACCACATCCCGGTATCCGGAGGAGATGAATTGGACCGTGAGGTTTTCCACCACCCCGAGAATGAGGCCGCCCAGGATGGCTCCGGGAATGCTGGTGAGCCCGCCGAAGACACAGGCGGCGAAACCCTTCAGTCCGGCGGTCCCGCCCATGGTGGCGTACACGGTGTTGTAATAGATGCCGACCAGAACGCCGGCGGCTCCCCCCAGGCAGGAGGCCAGCGCGAAGGCGATGTTGAAGACTCGATCCGCATTGACCCCCATGGCGTTGGCAGCCTCGTGATCCTGGGCCGTGGCGCGCATGGCGCGGCCGATCTTCGTCCCCTGGATCAGGAGCCGGAGGGCAACGATCAAGAGGCCGGACAGGCCGAGGATCACGAGCTGGAGGACGGAGATCTGCGTTCCACCGACCTGGATCGTCTCTTCATAAATCGAGGGGACGGGGCGGTTCTCGGCGCCCAGAGTGATCACGGTGATCTCCCGGAGGATGATCGAGAACCCGATGGTGATGAGCAGGGGCGGCATATGACCGGCCGTACGCATCGGCCGGAAGGCCACCTTCTCCATCAGGGCGCCAAGGACCCAGCCCGCGGCCATGCCCAGGATCAGGGCCACCGGCCACGGCAGGTGCCAGACCGTGAGGCTGAAGTAGCCCATGAAGGCCCCCACCATGTACACCTCCCCGTGGGCGAAGGTGACCAGGTTCATGGTCCCGAAGATGATGACGAACCCGATGGCGATGAGGGCGTACAGACTCCCCTGGGTGAGGCCGTTGATGAGCTGGGGGACGAACATGCTAAGGTTCCCGTCTTCCGGGGGAAGCAAGGACCGGCGGAACGGGCGGCCTTGGCCCCTCGTTCCGACGGCCCGCTCGTTGTTCCGGCTCGAGCCCTACTTATCGAAGAGGGTCCACTGACCGTTCTTGACCATCAGGTGGCGGTAGTCCTTGATCACATCCCGGCGCTCGGTGAAGGTGATCTTCCCCGTCAGGCCGGGGAAGTTCTTGGTCTTGGCCAGTTCGTCACGGATGGCCTTCCGTTCGGTGCCCGCCTTCCGGATGGCCTCGGCCAGGATGTTGAGCGAGTCGAAAGCCACGGCCGCGAACATGTTCGGTGTAATGTTATATTTGGTCTCGAAGGCCTTGACGAACTTCTGCACATCCGGCCGGGGATCCTTGTCGAAGAAGATGGTGCTGGTGTGCAGCCCTTCGACGGCGCCCCCTCCGATCTCCAGCAGCTTGGGCGAGAAGAGGGAGCCCGGCCCGAGCACCGCGACGTCGTTCCAGCCCATCTTCTCGCGTTGCTTGCTGATGAGGGCCCCCTCGTTATACATGGCGGGGATGAACAGAGCATCCGGCTTCAGCCCGCGCAGCTTCGTGAGGACCGCGGCGAAATCCCGGTCTCGCTCGAAGAAGGACTCCACGCCGACGATCTCGGCTCCCATCTCCTTGGCGGCCTTCTCGAAGTAGTTCTTGGTCGCGATGCCCCAGTCGTTGTTGATGTACAGGATAACGATCCGCTTCTTGCCCAGCTTCTCGACGGCGTACTTGGCCATGAAGGGCCCCTCACCTGCCTGGGTGCCGACGATCCCGAAGCTCCAGATGCTCTTGGGCGCAAAATCCGGGTGAGACGAGGTCGGTGAAAGCTGGACCATCCCGGCCTGATCGTAGATCGGCTGGGCTGCCATGCACGCGGTGCTGGTGAAATCGCCGATCTCGGCGACGATCTGGTTGTCCGAGGTGAATTTCTGGGCCAGCGCCGCCGCCTCTTTCGGGTCGCCCTTGCTGTCGCCCGCCTCGATGACGATGGGTCGACCCTTGATCCCGCCCGCCGCGTTGATCCATTCCACGGCGATACCGATGGCTCGCTGGAAGTTCTGTCCGTATTCGGCGTAGTTGCCGGTCATCGGCGCGCTCAACGCGACGTGAATGGGCTCGCCGCTCCAGCTTGCCGGAGCGCCCGCGAACACCACCGCGAGTGCGATCAGAAGTATCCCAGACCACCTGGTCTTCATGTTCCCTCCCTTCGTTGATGATCCTGTGTAGCGCACGTCGATTGCCAGATACCGGAGCCCATTGTCCGGGATCAGCGTTGCCACGGCGCAGGACGGGGAGAGTCGTGCGGCCACTCGCTCGGCGGCGGCCACGTTTGCCCCGGCCGAGAACTCGCCGCGCATGCATTCTTCCCGCGCCAGCCGCCGAGCGGCCGTAATGGCCTCCCCATCCTCCCCGGGAGCAAACCATGCGGCTTGCTCGCGTCCTGTCCAGAGGCCTCAACAATTGCAGGGTGTCCTCTTGACAGTGCCAGCCGCTCCACGTAACCTCGCCCCCAGGACCATGCGCTTCCCGTCGAGTGGGGGCCATCACCCTGGCCGTTGCCGCCCTGGATCGATCCGGGCGATACGCCGGGATCGACCGCTAGGCTGCCGCGTCCTCTGCTCTCCAGTCGGGAGGCGTCCGATGCTAGACAGCCGGGAAGGCCGGGACCTACCCATAGCCCGGCTGTTCGTGGATGGGCGACCGTTCCAGGCGTCGAAGAGGACACCATCCCTGAGGGGCCTGATGTAGGCGATGGTCTGAGGACAATCGCGCAACAGCGGTTGGATTGTCAAGGACAAATCACGCTTCAACCGGATGGGATCGTGGCCCACTACTGGCCCGACGAAGCTGCAGGGCAGGGCGGCCACGGTCTGCTGCCTGGGCCTTGCCGCAGAGGCGCCGCTAGCGCTATGCGCAGCCCCGTCCCAGCAGTGTGAGGCAATGATAGTGGCGCGCCCGCGACTCAGTCGCTCCGCGGAGCCGAAGGAATATCGGGAACAGCGCGCAGAGTCGAAAGACTCGTGATGAGGTCAGCAGCTCGAATTGGGCTCTTCAAGGGGGTCTCCATGGACGGCACGATTTACCTGGACAACGCGGCCACGTCATTCCCCAAGCCCGACGCGGTCCACGACAAGATGATCAGCTTCTACCGCACCTGCGGGGTGAACCCAGGCCGCTCGGGGTGCGATATGGCCCTGCAGGCAGAGGCCATGGTGGAGGGCGCACGGTGCAAGCTCACCGCGTTGTTCAACGCCAGCCTGGTGGCGGCTGGCAAGACGAAAGATCACAATCGTCTGATCTTCACCTCGAACGCCACCCACAGCCTGAACCTGATCTTGAAAGGGACGATCGGTCCTGGGGACCACGTCATCACGACGTGGATGGAACATAACTCGGTCCTCCGCCCGGTCAATCACCTGGTCAGACTGGGGGCGGAGGCCACGTTCATCCGTCCTGGGGCGGACTGTCTGGTGGATCCCGAAGACATCCGCCGCGCCATCAGGTGCAACACCAAGCTAGTCATCGTCAACCACGGCTCGAACGTCTGCGGGGTGGTGCAAGACACCCGAGCGATCGGGACCGTGTGCAAAGGGGCTGGGGTGCGCTTGGCCATCGACGCGGCCCAGACCGCCGGAGCCTTTCCCGTCGACATGGCGGAATGGCAGGTCAGCTTCGTGGCTTTTACCGGGCACAAGAGCCTGCTTGGGCCCACAGGAACTGGCGGGATTTGCGTGGCGGACGATGCTGAGATCGCCTCGACCATGTGGGGCGGGACTGGCGTCCGCTCGGCGCATCCGTACCACCTGGAGGAGTATCCTTGGCGGCTTGAGGTCGGCACCCTCAACGTCCTCGGGATTGCCGGGCTCTCCGCCGGCGTGGACTGGATCACCGAGCACGGCCTGGATGTGATCCAGCAGCGGGAGAATGCGCTGGCCGCCAAACTTGCCGAAGGGTTGCGTGAGATCCGGGGTGTGACGGTGTACGCTCCCGCCAATGGGCAGCCGCGAGTTCCGACCATCTCCATCACGGTGGACGGATGGGACCCCTCGGATGTCGGCACCATTCTGGACGTGGATTACAACATCCTCACCCGCACCGGCCTGCAGTGTGCACCCAAGGTACACGATCACCTCGGCACGGCGCCACAGGGGACGGTACGCTTCTCCGTGGGTCCCTTTAATACCCAGGAGGACATCCTCGCTGCCGTCAAGGCGGTAGGGGGGATCGCGGTCCGGAGGGCGTGAGCCGCACCCACTCCGCGCTGGCCCCGCATCCACTCCCTTCAGGCGGAAGCCCTGGAGCGCGGAATTGGGGGAGCAAGACCTTGGGTGCGGGCGCAGCCATTGCCTCAGATGACGCGATTGGCGAGCCCATGGGTGGTCGCGAGGATGACGCGGCGGCAGAGTCAAGCGGACGGTGACCAGATCGGCCTGCCTACGCTCGGGTGGCGACTGGCCGCGAGGGGGTGAGCCTGCCCTCCGCTACGCGCCCATCACCTTGTCCCGGTTCTCCTGCCGGGCCATGTCAATGAAGTCGATGATGATGATCCCGCCCAGGTCCCGCAGGCGGACCTGCCGCGCGATCTCGCGGGCGGCCTCCCGGTTGGTCTTCAGGATGGTCTCCTCGAAGTCGTGCTTGCCC
>JBIOJT010000003.1:0-38078 GCA_044451055.1 Methylomirabilales bacterium (SeqCode)
ATCGCGTCGGCCAACCGCGAGGTGATCAGCCGGATGGCGCGGATGGCATCATCATTGCCCGGGATGGGAAAGTCGATCTCGTCCGGATCGCAGTTCGTGTCCACCACCGCGATCACCGGGATGCCAAGCCGGCGCGCCTCCTGGACGGCGATCCGCTCCTTCTTGGGATCAATGATGAAGACCGCGCCCGGAATCTGCTCCATGGCCTTGATGCCCAACAGGGCATTGTTGAGCTTTTGCATCTCGCGCTCCATCCTGAGGACCTCCTTCTTGGAGAAGGCCTCGAACTTCCCCGTGGCCTGCATATCCTCGAGCGACTTCAGGCGCGAGATGCTCTTGGTGATGGTCTGAAAGTTGGTCAGGGTCCCGCCCAGCCAGCGCCGGTTCACGAAGTACATCCCGGAGCGGGTGGCCTCTTCCTGGATCGTGTCCGCCGCCTGCTTCTTCGTGCCCACGAACAGCACCGCCTCGCCGCGGGCGGCCGCATCGCGCAGGAAGGCGTGCGCCTCCTGGAACATCTTCAGAGTCTTCTGCAAGTCAATGATGTAGATCCCATTCCGCTCCCCGAACAGGTACTTCTTCATCTTGGGGTTCCAGCGCTTAGTCTGGTGCCCGAAATGAACACCGGCCTCCAGCAACTCCTTGATCGTCACCGTCATTCGCCAGCTCCTTCCGTGTGGGTTATTCCGCCGCGCGCCTCAACTTCCATCGGGATCCCGCCCCTCGGCGCGACACCCTCGACGGAATCCGCGCGCGTGTGAAGTGGGTCCGCGCTCAGCGTGGACCCGTTGGCGTTATATCATAGGGACTCACGGGCAGCAAGGCCCCCGCCAACTGTTCGAGCGTTCGGCTGTTCGGCAGTCCCGCAGTTCGAGGAAACCCCGATCAGCCGAACGGTCGAACGCTTTTTGCCGTCACGACCGATACCCTGCGTTGATCCGCACGTAGCCTTCGGAAAGATCGGTCGTCCACAGGCGCGCCGTCCTGCGGCCCGCATGCAGGTCCGCTACCAACACGAACTCCCGCTGCCGCAACCGGTGGTTCGCGGCCGCTTCGGCGCTGGATCCGAGACCCACGCCGCGGCGCACCACCGGCAGTTCGTCCACCGACAGGTCCACCGTCCCGGGGTCGAAGCGAGCGCCGGATCGTCCCAGGGCCGCCAACATCCGCCCCCAGTTGATGTCCTCTCCAAAGAGCGTGGTCTTGACCAAGGGGGAGGTGGCCACCGCCTCGGCCGCCAAGCGAGCCTCCCTGGTCGTGCGCGCCCCGCTGATCCGGACCTCCACCAGCTTCGTCGCTCCCTCTCCGTCCCGCACGATCATTTTGGCCAGGCTGAGGCACACCATCTCCAGCCCCACCTGGAACGTCCGGAAGGCGGGCGTGCCTGGGTGCAGCGCCGGCGTGCCGGAGGCCCCGGTGGCGAAGCACAGCGCCATGTCGTTGGTGCTGGTGTCCCCGTCCACCGTGATGCAGTGAAAGCTCGCATCCACCCCGAGCCGCAACGCCTTTTGCAGCGATCCCGCCCCCACGCTGGCATCGGTGGCGATCACGGCCAGCATGGTCGCCATCCGCGGGGCGATCATGCCGGATCCCTTGGCCATCCCGCCGATCGTCACCCGCCGTTTCCCCACGGCGAAGGTGATGGCGGCCTCCTTGGGAGTGGTGTCCGTGGTGAGGATGGCTTGGGCCGCTCCGTTGCCTCCAGCGACCTCCAGTCGGGCTACGGCCTCCGCGATCCCCTTCCGGATCGCCTCCATGTCCAGCCGGCGCCCGATGACCCCCGTCGAGGCCACGAAGACGTGCCCGGCCGGCCGCTTCAGCACCCGCGCGACCTCCAGCGCCGTGGCCTCGGCATCGGTCAGGCCCTGGCGCCCCGTGCAGGCGTTGGCGTTCCCGCTGTTCAGGACGATGGCCGCGAACTTCCCTCCCCGCAGGTGGCGCCGTGAGAGCTGGACCGGAGCCGCCTGGACCCGATTCGTCGTGAACGTCGCCGCCACCGTCGCAGGGCCTTCCGACACGACCAGGGCGAGGTCCGGCTGGCCGCCCCGCTTCAATCCGCAGGCGACTCCCGCCGACCGGACTCCCTTGACGGCGGAGATCCCACCGGGAATCCCGAAAAGGTATGCGTCAGTCCCGCCCACCGTACCTCCTCATACCGTTCGGCGGTTCGGTTGTTCGACAGTTCGACGGTTCGGCAGTCCCGGGGGCCCGGCGGCTAGAACAGCCGAACGGTCGAACGGTCGAACCGTCGAACGCTCTCCTACGGAAACAGCCCCGGGATCCACAATCCGGCTCGCTCGTCCATCCCGGCCATCAGGTTCAAGCACTGGACGGCCTGCCCGGATGCCCCCTTCACCAGGTTATCGATGGCGGTCACGACGATGACCCGTCCCGTCCGGGCATCCGAGACGAGCCCGATGTCGCAGAAGTTCGAGTGGAGGACGTGCTTCGTCTCGGGGAGCTGCCCCTCGGCCAGGACGCGCACGAATGGCGCGTCGCGGTAAAACTTCCGGTAGAGCGCTAAGAGGTCGCCAGCCGCGCGCCGGCTCAGGAGCGAGACCGTGATGGTGGTCAGGATCCCGCGAGTGAGGGGGGCCAGGTGCGGCGTGAACGAGACCGTGACCTCGCGACCGGCCAGGCGTGAAAGCTCCTGCTCGATCTCAGGGGTGTGCCGGTGGGTGGCCACGCCGTAGGCCTTGAGGCTCTCGTTCACCTCGGAGTAGTGATACGGCAGCTCGACCTTCCGCCCCGCGCCCGAGACGCCGGAGATGGCGTCGATGATCACGGAGTCCGGATCCACCTGGCCCTCGGCGATGAGCGGGGCCAGACCCAGCACCGCGCCGGTGGGATAGCAGCCCGGGACGGCTACCAGTCGCGCCCCCGCGATCTCGGCGCGATGGAGTTCGGGGAGGCCGTAGGCCGCTTCCTTCAGCAGGTGCGGGGCCACGTGCTCCACCTTGTACCACCGCGGGTAAGCCGCAGCATCCTTCAGCCGGTAATCGGCCGACAGATCCAAGACCCGCGTCCCCCGCTGGATCAGGTCCGCGCCCACGGCCATGGAGGTCTTGTGGGGCAGTGCCAGGAAGACGAACTCCGCTTCGGCCGCCAGCTTGGCCGTATCCAGGGGAAGGCAGGCGAGATCCAGGAACCCGGCCAGGCTGGGAAACACCTTGCCGATGGGCTGGTTCGCATGCGTCTCGGCGGTGAGGGCGACAACCTTCGCCAGGGGATGCTGGAGGAGGAGCCGGAGCAGTTCCGCCCCCGTATATCCGCTGGCCCCGGCAATGGCCACACGGCGCATCCGCTCGTTCTTTCCCACACCCGTCATATCAGCCACTCCCGCCTGCCGCCAGAGATCTGGTCTCCGCCCCTCGTCATTCGGGGAGAAGAGCCCGGCACGCGCTCACGCCACCGCAGGCATAAAAAAAGGGAAGAACCCGGAGGCCCTTCCCTGTTCGTCTCTTGGCAAAACAATTACCGCTTGGAGAACTGGAACCGGGCCCGCGCGCCCTTCTGACCGTACTTCTTTCGCTCCTTCGCTCGAGGATCGCGCGTGAGCAGACCGGCCTTCTTCAGCGCGGTCCGCATGGTATCGTCCACCCGGACCAGGGCCCGTGCGATCCCCAGGCGAATGGCCCCTGCCTGGCCGGTAGAGCCGCCCCCGCTCACACTGGCCATGACGTCGTACTT
Source organism: Methylomirabilales bacterium (SeqCode) (assembly GCA_044451055.1). Lineage (GTDB taxonomy): Bacteria > Methylomirabilota > Methylomirabilia > Methylomirabilales > 2-02-FULL-66-22 > 2-02-FULL-66-22. Next base: position 3,691 of record JBIOJT010000003.1, read on the forward strand.
CCCCTCCTGGCCGACGACCTTGAGGGGTTGCATCAGGAGCATCTTCAATGTGGGGTGGGTGAAAAACTCGTCCACTGGACGCTCGTTCACCTCGACCCTGCCCTCACCCGGCCGCAGCCAGACCCGCGCCACGGAACTCTTGCGGCGTCCCGTTCCGTACGCGCGCGATGTTGTTTCCATGCCTACCTCGTCTCCGAGTTACTTCGGGGCGACCATGGGTGCCGGCCGCTGTGCCGCGTGCGGGTGGGTGGGACCGGCGTACACCTTGAGCTTCCCGAAGAGTGCATCGCCCAGTTTCGTCTTGGGCAGCATCCCCCGCACTGCCTTTTCCAGGACGCGCTCCGGCTTCTCCCGCAGCAGCTTGCCCAGCCGGATGGTTTTCAGGCCCCCCGGATGCTGGGAATGGTGGTGGTATTCCTTCAGGCGAAGCTTCCGGCCGGTCACCGCCACTTTCTCCGCGTTGATGATGACGACGAAGTCCCCCACGTCCGCGTGGGGAGCGAAGACCGGCTTGTTCTTCCCGCGCAGGATCATGGCCACCCGGCTGGCCAGGCGACCCAGAGTCTGCCCCTGGGCATCCACCAGGACCCACCGGCGGTCGATCTCACCCGCTTTTGGCTGATACGTCTTCATGCAGACACGGACCTCACCGGGAAACAGTTGGAGAATGGCCTCCCGAACCGCGTTAAGATATGAACGTGGAGCGATTTTGTCAAGGGAAATGTCCCGCTTGTATCGCAGATTCTTCCGGCTCGGAATTCGCGACCTCCTTTACAGGCCTCGGCACGTGGCCTAGACTTCTGCCGCTAGGTCGTGAGCTACCCGGCCACCTGGTCGAGAAACACTGCCACCGCGCCGCCGCACGGCCAACGCTGAACACGAGGGGGAACAGCCATGCCCACGGAGAAGACGGTCTTGTATCGGACGGATGGCCGAATCGCGCGCATCACATTGAACAGGCCCGAGGTCCTGAACGCCGAGGACATGACGTTCCTGGCCGACATGACCGAGGCCATCCACGCGCTTCGCGACGACCGCGAGGCCAGGGTGGCCATCGTCACCGGTACGGGTCGCGCCTTCTGCTCCGGCGTGGATCTCAAGGCCCTCTCCAGCGGCCGCATCGATCCCTCGTTTTTCATCGGCCTCGAGCCGCTCTGGGACATCCTGGAGAATTGCGACAAGGCCGTGATCTGCGGCATCCAGAGCTACTGCCTGGGCGGAGGTCTCCAGATCGCCCTGGCCTGCGACCTGCGGATCGCGGCGGAGGACGCGATCCTGGGACTTCCGGCCGTGAAGGAATGTCTGGTCCCGGGGCTCGGGCCGTATCGGCTGCCCCGTTTGATCGGGATGGGCCGGGCGCGGGAGCTGCTCCTGCTCGGCGATACGATTGATGCTCGGCGCGCGCTGGAGATCGGGTTGGTGAACGAGGTCGTCCCGCGGGTGAATCTGGAGGCAAGGTGTCAGGCGCTCGCGGAACGGTTCCTGACAGTGCCTCGCACGAGCATGGTTCACATCAAGCGGCTCTCGAACCTGGCGTTTCAGAGCGACTTCGCCGACTTCATGCGGGCCTACGTCCCGGCGCAGCACGAATGCCTGGCCTCGCCGGAGCACCAGGCCGCCATGGCCGCCTACCGCGCCGAGCAGGCGGCCAAAGAGAAGTAGAGGCAAATCTGGCAGGCGGGCGTCGCCATGCCGAACCCACCATCCCCGCGGAGGAGACCACGCGATTAGCTCTCGCGGCGCACCCACCACTTCAGACAGATATCACTGAACGTCGTGCCTCCCTGCATACTGCTATCGCGCCTCCCGCCACCGCCCCGCCGCTACCACCGGCCGACCACGGGCTTGTCTGTCGAATCCCCGCCCCACGAAAGGCACCTGCTGGTGCTCACACACCCATCGAAATGGCCGTTCCCGGTGAGGTCGAGGTACCAGGTGCCGTTCCGGTAGATCCCGACCTTGGTCTTCCCGTCACCGGTCCAGTCGCCGACGACCACCTGGTCCCCCGCATTGCCTCCCCAGGAGAGGCACTTGCTGGTGGTCACACAGCCATCGTAAGTGCCATTCCCGGTGAGGTCGAGGTACCAGGTGCCGTAATGCGGGACGATGTTGACGGAGTTGACTTTCCGCCATCTGGTGCACACGCCCCCAACGCAGGATGCAGTCGTTTGTGCTGGGGATCAGGCAACCTTATTGCCCAATTCGATTTCGACCAGAGATTCTCCTTAGGCGTCAAGGCCCTCATCGCCCGACTCGACGCCCTGTTCAAGGGACAGGGCGACGGTGAGCCCGCATCATAAGTCCCCCGCAAGCCGTCGATCCCAGAATTTCAACTCACAAGCCACCACGATCGGCGAAGGCGCAGCACGCAGGCAAAAAACAAAGCCGGGCCCCGGCGCTTTCGCAGGTCGCAGGAGGCAGTGGGCAGCCGACTACTGCCAGCGGGCAGTGTGCAGGAGGCAGCAGGCAGCGAACTGCTTCAGAGAATCGCGTCTCCGGGAGTAGGTGAAAAAGCAAAACCGGGCCCCAAAGGACTCCTCGGTTCCTTTGGCAGCCCGGCTTTCTCAAATTACGTGGGCGAGACCCGCGGCTTTCCGTCCACCCCTCGCGAGGTGTATGGCCTTTCGGGAACTCTCGCTACATCCTGGGCTCCAGTGCTTGTCCTCCTTGCCAGCAGGAAGCTCTCACCCGCCGGTGTTGGCTACTCCGTCTGTCTCGTGCGCCCGGACTCCGAGAGTGACCCCACTAAATGGATGGGCACAGCCCTAAAACAACAACACCCTCTCCGGTCAATTCCGAAGAGGGCGTTGAGACTTTCGCGGGGCCGGGGCATCTGCGCTGCCCCCCGTGTCACGGTTGAGGCCGCCTTGGTCCTTTATTCAATTATCGTATATCTACAAGCAACTTCTCACGAAGCTCTCCGCCAGGTCAAGAAGGTTTTCCTGACCGCCCTTCCTTGTTGTGAACTACAGACAATCCCCAAACGCATCGCCAGGGACAAGCAGCAAACTCACCCGTCTCGGTTTGTGCTTCACGTGGCCTACTTCCTGCGGAGCTTAGCGAAAGCCTCGGAAGTGAGATCAAGGTCGCGGAGGATTTGGCGGAGAAGGCCTCGGCCGATGTCTTCCCGTTTGTGGACAGGGACGATGGTTGCCCGTCCGTCCTCATGCTGCCAAAATGCGTGGCTACCCTTCTGCCGGATGAGGCGGAACCCAAGACGGGAGAGGAGAGCTTGCAAGTCGCGCGGAGAGATCGGAGCCAGACGGCTCATGCGGGGATTTCGAGCTGCTGAACACCAACGAACTCGAGGGCGGGAAGCCTCACTTCTCCGCCGTCCTTGTGGACTTCAAGCCAGAGTTCCACGGCCTCACGGATGCGATGCATCACTTGATCCAACGTCTTTCCCTGTGTGTGACATCCATTCAGCGTGGGCACTGAGGCGACGTACAACCCGTCCTCGTCGCGCTCCAGAACGACCGTAAAACGCTGCACCTTCTGACGGCTCTTCTTCATATGGGTTCCTCTTGGCCCTTGGCTCCCTCGGGGCAAACGATTCCTGCTCGCAAACGAGTGGAATTCTAACAACCCGCTCCTTTTGTGTCAATTACCGCCAGGGGCGTGGGTCGCGGTACTCGGCGTTCGGATTACTGATTCCGCTCGAAGAGGATGCGGAGGCCGGTGAGGGTGAGGAGCGGGTCCACGTGGTCCACCGCGGTGGACTCGGCGAGCAGCAGTTGGGCCAGGCCGCCCGTCGCGATCGCGGTCGCCCGGCCGCCCAGCTCGACGCGCATGCGGGCCACCACGCCTTCCACCAGGCTCAGATAGCCGTAGAAAAGTCCCGCCTGCATGCTGCCCACCGTGTTGCGACCGATGATCACCTTGGGCTGCGTGATATCCACCCGGGGGAGCTTGGCGGCGTGTTGGAAGAGCGCCTCCGCGGAGATCCCGATGCCCGGACAGATCGCGCCGCCGAGATACTCGCCGCGGGCCGAGATGGCATCGAAGGTCGTGGCGGTGCCGAAGTCCACGACGATGCACGGTCCCCCGTAGGCCTCGAAGGCCGCCACGGCGTTCACGATCCGGTCGGCTCCCACCTCTCTCGGGGATTCGTACAGGATGGGCATCCCCGTCTTGATCCCCGGGCCGACGACCATCGGCTCGACGCCGAAATATTGCCGCGCCATCTCCTCCAGCGGACCCTGAAGCGGCGGGACGACGGAAGAGATGATGAGGGCCGAGACCCGCTGAAAGTCCAGGCCCGCGAAATCGAACACGCCCTTGATGAGCATGGCGTACTCGTCGCGCGTGCCCTCGCGCCGCGTCGAGAGGCGCCAGTGCCGGAGGAGTACCTTGCCCTCGAAGACGCCGATGACGGTATTCGTGTTGCCTACATCCAGCGCCAGTAACATGTTCCTCCCAAGGCGATCATGTCCCCTAGACCGCGGGCGTCCGGATCGAGACGTCACTGGCGATGACCCGGCGAAGCTCTCCACGCTCCTCCCGGACGAGGAGCGCCCCGTCAGCGTCCAGATCAACCGCGAGACCCTGCCACCGCTCCTCATCAGCGAGCACATCCACCGGCCGCCCCAGCGTGGCGCTTCGTTCCCGGCCGGCCGCGAGGATTGCCTCGATCTGTCTCTCGCGGAAGATCTGGTACCACCGGTCCAGGCCGTTGTAGACTGCCGCTGCCAATTCCCCTCGTGGGATGGTGCTGCCGGTCGCGAGGTAGAGTGAGGTCGCCGCCGGAAACAGCTCTTCCGGAAGGTCCTGCGGGCCGTGGTTGACGTTGATCCCGATGCCGATCACGATGTGGCCCACCTGCCCGCCGGCACTCGCCATCTCGGCCAGGATGCCTGCAACCTTGCGGCCCTCGACTAACACGTCGTTGGGCCACTTCAGGCGGGTTGCCACGCCGGCAATCTCCTCGATCGCCTCGGCCACGCCGAGGCCGGCGACCAACGTGAGCAGCGGTACCCTGGCCGGTGATAGCTGGGGTCGCAGCAGGACCGAGGTGTACAAGCCGACGCCAGCCGGCGAGGCCCACGAGCGTCCACGGCGGCCTCGCCCGGCCGTCTGCCGATCCGCAAGGATTGCCAAGCCCTCGGCCCTCCCAGCGCGACCGGCCCCCATGACCGCATCATTCGTGGAGCCGATCTCCGCCACCACCTCCAGCGGCCGACCGATGACCCGCGTGCGAAGGGCTGCCTCGATGACCGCTGGCGAGATATCCGCCGGTATGATTGCCATTCCTCTGGCCGAAAAGCGTTCGGGAGTTCGGTGGTTCGGGTGTTCGGCTGTTCTCGGTACGCCCGAACTCCCGAACCGTCGAACAGCGAACGCCTTTCAGTGCTTCAGGTACGCTCCGATCCGTTCCAGGCTTTCCCGGAGCTTCACATGCGCGTCCTGCAGTTCCACCTGGATGGCCCGTTGCTGGCTCACGACGGCCGCCGGCGCCTTCCCCAGGAAGTCTTGGTTGGCCAGCTTCCGGTTGACCCGATCCAGCGCCTGCTCCACCTTGACCAGCTCCCGGTCTAGCCGCTCCCGTTCCTCGGAAAGATCGATCAGATCCTCCAGGGGCACGTGCGCCTCGATGCCCTGGACCACGGCCGTGGCCGCGACAGCAGGCCGGGCCACGTCCTGCCCCCACGTGAGATGTGACAGCCTCGCCTGGCTGGCCAGGTATCCCTGACAGGCCTCCAGGAGTTGGTCCTGGGTCGGGTTGAACGTGCGCAGGGTGAGGGGCAACCGCTTCGCCGGCGGGATGTTGTAGTTCGACCGGATGTTCCGCACCTCGCGGGTAATCTCCATGAGGGTGGCCATGGTCTCCACTGCCTCGGGCCAGTGGAGGGCGCCATCCGCCTGGGGCCAGGGCGCCCGCATGATGCTCTCGCCCTCGTGCGGCAGGCGCTGCCAGATCTCCTCCGTGATGAACGGCATGACCGGGTGCAGCAGTCGGAGAGACTGCTCCAGGACGTGGATGAGGAGGACCCGCCCGGTCCGCTGGGTCGCCGGATCCTCCGGCGCGGCCAGCCGGTCCTTCACGATCTCGAGATACCAGTCACAGTACTCGTGCCACAGGAACTGGTACAGGATGGAGGCCGCGTCGTTGAACCGATAGGCCGTGAGCGCGTCAGTCACGCCCTGGGTCACCTCGGTCAGGCGGCTGAGGATCCAGCGGTCTGGCAGCGTCAGCGGAAGATCCGCCAGACGAGCCCGCCGGACTTCGTCCTCGTCGAGATGGCCGGCCACGAAGCGGTAGGCGTTCCAGATCTTGTTGCAGAAAAACCGGTAGCCCTCGATCCGCTTCACCGAGAGCTTCACGTCGCTCCCCTGGCTCGCCAGGGCGGCCAGCGTGAACCGAAGCGCGTCCGCCCCGAAGGCCGGGAACCCGTCTGGGAACTGGCGCCGGATCCCCTCCAGGGCGCCGGGCGGCGCCCCGCCGCTCTTTGCGGCCGACAGCAGCTCGTCCAGGGTGGCCCCGTGGATCACGTGCAGTGGATCGATGACATTGCCCCGGGTCTTGGACATCTTCTCGCCCTGCTCATCCCGGATCAGGCCATGGATGTACACCTCCCGGAATGGGACGTCCCCCATGAAGCGCAGCCCCATCATGATCATCCGGGCGACCCAGAAGAACAGGATGTCGAAGCCCGTCACCAGGCACGCGGTGGGATAGTAGACGCGGAGTTCTTGCGTCCGCTCCGGCCAGCCCAGGGTCGAGAAGGGCCACAGGGCCGAGCTGAACCAGGTATCCAGGACGTCGGTCTCCTGTCGCAGCGCGCCGCCGCATCGCGGACAGGCCGCGGGCGCCGTCCGCGATACGATGACCTCTCCACACGGATCGCAATACCAGGCGGGGATCCTGTGCCCCCACCAGATCTGCCGGGACACGCACCAGTCCCGGATGTTCCGCATCCACTCGTAGTAGGTCTTTCCCCATTGCGAGGGAATGATCCGGATCCGCCCCTCCTCCACCGCGCGGATGGCCGGCTCGGCCAGCGGCCGCATGCGGACGAACCACTGTCGCGAAAGGGTCGGCTCCACCACCGTCTGGCACCGATAGCAGTGGCCGACGGCATGGCGATGGTCCTCAATCTTTGTGAGGAGGCCGTCCCGCTGGAGGTCCTTCACCACCTGCTCGCGACAGGCGAACCGGTCCATGCCCTGGTAGCGCCCGGCGTTTGCGTTCATGCGGCCATCATCCGCCATGATCTTCACCTGGGGGAGATGGTGGCGGAGGCCGCATTCGAAGTCCTTGGGATCGTGGGCCGGCGTCACCTTCACCGTCCCGGTGCCGAAGGCCCGATCCACGTAGGCGTCGGCAATGATGGGTATCTCCCGATTCATGAGAGGAAGAATGACGGTCTTGCCCACCAGGTCCCGGTAGCGCTCGTCGTCGGGATGCACCGCGACGGCCGTATCCCCCAACATGGTCTCGGGCCGCGTCGTGGCCACCACCACCCCGCCTGTGCCCGAGGACAGGGGGTACCGGATGTGCCAGAGCTTCCCCTCCCGCTCCTGGTATTCCACCTCCAGGTCCGAGAGCGCCGTCTGGCAGCGGGGACACGAGTTGATGATGTAGTCGCCCCGGTACGTGAGCCCCGCCTCGTACAGCTGGCAGAAGACCTCCTTCACCGCCTCGGACAGGCCCGGGTCCATGGTGAACCGTTCCCGGCGCCAGTCGCACGAAGCGCCCAGAGTCTTCAGCTGGCGGATGATGGTGCCACCGGAGGCTTCCTTCCAGCGCCAGACGCGCTGGATGAAGGCCTCCCGGCCAATCTGGTCCCGGCTGGAGCCCTCCTGGGCCAGTTGCCGCTCCACGACGTTCTGGGTCGCGATCCCGGCATGATCGGTCCCCGGCATCCAGAGGGTGTTGTCCCCCTGCATCCGGTGCCAGCGGATCAGGATGTCCTGGAGGGTATTGTTCAGGGCATGCCCCATGTGAAGGGAGCCCGTCACGTTCGGCGGGGGGATCACGATGCTGTACGGCTGGGACGGCGAGGTCTCATCCGCGTAGAACAGGCCCCGCTCCTCCCAGAACCGATACCAGCGCTCCTCCACGCCACGGGGATCGTAGCCCTGTTTCGGCGAGGCTCCCGCCTCGGATGGTCCCGAACGCTGAGAGCCATCTGTTTCGTGAACGTCGGTCATCCCGTACTCCGAAGTGAAACGGGGACGCCGCCCCCGCAGCGAGGGCGGCATCCCCGTGGCACGATAAAATGGGCCCAACTCAGGAGGACTGTTTGCCTTCCGCCTGCAACCGGATCCTCTCAATCTCCTTGCTGATCAGGATCTCGGCCAGATCCGGGACCACCTCCCACACAATCCGCTCGATGCGCCCGAGCAACTTATCACTGAGATCGCGCGCCAGTTCGTGCGCCACCCGCTCCGTGACTTCCTGGCGCATTGCGGCCATCTCGGGCAGGAGCGCCTCCGCGCCGCCAGGTCCCGGCGTTGCCGCAACGACCGGGGGCACTGCTGCCATTGTGGGCATCCTGGGCACGATCGGCGGGGCCGCGGTAATCTCCGGTGACGCGTCCGCCGCAGTTGGAACTTCCGCCAACCCGGCCCCCGCCCCCATTGCAGGACCAGAAGGCGGCACCACCGCAGGTGGCACCGGCGCCTCCCCTCCTGCCAGGGTAGCCTCGAGGTCGACTCTTTCCTCTGCTGTTAAACGAACCTCGGCCAGTTCCCCGAGGTCCAGGAGAAGCTCCGCAGTCGGGGCTGGCTCCGTTGCCGGCGCCTCTTCTGCTGACGGGCCAGAAATCGGCTCGAGCTCTAGCTCATGAAGTCCCATCATGCCGGCCCCGGTTGGAGCGGTCTCCTCCGTGGGCAGGAAATCCTCAACGCTCAGGGCAAGCGACTCTTCCGCTCCCACCTCGAGCGGGCGTGGAAGGGGCGGCTCCTGCGCGCTCGTCAGGTCGAGGACCGGCTCGCCCGCCAGTTCCTCCGGCGCTGTCTCCGGGCCCGGTGCGGAAGGCTCCAAGGCACCGACCTCAGCCGGAGGGGGCGGAGCGGACTCCGCCGAGGCCAGGAGATCCTCGATGGAGAGTGCCGGCGGCTCCCCGGTCCCGACCTCGACCAATGGCAACGAGGGGCCTCCCATCTCGCTCGTCAGGTCGAAGACCGGCCCCCCGGGGAACTCCTCCAGCGGCGCGAGTGCGGCCTCGGGTGCCAGAGGGGCAGCGGTCGGTTCCGCCGACAACAGCTCTTCCAGGGACAGGCTCTCGGGAAGCGCCCCCGCTTTCTCCTCCGGGGTCGGCGCCCTCTTCTTCTCTTGAACCGGCTCGGGCGCGAGCGACGGCATGTCCAACGACAGCTCCTCCGAGACGGGGGCCGGACCGGATGCCCCCTTTCCCGACTCCAAGTGCGCATCCCCCGGCCGACCAGGCGCCTCCGCCAGGGGCAGCGTGCTCAGGTCCGCGAGGATAAACTCACCGAATCCACCCGGCGCAGGCGAAGGGGGAACGCTCGGTGGCGGTTCCACCACGCGCCGCACGCGATCCTGCGAGATCTCTTCCGACGGCGGGGAGAGATCGAGTGTCCGTCCCGTCTTTGGAGGCACGATGGGTGGAGGCGGCGCCAGCTTTGCTGGCACCGGTCTTTCCGGAGGGATGGCCGCCATCGTCGGGCTCGGACCCGGCGGCACCGCCTGCACTGGCGCCGGCGGTACCGCTGGCTGGGGCGGCACTCTTCCCGCGCTGAGCGGCGGCGTCGTTGGAGCCGGAGACGGCGGGGCCACACCGCGGGGACCCGGACCCGGCGGGATGCCGGGCCGAGATGGTGCGGCGGGCGCGGGACGGGGCGCCTCTTTGGGCGGGGCGGCCTTGCTCGGCGCCATGTCCACCGTCTTGGCGAAGAGCAGTTGCTTGACCTTGCTGATCAGTACCTGGGACTCGAACGGCTTGGTCACGAAATCGTTCGCGCCGGCCTGGATTCCCTTGTCCTTGTCGAACGCCTCGAACGTCCCGGTGAGGAGGATGATGGGCACCGCGCGCAGCGTTGCTTCCGCCCGCAGCGCGGCGCAGACCTCGTAGCCGTTCTTGTCCGGCATGACCAAGTCCAGGAGCACCAGGTCGGGTCGCTCCTCCTTCGCTTTGCGGAGGGCCTCCTCGCCGCTCCGCGCCTGGACGAGGACGAAATCCTCCTTGCTGAAGGTCAACTCCACGACCTTCTGGATCGTCACGCTGTCATCCGCCACCAGAATCCGAGCGGCCATGCGATCCTCCTCGGCGAAGGCGCCCCACGCCTCTGACTCGGCGCCTCACGTGCCCTGCCCCGGGCCGGCACGCGTCCCTGGCTACGCGAGCAATCTGATGGGCTCCGCCGACGTCAAGAGCTTCGTCTCATCCAGCCACACGACGGGTCGCCCACCGGCATTCGCCACGCCCCGGATGAACTCCGACCGGATGCCGAAGACCCGGGGCGGCGGCGGCAGCACCTTATCCGCCGGCAATGACAATACGCGCACCACCTGGTCCACCATCAGCCCTACCACGGGATCCTGCCCAATCCCGGCGAGAAGCAGAATGGCCGGATTCTCGGGATCCGGCTCTTCCACTCCCAGCCGCTTGCGCAGGCTCAGCAGGGGAAGGTAGCGCCCCTTGTGCTGGATGATCCCTTCGACATACGGGGGGCGCCGAGGCGTCCGGGTGGGCGCCTGGTGGTCGAGAATGTGCTGGACCCGGTCCAACTCCACGGCGAACTGCTTGCCGGTCAGGAGGAACATGAGGACGGACGCCTCGTCGAGCGTCACGCCCGAAGTGACGGTTTCCGTCTGTGCCATGGCATGTGTCCCGACCGGGTGAGCCACGCTCAAGCGCCGGTCGCATTGAACTGGACCACCTCGTCTAACGCGCCCAGACCGTCCTCGTTGACGAGGAGGACGATGCGGTCTTGCCGGGTGAACAGTCCCCGGAAGCAGGAGGGATCCAGGAGGGTCGCCAGGGCCGGGAGCGGCCCGATACGCGCCGGGTCCACCTCGGCCATTTCCAGGACCTCATCCACCAGGAGTCCGAGAGGGCGTGCCTGCCCCTGCGTCAAGAGCACACGCGCCGTCGGAAGGATTCCCGACGGGGATCCCTCGAATAGCGCTCTCAAGCGGATGACGGGAACTCTGCGACCGCGATGCTCGAGCGCAACGCACACGTGGTAGGGGGGAGAGGGCAGGAGCGTCACTCCGTCGGACAGCAACACTTCCCGCAGCCCCCGGAGTCCCATGCCGTAGGTTTCTTCGCCGACGCGGAACAGGAGGAATTTCTCCTGCGCCGTGGGACCCTTTTCCCGGGTGCGGGTCTGTCGCTTCGTCGGCGCGAGACGTTCCAAGCATTCCCCTTTCGCTGTCGTCGGTCCTCCTCGGTGCGAATGCATGGCCACAATAGCCACCGCCTCCAGGAATGTCAAGCCCTTTCCCCCTCGTGGCGCCTCCTGCCAGCCCCCGTAACCTCGCGCCGGCAACGACTGCGCGGCTTCGGACCATCGTCGCATCCTTCCCGCTTGACACCCTTCCCCCACTGGCGGTATGCATGATCGCTCCCCTCTGCTTCTCGTCCGCTTCTCGAGGGCTGTGTCATGCGAACCGACACCCGACCTACCCTTTCTGGCTGAGCAGGGCCCCGGGGCTCACCGGCATGGCACGGCCGAACTCCGGCCCGACGTGCGGGTGCCCCCAGCAAGGAGATCATCCCATGGAGACCATCGGCATCGGTTTCATTGGATCGCGGTTCGCCGCCGACTTGCACGCCCACGCCCTGAGCAGGATTCGCGGCAGCAAGTGCGAAATCGTGGCAGTCTGCTCCAAGACGAAAGAGAGCGCAGAGGCCTTTGCCAGGAAGTTCAACGTCCCGCACGTCTACACCGACCATCACGCCCTCATGGAGCGGAAGGACATCCAGCTCGTCACGCTCCCCGTGGTGACGAGTCTCCACCACACGCTGGCCGTCGATGCCGCCAACGCCGGCAAGCATCTCATCATGGAGAAGCCGCTGACCGGCTGCTTCGTGGAGGCGAATGCGCTGTCGCGCCAGGCCATGTTCGACGAGACCATGAAGAACGCCGATGCGGTGGTCGAGGCCTGCCGACGGAACCGGGTGATCATGGGATACGCCGAGAACTTCGTCTACGCGCCCCCGGTGGCCAAATTGCGGCGCCTGATGGATGCCAGCGGCGGGACGCTCCTCGACCTCAGGGCCGAAGAGAGCCACTCGGGCTCGCACGCCTCGTACTCCCGGCGGTGGGCCACTGCCGGCGGCGGCTCCATGCTGCGCATGGGGTCCCACCCCATCGGAGCGGTCATCCACCTGAAGCACTATGAGGGGCTGAAGAAGTTCGGGAGGCCGACCCGGGTGAAATCGGTGATCGCGGACGTGGCCCAGTTGACCAAAATCGAGGCCGTCCGGAACGCGCCCCGCAAATGGCTGGTGACCGAGTGGGAGGATGTGGAGGATTGGTCGGCCGCGATCCTGACCTTCGAGGACGGGACCAAGGCGACGGTCATGTCCACCGACGTCAGCCTGGGCGGCGTAAAGAACCTGGTGACCGCGTATCTCTCCAACAGCGTGGTCCAGGTGAACATCAACCCCAACACCAGCGTGGTAGTCTACGCCCCGGACGGCCAGGTCTGGGGCGACGAGTACCTCACCGAGAAGGTGGAGACGAAGGGCGGCTGGCAGTTCCCCAGCCCGGACGAGGACTGGATGCGCGGCTACCCCCAGGAGATGGAGGACTTCGTGGACGCCGTCCGGGAGGGCCGCGAGCCGCTATCTGGAGCCCTGCTGGCCCACGAGACGGTTGAGGTGATTTACGCCGCGTACGTCTCGGCCCAGGAAGGACGAAGGGTTGCACTCAAGCGATAATCCGGAAGAGGTTACAAGAATCATGCGTTTCGGACTTCCCCATTGACAGGCGGACGCCACCCAGTTATCAAGGCACAGTCGAGAAGCACAAGCTCCACCTGCAGGCTGATGAGTGTCACAGCATCCGCGCTCGTCCGATTTCATCATCAATAACTATCTGAGGAGGTTTCGCCATGAGGAGAATCGCAACAGTCCTGCTGGGCGTGCTGATCGGTCTCGGCGCGATCGGTCTCGTACTGGGGACGGCCGAGGCCCAGGAGATGAAGATCACCGCGAAGATTGCCGACATCCTTTCCCCGGACCACCCCCACTCCACGACCATGCAATTCTTCGCCGAGAAGGTGAAGGAGCGGACCAAGGGCCGGGTGGAGTTCCAGGTGTTCCACAGCGCCCAGCTCGGGCAGACCAAGGACCTGTTCATGGGTGTGCAGACCGGCAGCATCGAGATGGCCAAGATGCCGGCCTCCTTCGCCGGCGAGTGGATTCCCGAGGAGAAGGTCTTCGACCTACCCTACCTGTTCAACAGCCGGGACGAGCTGTGGCGGGTCATCCGCAGCAACGTGGGCAAGAAGTTCGTGAACGAGATCTTCCCAAAGCAGGGGCTCGTGGGGGTGTTCTGGGTGGATGACGGCGGCCGGAGCATCTATGCCAACAAGCCGGTGCGAAAGCCCGAGGACCTCAAGGGTATGAAGATCCGTGTCCAGCCCAGCGACATCCAGATCCAGGCCATCAACGAGATGGGGGGAATCGGCACCCCGCTGGCCTTCGGCGAGGTGTACCTGGCCCTGCAGCAGAAGGTCCTGGATGGGGCGGAGAACTCTCCGGTCCTCTATTGGACCTCCAAGCACTGGGAAGTCTCCAAGGTGTATTCGCTGACGGAGCAGTTCTGGTCGGTGAGCACGTTCATCGCCAACAAGAAGTGGTGGGACAACCTGCCCAAGGACGTGCAGACCGAAATTGCGGCCGCCGGCCAGGACGCCGAGAAATTCTTCCTGGACGCCTACGTCTCGTTGGAGAACAGGGCCATCGGCATGCTGAAAGACAAGGGCGTCATGGTGGTCACGGATGTGGACAAGGTCACCTTCGAGAGGCGCATCCAGCCGGTGTACGACACCTTCGTGAAGAAGTATCCGTTCGGCAAGGAGCTGCTGGAGCAGGCCCGCGCGGCCAAGAAGAAGTAGGACGTACCTCCACTGGGGGAAGCGGTGGCGATCCACGAACTGCTTCCCCTTTTTTTTCGGTCTGCGTGTCGAGGGAAGACGATGCTGAAGGAGGCATTTGACAATCTTATCGAAGGAGTCTGCGCGATCCTGATGGTCGCGCTGGCCGTGGTGGTCTTCATCCAGGTATTCAACCGGTTCATTCTTCAGACCCCTTTGGCCTGGTCGGAAGACCTGGCCATGCTCCTGTACCAGTGGGTGGTGTTTGTGGGGGCGGCGCTCGGGGTGAAGCGCATGCGCCACTTCGGCATCGAGCTGGTTGTGAGGCAGTTCCCGGAACACTGGCGCCACCGGATCGAGATGGTGACCCCGCTGGTCATGCTGGTCGTGGCGGTGGTGATGGTCGTCCAGGGATATACCCTCCTCACCCTGAACGTGAACCGGACCTACGCCACCATGAATCTCTCCTACACATGGGCGTTCCTCCCGATCCCGCTTGGCGGCGTGCTCATCATCATCTATCTGATCCAAGTCGAAGCCCAACGCTGGAGGCAGGCGAAGGAGGAGGGCCCTCAGCCATGAGCACGATCCTGGTCCTCGTCGCCAGCTTCATCCTCCTCTTGGCCGTCAACGTGCCGGTCGCCTTCTCCATGGTGTTGTCCTGCATCGCAGCGTTTTCTTGGCAGGGCGCCATTCCCATGTCAACCGTCACGATGAAGCTGTACTCAGGAATCGACACGTTCCCTTTCCTGGCCATCCCTCTTTTCATCCTGGCCGGCGGCCTGATGGAGCAGGGCGGAATCTCCCAGCGGTTGGTGCGCCTGGCCTCGAACCTGGTCGGGCACATCCGTGGGGGGCTGGGCTTCGTGGTTGTCGTAGCCGAGATATTCTTTTCCGGGATCTCCGGCTCTTCCATCGCGGACGCCTCCGCCATCGGGGCCCTTCTCCTGCCGTCCATGGTGCGGGCGGGCTACCCGGCGTCCCAGGCGGCCTCGATCGTCGCCGCCGCCACCGGGATGGGGATGCTGATCCCGCCTTGTCTCAACATGGTCGTCCTGGGGGCGATGTCGAACATCTCCATCGCCGGCCTGTTCATGGGGGGCTTCCTCCCCGGCTTCCTCATGGCCGTGACCCTGATGATTCTCATCTACATCTACTCCGTCCGGGGGATCCTTCCGGGCGCAACGCAGGCGCGGCCGAGCGTCCGGGATGTCCTCATCTCCATCCGGGACAGCGTGATTCCCCTGATGATGCCGGTCATCATCTTCGGCGGGATCTTCGCGGGGATCTTCACGGCCACCGAGGCGGCGTCGGTCGCCACCGTCTACGCCTTCATCGTGTCGTTTTTCTGGTACAAGGAGATCAGCCGGCGCGACCTGTACAAGATCCTGGTGGACACCGCCGTCATGACGGGGGTCGTCTCGCTCCTGGTCGGGGCCGCCACGGGTTTTTCCTGGATCCTGGCTACTCATCAGGTCCCGCGCATGATCGGCGATTTCATCACTGGGATCGGTGGGGGCAAGACCATCTTCCTGCTCATGACGATCACGGTGTTCCTGGTGTTCGGCATGATCCTGGACGGCCTACCGGCCATCCTGATTTTCTTCCCCATCCTGTTTCCCATCGCCACGGCGGTGGGTCTGCATCCGCTTCACTTTGGGGAGCTGGTGATCGCCACGATAGGGGTCGCCATCATCGCCCCCCCCATCGGGCTGTGCCTGGTGATCATCTGTAGTATCGCCAGGATCAAACTGTCGGACACGATCCAGCCGTTGATTCCGTACACGCTCATCTTGATCATTGACCTGATCATCATGGCCTTCTGGCCGCGGTTGGTCCTCTTCCTGCCCGAGATGTTCAAGCTGTGATCCAAGGACAGGGGGGCACATATCCCGTGTAACTCCGCAACGATCCGGCAGGACGCAGATAACATTCCGAGGTGAGGAACATGGCCAAGCTGAAGGTCGGCTTCATTCCCATCGAAGGCGGGCACTATTACAAGGAGGCGCTGGAGGAGGTCATTCGGGGCGAGGATCTGGGGTTCGACTCCATCTGGATGGAAGAGCATCATGCCGTACCGAACCACTACTGGCCGTCGCCCCTCACGGTGCTGGCCGGCTTCGCCACGCGGACCGCCAAGGTCACCCTGGGCACCGACATCCTGGTGGCCCCCTTCTACCACCCGGTCCGGCTGGCCGAGGAAGTCGTGCTCCTGGATATCATGTCGGGCGGCCGCTTCGTGCTGGGCGCGGCCATCGGCTACAAGCCGGACGAGTTTGCCCTCTACGGGATCGACCTGGAGAAACGCGGCGCCCGCTTCGTGGAGCAGCTGAGCATCCTGAAGGCCCTCTGGACGCAAGAGTCCGTCTCATTCAAGGGGAAGTACTTCAGGGTGGAAGGCAAGCTGGAGCCAAAGCCCATCACCAAGCCCCATCCGCCGGTGTGGATCGGGGGCTGGGGAGCGCTGACGCTCAAGCGCGCCGCCAGCCTGGGCGACAACTGGATCCCCGGTCCCACGGCCGATCTCGCCCGCCTCCTGAACGGCAAGAGGCAGTTCCTGCAAGACCGCGTAGCCGCCGGACGCACGGCGCCCATCACCGAGTGGCCGCTCACCCGGGACGTCATCATCGCCGACACCGACAAGCAGGCGCGGGACCTGGCCGAGCGGCACATCATGGACGCATACCGGAAGGAATATGCGGGAGGGTGGAAGCACCCGTTCATCGACGCCTCCATCGCCACGGACCTCGACGCCCTCATGAAGAATCGGTTTCTCATCGGCGGCCCCGATCAGGTCGTGCGGGCGCTCCGGCCATTCGTGGAAGAATACGGGATGACCCACCTGATCTGCCGCCTGTTCTTCCCGGGGATGCCCCACCGGCACATCCTGCGGGAGCTGGAACTTTTGTCCCAGCAGGTCCTGCCGGCCTTCCGGTGAGACCTCGGCGTCGCGGGCGCGCGCCCCGTGCAGGGTTTGGCGTTGACAATTTCACCGCCCCTGGGTAGTGTGAGGCTGCACCTGCGTGCAGGACGCCACGAAGGGGGACGCTCATGCAGACCGTGTACTTCAACAAGCAGTTCATCCCGCTGTCTGAGGCCAAGGTGAGCATTCGGACGAATGCCTTGCACTACGGCAGCGGGGTGTTCGAGGGGATCCGCGCCTACTGGAACGCAGCCGAGCAGCAGCTCTTCGTCTTCAAGCTCCCCGAGCACTTCGAGCGCATGGTCGGTAACTGCAAAGTCCTTAAGCTCAAGCTGGACCACGACGTGAAGGAGCTCTGCGCCACCACCGTGGACCTGCTCCGCAGGAACCGGCCCAAGGAGGACACCTACATCCGGCCCATCGCCTACATCAGCTCCGAGGGCCTGGGTCCGAAACTGGTCGGGTATGAGACCGGGTTCGCCATCTACACCATCCCGCTGGGTGAATACATCGACACCGCGGTGGGGATCAAGGTCGGCTTCTCCTCCTGGCGGCGGATCAGCGACAACACCATTCCGGCCCGCTGCAAGGTGACCGGCGGGTACGTGAACTCGGCGCTGGCCAGGACGGAGGCGATGGAACAGGGCTATGACGAGGCGATCTTCCTCACGCAGGACGGCTTCATCTCCGAGGGATCGGCGGAGAACATCTTCATGGTCCGGAACGGCGGTCTGATCACCCCGGACCGCTCCCAGGACATCCTGGAGGGGATCACCCGCGACGTCCTGCTCACCCTGTGTCAGGAGGAACTGGGCCTCACGGTCGTTGAGCGCCAGGTGGGTCGGACGGAGGTGTATGTGGCCGACGAGGTGTTCCTCTGCGGGACCGGTGCGCAGGTCTCTCCCGTGATCGAGGTGGACCGCCGCCCCGTCGGCAGCGGGAAGATGGGCCCCATCACGGCCCGGATCCAGCAGCTGTACTTCGAGGTCGTCAAGGGCAATCACGGGAAGTACCGCCACTGGTGCACGCCGGTGTATTGACGCAGTGGACAGGGGTCGGGGGGTGGGGGGTCGAGGAAAAGCCTCGAACAGGTTGCAGGGAAAATGAACGCGGCCCAGAAGATATTTTCCGGGCCGCGGTGTTGTTTCAGGAATCCCCGGACGAGAGCGTCCGGGCCCCGTGCATCACCAGATGTTCGACTCCACGTTCCCCCGTCCCTTCACCAGGATGTCCACGATCGCCTGATTGAAGTAGTCCGTCTGGGAAGCCACCGCCGGATCGACGTTCTTGTCGTAATACTTCCGCCCTTCCGCCAGCTCTTCCTCCAGCACCTGGAACAGGCTGTCGTTCTTGATCCCCTGGACGATCTTCTCCCGGTTGTAGAGGACGATGTCGCCCACGATCAAACGGGCGAGGCGCTTGGCGCGCTCGTGCGGGTCCTTCCGATCCACGGCCATGGGTCATGCGCCTCCTGCGGGCGCCGGCTGGCCCGCCGGCACCGGCTAGGGCTCGAACAGGCGGAGCTGGGCGAGATCCTCCATCGGGAACGCCACGGGATACTCCATGCTGAAGCAGGCATGGCAAAAGCCGCTGTCCTTCCCGACGGCTGAGAGCAGGCCCTGCATGCTGAGATACCCCAGGCTGTCGGCGCGGATGTAGCGGCGGATCTCCTCCACCGAATGGCTGGAGGCGATGAGCTCCTTCCGCGTGGGCGTGTCAATCCCGTAGTAGCACGGGGAGATCGTGGGGGGCGAGCTGATGCGCATGTGAACCTCGCGCCCCCCGGCCGACCGGATCATGCTCACGATCTTCCGGCTGGTGGTCCCGCGCACGATGGAGTCGTCCACCACCACCACCCGCTTGCCCTCCAGGATCTCGCGCACCGGGTTCAGCTTGATCTTCACCCCGAAGTGGCGGATGTTCTGCTTGGGCTCGATGAAGGTGCGGCCCACGTAGTGATTGCGGATCAGGCCATGATCGAAGGGTAGCCCCGACTCCTGAGCGAACCCCAGGGCGGCCGGCACCCCCGAGTCGGGGACCGGGATCACGAGATCCGCCTCGGCCGGCGCCTCTCGCGCCAATTGCCGGCCCAGCGCCTTGCGGACGGTGGCCACGTTCTGCCCGTACAGCAGGCTGTCGGGGCGGGCGAAGTAAATGTACTCGAAGATGCACTGGGCCGGCCGGCCCGCCGGCAACGGGCGATAGGATTTCAGTCCATGGGGCGTGATGTGGACGAACTCGCCCGGCTCCAGGTCCCGGACGAAGGTGGCATCGATCAGGTCGAAGGCACAGGACTCCGATGCCAGAACCCAGGCATCCCCGAGGCGCCCAAGGGACAGGGGCCGGAATCCGTGAGGATCCCGGATCCCCAGCAACTCGGTTTCGTTCATCACCACCAGGGAATAGGCGCCCGAGACCTGGCTCAGCGCCTCAGCCGTGGCCTCCACCAGGTCATCTCTGCCAGAGCTGGCGATCAGGTGGACGATGACCTCGCTGTCGGTGGTGGAGCTGAAAATGGACCCGCGGCTCTCCAGCTCGGCCTTCAGCAGGTGGGCGTTCACCAGGTTCCCGTTGTGGGCCAGGGCCACCCCGCCGTGCCGGTACGTGGCGACGATGGGCTGGGCATTCTTGAGCTGGGAGCTGCCCGTCGTGGAATATCGGACGTGGCCGATGGCCAGGGAGCCCTTGAGTCGTCGGAGACGCGTTTCACTGAAGACGTCCGCCACGAGGCCCATGGCCTTTTCCAGGTGGAGTGTGTGGCCATCCGAGACGACGATCCCGGCGCTCTCCTGCCCTCGATGCTGGAGGGCATAGAGCCCGAGGTACGTGAGATTGGCCGCTTCCACACGCCCCAGGATTCCGAAGATCCCGCAGGCCTCTCGAAACCTATCGAACATTGGCCTTCCCCATCACCCCACGGTGGGGCATCCAGACCACCGGTGAATCCCTCGCCAATGAAAAACCGGCAACCGATGACTGAAAACCGGCCTTGGGTCCAGTTGTGGCTAGTCAGTTGCCGGTTTGAACTTCTCCTTTGCCGCTTCTTACAGGATCCGCTTTATTCCCTGGATCGCCTGGCGCGTTCGGTGCTCATTCTCCACCAGGGCGAAGCGCACGTACTCGTCCCCGTACTGCCCGAAGCCGATGCCCGGGGACACCGCCACCTTGGCCCGCTCCAGGAGAAGCTTGCTGAACTCCAGGGAACCCATCATCCGGAACTGATCCGGGATCTTGGCCCACACGAACATGGTCCCTTGGGGTCTGTCGATCTTCCAGCCCACGCGCGTCAACCCCTCGCACAGGACATCCCGGCGAGAGGCATAGGTCTGCGCGATGTCTCCCACGCAATCCTGTGACCCGTTCAAGGCGATGATGGACGCGATCTGGATGGGCTGGAACAGACCGTAGTCCAGGTAGCTCTTGATCCGGGTGAGCGCGGCGATGATCCGCGGGTTGCCCACCGCGAACCCGACACGCCAGCCGGGCATGTTGTAACTCTTGGAGAGCGTGAAGAACTCCACGCCCACCTCCTTGGCGCCCGGCGCCTGCAGGAAGCTGGGCGCCTGGTAGCCGTCGAACGTCAGGTCGGCGTAGGCGAAGTCGTGGATCACGATCAGGTCGTGGTCCTGCGCGAAGGCCACGATCTTCCTGAAGAACTCCAGATCCACCACCGCCGTCGTGGGATTGTGCGGGAAACTGAGGATCAGCAGCTTGGGTTGCGGCCACGACTCGCGGAAAGCCGCCATCAGGTTCTCGAAGAAATCTTCCCCTGGACCCAGCCGCACGTGGCGCACGTCTCCACCGGCAATGATGACGGAGTAGGCGTGGATCGGGTACGTCGGATTGGGAACGAGGGCAACGTCCCCGGGCTCCACGATGGCCAGGGCCAGGTGGGACAACCCTTCCTTCGCTCCGATGGTGGCGATGGCCTCGGTCTCGGGGTCGAGCTCCACGCCGTAACGCCGGCGGTACCAGTCGCAGATGGCGTGGCGAAGCTTGGTGATCCCTCGCGAGGCGGAATACCGGTGGTTGCGGGGGTTGCGCGCCGCCTCGCAAAGCTTCTCCACGATGTGGGTGGGCGTTGGCAAGTCCGGGTTGCCCATGCCGAAGTCGATGATGTCCTCGCCCCGCGCCCGCGCCTGGACCTTCAGGTCGGTCACGATGGCGAAGACGTACGGCGGCAGCCGCTTGATCCGCTTGAACTCTTCCATGCCCCCTCTGAACCCCTGACAGCGTTCGGCTGTTCGACCGGTCGACTGTTCGGCGGTTCCCCTCTGCGAAATGACTCGAACGGCCGGGACCCACGGCGCCCGGCGCTGACCCACCGTCGTGGCGTGGCTCCCCCGAACGCTTCTCCTGCCGTTACGCTGGAACCCCTTCGACTTTGCGTGCGGTCAGCTCCGCGTGGTAACTGCTCCGGACCAGTGGGCCCGAATAGACACCCTTGAACCCCAGGACGTACCCCATCTCTTCCAGGGCCTTGAACCGATCGGGATGCACGAATTCCACGACCGGCAGATGCTGCTTCGTCGGCTGCAGGTACTGGCCGATGGTGAGGAGGTCGCAGCCCACCCCGCGCGCGTCCCGCATCAGCGCCAGCACCTCTGCCTCGGTCTCGCCAAGGCCCAGCATGATCCCGGTCTTGGTGATGGGTTGCCCGAGTTCCCTGGCGATCCGCAGGACCTCGAGGGAGCGATGGTAACGAGCCTGGACGCGGACCTTCTTGGACAGCCGCTCCACCGTCTCGAGGTTGTGATTGAAGACGGTCGGCCGGCTTTCCACCACGGCGTGAATGCTCTCCCGGTTCGCCTTGAAGTCCGGGACCAGCACCTCTATTTGGGCTCCAGGATTCAGTTCACGGATGGCGCGGACCACGGCGGCAAAGTGCGCGGCCCCACCGTCTCTCAGGTCGTCCCGGGCCACCGAGGTTACCACCACGAACCTCAGGCCGAGCCGGCGGCTCACCTCAGCGACGTGCCTCGGCTCTTCCGGGTCGGGCGGAGCCGGCCGCCCGGTCGTGACAGCGCAGAACCCGCAACTCCGCGTGCAGGTGTCCCCCAGAAGCATGAAGGTGGCCGTCCCTCGGGTCCAGCACTCGCCCTGGTTGGGACAGCGGGCCTCCTCGCACACTGTATGCAGGCGAGACCCACTGAGGAGCACCCGCATGTCGTGCACCCGCTCCCAGTGGCCCGACCTGGCGCGTAACCACGGCGGGAGCCGCCGCGCCGGCGGCGCGGGCGTCCCCATTCCCTCAATCTGCAAGAGCTCCAGTGTCATCGGCTCGCTATTTTTCGGCTATCGTCGGCCCGGTTCATGAGGCGCGCAGGCGGGCTTTGTGGATCGCCTGCCCGTGGACGTCGTGCATGGCCTCGCCCACGGCCTCGGGCAGCGTCGGATGGGAATGGATCGTCTCCGCCACCTGATGCACCGTCAACCCGTGGCGAACGGCCAGCACACCTTCCGCGATGATGTCGGTGGCGTGCGGCCCTACGATCCCAACCCCCAGGACCGTGTCCGTCTGAGCGTCGGCCACCACCTTCACCATGCCGGCCGTCTCCCCGATGCACATGGCCTTGCCCAGGGCGGCGAAGTTGAACCGGCCCACCTTGATCGTACGCCCTTGCTCCTTCGCCTGGGGCTCGGACAGGCCCACGCTGGCCATCTCCGGGTCGGTGTAGATGCAATTTGGGATCGCAGAGTAATCCATGGTCTCGTGGCCGCCCGTCGCATTCGCAGCCGCTACCAGCCCCTGCATCGAGGCCACGTGCGCCAGGAGCGAGATGCCGGTGACATCTCCGATGGCGTAGAGTCCGGAGACGGAGGTCTCCATCCGTTCATTCACCTGGATGGCTCCACGCTCCGTCTTCACCCCCACGGTCTCCAGCCCGATCCCGTGGCTGTTCAGGCGCCGCCCCGCGGCGATGAGAACCCGTTCCGCCTCCAGGCTGGTGTTGCCACTCACCTGCACGCGGACACCGGCGGGCGTGCGCTCCACCTTCTCCACTTTCGTATTCACGTGGACGGCGACGCCCTGCTTTTGGAGGGCGCCCTGGAGGACACGAACGAGCATCGGATCCTCCATGGCGAGAATCTGCGGCAGCATCTCCACCACCGTCACCTCGGTGCCCAGGCTGCTCAACATGGAGGCGAACTCCATGCCGATGACGCCGCCGCCCACGATGAGAAAAGTCCTCGGCAGTTCGGGCAACTGCAGGGCCTCGGTGCTGGTCAGCACCCGCTCGCCGTCCACCTCCACGCCGGGAATGCCCGCCGGCTCGGAGCCGCTGGCGAGGATGATCGCCTTGCCTGTCACCGTCTCCGCAGTGCCGTTGGCGGGGACCTGGACAGTCCTGGCGTCCACCAGGCTGCCCACGCCCTGCTTGACCACGACCTTGGCGGCACCCAGGAGCGTGTGGACGCCCTTCACCTGGGCGCCGACGACGTCATTCTTCCGGCTCTGGGCCTTGCCCCAGTCAAAGCTCCACTGGCTGGCATTGACGCCGAAGGCCCCGCCCTCCTTTGCTCGCTTCCACAGCGCCGCTGAATGGATCAGGGCCTTGGAGGGGATGCAGCCTCGGTTCAAGCACGTTCCGCCGACGACGTCCTTCTCGATGAGGCAGACTTTCGCCCCGCGCTGGGCTGCGCGCAGGGCGGCCACATAGCCACCCGGACCGGCCCCCAGGACCACCACATCGTACGCACTCATTCGGCTCAGGCTCCCGTGATCTTTCGGTTCGTCCGCTCTCGGCTGCTAGAACGACGAAGCCCCCGACCGGGGGCTTGACCGAGATCGACTCCAACCTGGAATGATGCCGGACTTCAGCGGGGCGAGCACTGGCGGAGTTTCCTTCTCCTCCACTGCGTCAAATCCTTTCGTCTCGCGATGTTGTATGCTGCGAGGCTAGCAAAGGAACCCCAGGGTGTCAACGTGTTTCTGCCCAAGATTTTTTCAGAGAACTTCGAACGAGACTAGTCTTCAGCTCCCTGTCGCTCCAGCACTTCCAGGATCGCCGCGTGGAGCGCGGGAGTGGCCGCCGCCACGATGCTCTGGCCCTGCGTCATGGAGCGGATGGGCGCCAGCGGCCTGCCAAAGCGATCCGAAACCGTTCCGCCCGCCTCCGTGACGATGAGATACGCAGCCATGTAGTTCTCGGGGCTCAGGGTGTCGCGCACGTCCACGTAGGCATCGGCACCCCCCGACGCCACGATGACGAATTCGAAGGCCGCAGTACCGAATCGGCGCGCATCCTGGATGCTCCTCAGCAGCGGGAACAGCCGCGAGGCAATCGCGCTTCCCCTGAAATTGAAATCAATGGTGACCAGGGCATCGGACAGTTTGGTTGTGGCTGAGGGACGGATAGGCTGTCCGTTCCGCCATGCCCCGGACCCCTTCTCTGCCTCGTAGACCGTCCCACTGAAGATCCCCCCCACCAGCGCCGCGGTGACCGCTTCGGGACGGGGCATCTCCTCGCCGGGGAGCAGAGCCAGGGACACGGAGGAGAGTTCGTTCCCTCGGGCGAAGTTCTCCGACCCATCCACCGGGTCTACGATGAGCGTCCAGCGCGCCGGGCCCGACCGGGTGCGGACCTCGCCCCGCTCTTCGGTCAAGATGCGCACGGGATCAGGGAACTCACGAGCGCAGCAGTTGATGATCCGTTCTTCGGCGAGATAATCGAACTCCTTGGTCACATCGCCCCGGGCGTTGGTCTGCACGATTGCAAGTTTCCGCAAGCCTTCCCCGAGGAGGAATTGCCGCACCTCCGCGAACATGGCCCGCAGAAGCTTTCGCATGTCGGGCATTCGCATCCTCTCAAATGCGTTCGAGGGTTCGGTGGTTCGAGGGTTCGAGGATTCTTGGTACGCCCGAACAACCGACCTCTCGAACATTCGAACGCTTCTGGTTCCGAGCTACATCCGTTCGGGCGCCGACACCCCGAGCAGAGTGAGTCCGTTGGCGACCACTTGCCGCACCGCTGCGACCATCGCCAGGCGTGCCCGGCTGAGGTCGCGATCATCCGAGATCACCCGCTCTTCCGTGTCCTTGTATTTCGTGAAGTAGCCGTGGAAGCCGGCGGCCAGCTCCTGCAGATACGTGGTCACCCGGTGCGGCTCGTGGGCCAGCGCCGCGTTCTGCAGCATCTCGGGATAGACGGCCAGGCGCTTCACGATGGCCAACTCCTCGGGCACCGTGAGCCGCGACAGATCCGCATTCTCATAGGGTCCTGGCATCCCCGCCTCGGCCGCCTTGCGCCCCATGCTGCAGGCGCGGGCATGCGCGTACTGGACGTAGAAGACCGGGTTGTCCATCGTCTGCCGCTTCGCCATTTCAATGTCGAAATCAAGCTGGGCCTCGGACCGGCGGGTGAGGAAGAGGAACCGTGCCGCGTCCATCCCCACCTCGCTCACGACCTCGCGCAGCTCCACGAACTCACCGGTCCGCTTCGACATCGGGACCGGGAGGCCACCGCGCAGGACCTTCACCATCTGGAGCAGGATCACTCGGAGGATCTCCGGGTCGTGGCCGAGGGCCTGGATCGCCGCCTTCACCCGCGGGATGTAGCCCCCATGGTCGGCCCCCCAGATATTGATGAGGCGGTCGAAGCCGCGGCGAATCTTATTGGCATGATAGGCGATGTCGGAGGTAAAGTAAGTGGGTTCCCCGTTGCTCCGTATCAGGATGCGATCCTTCTCATCCCCGAAGTCGCTGGCACGGAAGCCGACAGCCTTCCCCTCCTCGTAGAGGTAACCACCCGCGCGGAGCGTGGCCAGGACCGCCTCCACCTCTCCGGAGTCGTAGAGGCTCCGCTCCGAAACCCACGAGCCAAAGACCACGCCGAAGGTGCGGAGGTCCGCCTCGATCTCCCCCAGGAGGATGCGGGACGCGCGCTCGGTGCAGGTGGAGATCGCCTGGTCCATTCCGAGATCGGACAGGCCGGGGACGGCCCCGGCGATCTCGGTTGCCAATTCCCGGATGTACTCGCCGTGGTAGCCATTCTCGGGGAACTGGACCGACCGCCCGCAGGCTTCCAGATGCCGCGCCCAGACCGATTCCCCCAGGAGGCGCATCTGGCTCCCGGCGTCGTTAATGTAGTACTCGCGCTCGACGCGATAGCCCACCGCCTCCAGGAGGTTGGCGATGGCATCGCCCAGGGCGGCGCCGCGCCCGTGTCCCACGTGGAGGGGCCCCGTCGGGTTCGCACTCACGAACTCCACCTGAACCCGCTGTCCCTGCCCGACGGTCGCGCGCCCGTAGGCGGCAGCCCCCGCCAGGACCTCCCGGATCGCCTCGTGCCACCAGCCATTGGCCACGAAGATATTGAGGTATCCCGGGCCGGCAACCTCGATCTTCTCGACCAGCGCGGGGTCCGGGTTCACCGCCCGCTGGATCGCCATGGCGACATCGCGGGGCGATCGCCGAACCTGTTTCGCCAGAGCGAAACTCACGGTGGTAGAAAGGTCGCCGAATGCCGGCTCCGGCGGATATTCCCAGGCGATCTCCGGCATGGACACAGGTGGCCAGCCCTGCTCTTGGCTCGCGCGGGTCACGGCATCCGCCAGGACGGCACCCAGGATCTTCTTGAGTTGTTGCACAGGGAATCCTCAGACCTGCAACCTGAGGAACGGGTGTCACCTTCTCAGCAGCTCTGCGCGTTTCCGTTCCGCCTCACGCTCACGGTTCACGCCTCTCGCCCGTTGCCTGCTCCCGGGGGAGGCCTTCGGGAAACTCGAATCCATGGATCTCCACCTGATCCAGGCCCATCTGCACCAGCTTCTCGATGTTGAGGCTGGCCTCGGCGGCTCTGACCTCTTCGACGTTGGAGACGGTCGCCGGATGCTGGGGGACAAACAGCCGGCAGCAGTCCTGGTCGGGGATGATGGAGATCTCGTACGTCTGGAGCGCTCGCGCCTGTTGGACGATCTCTTCCTTGTCGCTACCGATCAGAGGTCGCAGGATCGGCATCCCCACCGCCTCCTCGATCACGGCCAGGTTGTCCAGGGTCTGGGAGGCGACTTGGCCCAGGCTTTCTCCTGTGACGAGGGCCTTGGCGTACTCCCGGCGGGCGATCTGTTCCGCGATCCGACCCATGAGCCGCCGGTACAGCACGACGCGAAGGGGGGCCGGAGCCCCGACCACGACCTCCCGCTGGATCTCCCCGAAGGGGACGAGGTACAGGCGGGACTGGTACTGGAAGCGAGTCAGGGCCCGCGCCAGATCCATGGCTTTGCTCCGGGACGTGCCGTCCAAGAAAGGGACGCCGTGGAAGTGGACGAAGATCACCTGGCACCCACGCTTCATCAGGCGGTGAGCCGCCACTGGCGAGTCAATGCCGCCCGACAGCAAGCAGACCACCCGCCCGCTCACGCCGAGCGGGAGGCCGCCGGGTCCCGCCTCGCGTCCACACGAAAAGTAGATGTCGCGCGGCAGAACCTCGACATGGATGGTGAGGTCGGGTCGCTCCAGATCCACGGCGGCGTGCGTCTGCCCCTGGATGAACGCACCCAGCTCGCGATTGACCTCCTCGGAGGTCTGGGGAAACTGCTTGAAGGCCCGCTTGGTGGCCACCTTGAACGAGCCGAATGACCGCCCCTGCAACGCCTTCCCCACCGCCGCCTTCAGCGCGACCATGTCGGGGTCCACCCGCTCCGCTAGGGAGAAATTGGCGACGCCGAAGACCGAGCGGATCCGTTCGCGGATCACGTCCCAGTCGGCCTCACGCGCGAGGATGAGCACCAACCGGCCTGACCGCTCCTCCACCCGGCGCACGCCGGCCCCGGCCGTCGCCCGGAGGAGGTTGGCCTCCAGGCGCCGCACGAACAGAGGCTGATTCTTCCCCTTGAGCCCGATCTCGTTGTAATGGATCACCACACAGCGCATGGCCTCTCCTGAGGGACAATAAACTACCATTCTCCCGCCACGAACCCAAGGAGAAAGTCGCTGGCGTCAGGCAGAAGCGGCCGACCTCCAAGAGGAAAGAGGGCGCGGAAACGAAAGGCTGCAGACCGCCATCCCGGGCACGGGAGGATCTAGTTCAGGTCACGGTTTCGGTGCTCCGCCAGAGGTACCAGCAAGCCAGGCTACAGTGGGGGTGCCACTTCACCCCCAACTTCTCCACTCTGGCCGGGGTGGGTAGCTTGCGGAGCCGATAGGCCCTCCGGACCGCCGACCGGATTCCCAGGTCCCCTGATGCCAGGATGTCGGGCCGGCGCAGAGCGAAGATGAGAAACATCTGTGCGGTCCAAACCCCGACGCCCTTGACGGCCGTCACGTGTTGGATCACCTCGTTATCGGATGCGGTCGCCAACCGCGAGAACGCGATGAGCCCCATCTCGGTCTTCTCCGCGAGATCGCGGATATACTTCACCTTCTGCCGGGAGAGACCAAGCCCTTGCATCTGCGCGGACGTCAGGGCCAGGACCTCCCGCGGTTTCATTCGCGAGCCATTTCCGAGGGCATCCTTGAATCGACCGAAGATGGCCCGGGCGGCCTTGCCGTTGAGTTGCTGGAAGACAATGCTCCGGACCAGCGTCTCGAAGTCGGGTTCGGCGTACTGAAACCTGCATGGTCCCACCCGTTCGATGATCTCACCGAGAACAGGATCTGCCCGTTGAAGATGCCTCAGTGCCCATCGCATGAATCCATATCCTCTAATCAGGGGGTGCCTTCACTGTTCCTTCAAGGGCAATTTGCAGTGGAGACGCCAGGGTGTCCACACCCCAGGGTTCCGCAGGGTTCACCACATGCAGCTTCTCCCCTCTCAGGAAGGCTTCCAGCGTGGCATAGGCAATCCGCAGCATGTTCAACCCGGCTTCCCGCGTGTTATAGCCGATGTGCGGCGTGATCAGAACATTGGGGAGCGACCGGAAGACGTAATCCTCTGGAAAGGGTTCTTCCTCGTGCACATCCAGGGCGGCGCTTGCGATCTTCCGCTCTTTGAACAGCGCCGCCAGCGCCTGGGTATCGACGATCTTCGCCCGAGCGGTATTGACGAAATATGCCGACGGCTTCATCCGGTTGAGTAGCCCTCCGGAAATCAGCCGTTCCGTCTGTGCGTTGTAGGCAAGGTGAACGGAGACCACGTCCGCGCCGGAAAACAGCCCCTCCAGGGAGACCAGCCGGAGCCCGTGCTTGCCCCTCTCCGGCCTGGCGTTCCGCGTCCAGCCCATGACCTTCATGCCGATTCCCGCTCCAAGCCGGGCCACCTCGGTGCCGATGGGGCCCAGCCCGACGACCCCCAGGGTTTTCCCGTGCAGCTCCCGACCCTGAAATCGGATGGTTTCCCATTCGCCCTGTTGCAGGCTGTGATACCCGAAGGCGATGTGACGGGTGAGCGACAGGATCATCCCGAGAGCGAACTCGGCGACGGAGGTCGCGCCGGAAGCTACGACGGGCCTAGCCCATTGTCAAGAGGCGGCGCTGGGCAAGCATCCCGAGCTCCAGCAATACCCGACAGCCTGTCCTGTCGTGGCAAAGGGCACCGCCAATCCGGCTGGAGGTCGCGTGCGGGCCGCACACGGGTGTGGAAGGATCAGGTGCGCAGGGACACGCCCTGCCTCCCGAGAACTGCCGACACGAGGCCGTGGGCCGTGGCCTCGGTCTTGAGGGCCGGCAGCCCGAGATGGGACCCGAGGTCCTGGAGGGAGAGATCGTCCAGGAAGACGTCCTCGTCCTCCTTCAGGGCCAGCGAGGGGATGAGGATGGCATCGCCCGGCCGGTCCCGCCGCCCGTCGAGGATCTTGACGACGTCCGTGCCGGTGAGGAGGCCGGCGCACGTCACCGACCCGCCGAAGAACTCGTTCACGACGGGAATCAGCTCCACCCTCAGGCCGCCGATCTGATTCAATCGTTCTATCGCGCCCTGCAAGACCGGAGTGGCCAGCATTCCCGAGACCACGGAAAGCTGGCGACCCGGAGAAACGGCCACAGGTAGGCGCCGCTCCAGACGGCGGAACTCGTCGAGGAACTTCCGGCTGCCTCCGACCCCGTTGCCGAGCTGTGCGTATCCCCCATACGTACGACCGGCCGGAAACGGCCGGCCCGCCAGGAGGTAGAACTCGTCCGAGGGGAAAGCGAAGCGCGTCCCAACCTCCCGGAGGAACCGGCGGCGCCAGCGCTCCGCCCAATCGAGGAGCGACCGCGCATACTCCGGGTCCGGGGACTTCAGCACCGGCAGCTTCTCGCGGTACTGCGTGAGTCCCACGGGGACGAGTGCCACGGTCTCGACGAAGGGGTGGAAGCGGGCCAGGTCCTCCAGGCTCTTGGCCAGGTGCTCGCCGTCATTGATGCCCGGGCACAGGACCACCTGGGTGTGCATGTGGATGCGCCCGGCGGCGAAAACGGCGATCTGCTCCAGGACGTTCGGGGCATTGGGGTTGCCGAGGATTCGGTTGCGGAGCGGCCAGTCGGTGGCGTGGACCGAGATGTAGAGCGGGTGGAGGCGCTGCTTCAGGATGCGGTCCACGTCCGCCTGGCTGAGATTGGTCAGCGTGGCGAAATTGCCGTTCAGGAACGAGAAACGGTAGTCGTCGTCCTTGAAGTAGAGGGCGCGGCGCATCCCCCGGGCGTTCTGGTGGGCAAAGCAGAAGGCGCACTTGTTGTTGCAGGCCCGCATCTTCAGCGGATCCACCTCGAGACCCAGGGGCAGGTCCTCCGGCTTCTCGAGGCGGGCGTGGTGCTCTTCTCCATTGCCATCGCGCCAGACCAGGTCCACCCGCCTCGCCGTCTCCATGAAACGAAGGTCCAGGGGGTCCTGCACCGCCCGGCCGTTCAGGCTCACGAGGAGGGAGCCGGCTGCCACTCCCGCCTCTGCGGCGGGACTGCCGGGCTCCACAGCATGAATGGTGAGCGGCTTCGTCGTCACGCGCGTCTCCCGGCGTGCCGGTATGTCTGGAGCGCCCGAATTGAGACAGGGAAGGCCGCGACTGCGGCAACCGCCACCCGCACTCCACAGCGCGTCTCCCCCGCCATCACTGATCGTTCAGGAGCCGCGCCCCCCGATAGATGTAGTCCAGGCCGGAGGTGACCGTGAGGGTCAGCGTGATCACGACCAGTGGAAGGATGGCGACCTTGAGGTCCGGAAAGAAGGTGTCCAGCATGGCGAACAAGACCGTGACCAGTTGGAAACCCGTCGTGGCCTTTCCCATCCATGACGGAGGCATGCCGATCTTGCCCAGGAACATGTACAGGATGACGGAGCCGCCGATCAGCAGGACGTCACGGCTCACGACGATGATCGTGAACCAGCGCGGCAACTCCTTGAGGATCGTGAGCGTGACGACGGTTGTGGTCAGCAGCAGTTTATCCGCCACCGGGTCCAGCACCATGCCCAGCGTCGTCTTCTGCTTCCGCCAGCGGGCCACGAGCCCGTCCAGGGCATCGGTGATCCCGGCGAGCAGGAACAGCGCCAGCGCGGCGGCCATCTGGCGATACAAGAGCAGGACCGTGATGACCGGCGTCATCAGGATGCGGAGGATCGTCAGGCGATTCGCCAGGGTCAGCATGGGCTGTGGCCCGACCTCACGCGGTAGCCTCGGCGGCCCCGCGGGCGATGGCTCCTCCCGCGGTGGCGCTCCCGTTCAGACAGTATACGATCTCCTGGCGCAGCTCGTCCAGCCCGGCCCCCGTCTTGGCCGAGATGGCGACGCGACCGCTGCCCGGGCGCCACGCGAAAGGTGACCGCCCGAGGCGGTCGATCTTGTTGAACACCAGGATGGTGAGCCGATCCGCCAGCCCCAACTCTCCCAGCACGGACTCCACGGCCGCCTGCTGCGCCTCCGCGTGGGGATGACTGATGTCCACCACGTGGAGCAGGACAGTCGCCTCCTGGATCTCCTCCAGCGTGGCCTGGAATGCCGCCACGAGCTGGTGGGGAAGCTTGCGGATGAAACCCACCGTGTCCGACAAGAGCGCCACCCGGTCGTCGGGCAGCGCGAGGCGGCGAAGCCTCGGGTCCAGCGTGGCGAAGAGCTGGTCCCGCACCACCACGCCGGCGTGGGTCAGCGCATTCAGGATCGAGGACTTCCCCGCATTGGTGTACCCGACCAGGGCCAGGATGGGAAACGGGACCTTCCGCCGCGGCCGCCGCAGGAGCGCGCGGTGCCGCCGCACCTGCTCCAGGTCCCGGCGGATCTTGGCCATGCGGGTCCGGACCCGCCGCCGGTCCGACTCCAGCTGGGTCTCGCCCGGCCCCCGGGTGCCGATGCCGCCGCCCAATCGCTCGAGGTGCGTCCAGGCGCCGGCCAATCGGGGGAGGAGGTAGTCGAGCTGCGCCAGCTCCACCTGAAGCTTCCCCTCCCGGCTCTGGGCCCGCTGGGCGAAGATGTCCAGGATGAGCCCGGTCCGGTCCACCACCCGCTTGCCCAGCAGCTCCTCCAGATTGCGCTGCTGTGATCCGGACAGCTCCTCGTCCAGGATGACCAGGTCTGCGCCCGCGCAGCGCTGGCGGATTTCCAGCGCCTTGCCTTTCCCGATGAGATACCGAGGGTCGAGTCGATCCCGCTCCTGCAGGACGGTATCGGCGACGCGCGCCCCGGCCGACCGGGCGAGCTGTTCCAGCTCGGCCAGCGAGTCCTCGGCCTCCCAGCGCGCCTGCGGGTGCCGGCAGACGCCCACCAGGACGGCCACTTCTGGCTCACGACGGTTCAGCGTGTCACGGGCGATGGGGAATCTCCTCCCGGGCCATTCGGGCCCGCGCCAGGCGCGCGGTCAGGGCCTCGCCATCCCCGTCCCGGATGGCCCCCTCCAGCGCCGCCAGGACCTCGCGGTATGCGGTCAGCGCGCGCAGAATCGGGCCGCGGTTCATGAGGAAGATGTCCCGCCACATCAACGGATGGCTGGCGGCCACCCGCGTGAAATCGCGGAGCCCCCCGGCCGCAAACTGCAGCCGCTCTTCGCCCAGGGGCAATCCCAGGACGGCATCCATCAGGGCATAGGCCACGAGGTGCGGGAGGTGACTCACGGCCGCGAAGACCTCGTCGTGCCAGCCGGCCTCCATGGTGACGATCGTCGAGCCCACCCCGCGCCACAGCGCGGCAACGCGCTGCACGGCGTTCGCGTTCGTCAAGGCACTCGGCGTCCCGATCCAGTTCGCCCCCTCGAAGAGGTCCGGACGCGCCGCCGCCGGCCCCGACCGCTCCTGCCCCGCGATGGGATGGCCGGCCACGAACCGGCCGTCGGGAAAGGCGGCGTCCCCCGCGGCGAGGATCAAGCCCTTCACGCTCCCGACGTCGGTGACCAGGCAATCATCCGTCACGCGTCGGGCCACCTCCGGCAGCAGGGCCACGATCTCGGCCACCGGCACGGCCAGCACCACGAGGTCGGCGCGCGCCACGTCCGCGGTCAGCTCCCCCGCGACCCGATCCACCATCCCCATGGCGAGGGCCACCTTGCGGTGGGCGGGATCCGCATCCACCCCCGCCACCGTCTCGACCAAGCCGGCCTTTCTTGCCGCCAGGGCGAGACTGCCGCCGATGAGGCCCGCGCCCACGACGGCCATCTCGCGAAACAACGGCGTCGCCGAATGCGGATTGCGGAATCCGGAATGCGGAATGTTCATATCGTCAAGAGCCGCCGAACAGTCGAACGCTTCTTGTCAGAGTGTTCGCCCGATGGCCTCCGCCACTCGCTTGAGGTCGTCCATCATCCGCTGGAACCGCGCGGGCAAAAGCGCCTGGGGGCCATCGGAGAGCGCCTCCTCCGGCCGGGGGTGCACCTCCACCATCACCCCGTCCGCCCCGGCCGCCACAGCGGCCAGCGCCATGGGCGCCACCAGGTCCCACTTCCCCGTGCCGTGGCTGGGATCCACGAGGACGGGCAGGTGGGTGAGCTGCTTCAGGACCGGGATCGCCGACAGGTCCAGCGTGTTCCGCGTGGCGTCCTCGAAGGTGCGGATGCCCCGCTCGCACAGGATCACGTTGTAGTTGCCTTCCGACAGAATGTACTCGGCCGACATGAGCAGCTCGCGGATGGTCGAGCTCATCCCCCGCTTCAGAAGCACCGGGGTCTTCTGCATCCCCAGCTCCTTCAGCAGGCGGAAGTTCTGCATGTTGCGGGCCCCCACCTGGATCACGTCGGCGTACTGCAGGACCAGCATCGCCTCGCGCGGATCCATGAGTTCGGTCACGACGGGCATCCCCGTCTCCCGCCTCGCTTCCGCGAGATAGCGCAGGGCCTCCTCCCCCAGCCCTTGGAACGCGTAGGGCGACGTCCGCGGCTTGAAGGCGCCCCCCCGCAGAAGGTGCGCGCCGGCGGCCCGGACGTCCTTGGCCACGCTGAGGAGCATCTCCCGGCTCTCCACCGAGCACGGCCCGGCGATCACTGCCAAGCGCTGGCCTCCCACCTGGACCCCGCTGACTGCCACCACGGTGTTTTCCGGGTGGAACTCGCGGCTGGCCAGCTTGTAGGGCTTCAGGATAGGGAGGACTTTCTCCACCATCGGGAGGGCTTCGATGCCC
>JBIOJT010000004.1:0-35288 GCA_044451055.1 Methylomirabilales bacterium (SeqCode)
GGGGGGTTGGGCTCGGTGCGGTGGGGGGGGGGCCGTGGGGGGGCCCGCGCGGCCCCCCGCGGGCCCCCCCGACTGCCTCCTGGTGACGTGTCGGGGCGGAGAGCGACCCTACTTGGCGAAGACGGGGACCAGGATCGAGTGGGTCAGGTTCGTGACAAAGGAGTGGAACCGGGTCCGGACCTCGTTGAAGGCGGGATCCCGGAAGATGCGCTCGAGGGCCGCTAGGTTCTCGACGTCCACCTGAATCACGCGCTGGGGACTGCTCACCCCGAAGAGGTTCGTGTAGACGCGGAACCCCTTCACCTCGGGAAACCGCATCCAGGCGGGCCGGCCAGTCGTCTCCACATACTGGGAGAACTCCCCGAGTCTGCCCGGCAGGATGTCGAACCGATACTCGAAAACGATCATGATCCACCTCCTTGCGTTTCGTAAGACATGGAAAAGTTGCCGGACTCCATCTACGCCCTCACCCCTCGATTAATCCCGTCATATTCCCAAGCGATCGCCGCCGGTTTTTCCGGGATTCTTAGCGCCTCCACATCGTCTCCCTCGCGCCTGACGGTCTCGGAGCCGCCGGTGTGGCAGTGGGGCATTTATCCGTGCTTCACGTAGATGTTCCCGATGATCTGGTTGACGCGGTTGCAGTCATCCACGGCGCGCTCCAAGATCTCGGCGATCTCGCGCCGCTGGCGGAGCCGCGTGTGCTCGTCGAACGCGGCGGCGACGAGTTCTGACCCGCTCGGCAGGCCCCGCACCTCGCAGTCCCGCACCAGCCTCCGGATGTCCAGGTAGCTCTCGCGGATCATCCGCCGCTCGAGGTCGTCCGCTTCGCGTTCGAGCGGCCGGATCTCACCGGCGTAGGCGTAGTAGCTCTTATCCAGCGTCCGGAGGGCTTCGACCTCTCTCTTGAGAACCGCAGAGCAGGCGTCGAGGATCTTCACCAGCCGGATGAGCATGGGGTCCAGCAGCAGCCGGTAGTCCGCCAGACGCAGGACGGCGCGGGAGATCTCGTCCATGATGTCGTCATTTGCCACGGCGAGGGTGTAGATGTCCTCTCGGTCGATGGGCGTGATGAACGTCTCCTGGTCCAGCCGGATGATGCGGTTCGTCACCCCATCACACGCCTCTTCGGCGCTCTTGATTTCGAATCCCACATCCTGCCCGACGGGCTTCCCCTCCTGGCATGCGAGCGCCAGATTCTGCACGGCGGTTCCAATCACGGCCATCTGCTCGTCAAAGAGCGTGAAGAAATCGTGCGTCTGCGGCCCAAGACGGCGCCGCAGGCGATGAATGACTCCAGCCAGCCATGTGGTTCGTTTTCCCATTCGTGGCCTCGCTCTCGAGACGGCAGGGGCTTCCTCTATTATCCGGCGGCGATCCGTTGGCCGCGCATGCCGAGGTGCGTGCTCCCTACCATTCTCAGGGATGTTGCGGTTTCAGTGGCCCTCTCTGCTTCTCAACAGAGAGAGAATCCGGCGAGCCGCCTACACGGTATCACTGGGGAAGCAGGTGTCAAGGTGAAAGCGGGTTGGGGATTCCGGGCGCCCTCATCAGTCGCGCCAGCGGACGAGCTTACTTCTGAGGGTCTGGATGACCTCGGCCTCTGGTCGGGCCTTGTAGAAGGGGTCGAGGGGGAAGCAGCCGGAGACCATGCGATTGCGGGGACCCGTGGTGCAGTCGCTGAACGTGCGGCAGAACCGCTTCCGGTTCAGGAGCCGACCCGACAGGATATCGTGCGGAAGTTCCGGATAGGGCAGCAGCATGCGGCCGATCCCGACGAGATCCGCGTGGCCGAGGCGGACCTGGGCCTGGGCGACATGGGGCACGTACTCCTGAAAGTAGGTGTAGCCGGTGCCGACAATAATGAGCTCCGGGACGGCGCGCTTGCACCGGGCGGTCGCATCCAGCAGGCGGGCGCATCCCATGAGCGGATCTTCCGGCGCTGGGTACCCATCCGAGGGAGGGAAGGTCGCCGGACGCATGAGATGCGGATTGTAATAGGGGCACCCACAGGAAATATTGATGAGGCGAATCCCGAGGTCCAGACACTGTCGCAGGAAGGCCAGTGGCTCGGTCAGGTCGATCTCGAGCGGGTTGTCGGGATTCAGCCCGAATCCATACCGGTAGGGCAGGTAGGGGCCGAAGTCGATGGGCACGCCTCGCGTCCCCTGCCCCATCCCGGGATGCATGAAGGGGACGAAATCGAAGATGGAAACACGGACGCCGAGGTGCAGGCCCGGGACGTCCCGCCGGATGGCGCGCACGATCTCCCGGAAGAGGCGCGTGCGGTACTCCAGGGACCCTCCGTAGGGCCCGGGCCGCGTGTGGGCGGAGAGAAACTCGTGCAAAAGGTAGCCGTGACAGCTCTTGATGTCCACGAAATCGAAACCGGCCTCGGCGGCGAACCTGGCGGCGGCCACGTAGTCCTGCACCAAGTCCTCCAGCTCGCCATCCGTGAAGATCGGCTTATCGTCGTTGATGCCCAACCGGGTGTCCAGGATGGGGTGCCGGTAGGCGATGCGGGGGCGGGGCAGATGATCGGGCTCGGGGCGAGAGAAGCGTCCTGAATGGGTGAGCTGCAGTCCCACGAAGAGATCGTCCGTCGTATCGAAGCGCTGGCGGTGCCCTGCCTTGAGGGTTGCCAGGAGGGCCGCGAGGCCCTTCTCGTTCTGCCTGGAATAACAGAGCTGGTTGGGGTTGGCCCGACCGTCTTGGCGAACAGCCATCGCCTCACCGCCCCAGATCAACTTCGCGCCGGAGATGCCGAAATGCGTCCAGCGGCGGAGTGTCAGATCAGACGGCTTCCCGTCGAGCGTGCCGTCCCATCCTTCCATGGGATGGGTGGCGAACCGGTTGCCGACCGTCCGCCCGTACACATTCAGGGGTTGCGCCAGCGGGTTTCCATCCGGAGGGAGCACCTCATCATCGCAAGCGACGGCGATGGGAAGAGTGGCCAGATGGTCTTTGAGATGCGCCACGTTCTTGAAAGATGCCATGCGGGGAAAGCCGTCTCGTTCTGGGTGCTCCATCATCGGTGAACGAACCTCGAAAGCACGGGATGAACGCGCCCTGAACTATGCAGGGCCGTATTTCTATACAGGGGTGACTCGGCCCAGGCAAGCGGTTTCTCCGTGTTGCATCCTTCACGAGTCAACGGTTCGATAGGATCGGACCCTCCGGAGGATGGCGGGGCGAGCCCGCCCCTACACGGATCACCCTCGTGGGTGTCTGGAGCGTGGGGCTCAGAGGTGCGGGACGCGTCTCGGGGCGGCCGCGTTGAGTTCCAGGACATTGCCTCCGCGGGAATCTGGGCTTTGGGAACTGGCGCAGAGCCCTGTTTGGCGAAAAAATGTTTGACACGGCTACGATTTGAATTACCATCGGTTTTTACAAAGGCTTTTTGCCAATCTCCCCCCTCCGTAGCTCACTCGAAGGCTAGACTGGGGTTTCCCCCGTTGGACGCTCTCGAGGTATCGGCTGCCCCGGTCGAGCGTGAACGCTCACATACCAACTCCTTCGGTTCTCAAGCCCCCTCCCGCGGTGGTCAAATGAAATGACATGATGGTCTTCTCGATGAAGATGACGCTACACTCGCATTCCATCCGGGATGTCCAGCTTGTCCGCAAGGGAAATCGGAGGACGATCTTGGAGTTGCTCCGTCGGGAGGGCCCGCTGTCCAGACCGGCCGTCGTCCGGGCCCAACTCGGGCCTCTGGCCGGAGGCATCGGGTCAGCAGGCATCGTCCACCAGAGGCGCATCGGGCTCTAGGATGGGCTACGGGCGGTGAGCAGGTGAGGGAGAATAGCTGGCTGGGACCCGGGCCATCCGGCCGGCGCCCGAGCAGAGCAGTGGACACCAGCGGGCTGCCCCTGGCCCACCGTGTCAGGGTGTCCCGTCGGTCCCCCGGGCTGCACTCGGACCGTGGGGGCATCCCCCCGCCGTCCGTTCAGCGCAGGACGCGGACAGGAGGGCGCGGGCCCCCGCCATGCGAGCGGCAAGAGGACCCAACCGTGCCGCACAACACCGGCTGGACCGAACCTGGTTCGCGACGCAGAACTGCTCCGCAGGGATAGGGAGGTGCTGGCATGCAGATCCTGTTGGGAGTCACCATCCTGGCGCTGTGGGTGGTCGCCTGCATCCTGCTGATGCGGGGCCAGGCCATGGTCCCGGTGCTGATCGGGCTGGCGGTGGCATGGGCCTTGCTCGCCGGCGCCGGAGATAAGGTCCTCAAGGACGTCATCGAAGGCGGCATCCTCAGCTTCGCCAATACCACCATGGTCATCATCATGGGCGCGTGGCTGGCCGAGACGCTCATGCAGACCGGCATCGCGGAGACCCTGATCCGCAATGCGGCGGAGCTGGCCGGCGACCGCCCGATGGCCATCACCGTGGCCATGGTCCTCGTGATCACCTTCCTCTTCACCTCGATGTATGGCGTCGGCGCGGCGGTCATGGTCGGCGTGATCGCGCTTCCCATCATGCTGACGATGGGCATCCCGGCCAACGTCGTCGCACCGGTCTTCACCTTCTCGATCATCGCCGGGATCCAGTTGAGCCTCGTCGAGTGGGGCATCTTCCAGCCCCTCTTCAAAATCGAGCAGGGGTTCAACACCTTCTTCACGCTGTACGTGGTCCAGCTTTGCATCTGGGCCGCCATGGCCGTCGTTCTGGCCTTCGTCAAGATCCACCTCCTGGGCGCGGTGCGGACGCACGCCGTCAATACCACGGGCTACGGCAGCGGCACGATAGATGACGCCGAGGGGGGCAGCGCGCCCGCTCGCAGGGCCCCCTGGTACGCGCTCATCTCGCCCATCGTCCCGGTCGTCGCGGTCATGGCGTTCAAGTGGCCGCTGGTCCCTGCGTTCCTGGCGGGTATCGTCTTCGCCCTCCTGACCACCATTCACTACCGCCCGTTCAGGATCACGGTGGACCTGTTCCAGAAGGCGTTGTACGACGGGTTCCGGAGCATGGCGCCGGTCTGCGCCGTGTGGATGATCATCGGCGCGATCATCAAGGCCTCGTCGCTGCCCGAGGTCCAGGCTCCTCTGAAGGCCCTGTTGGGAGGGGTGCTGCCGAGCACGCCGTGGGCCATTGCCATCTTCCTCGGCATCCTCGCCCCGCTGGCCGTCTACCGGGGCCCGATGTGCCTCGCGGGGGTGGGGTCGGCCCTCGTGCCGCTTTTCCTCGGGATGAAGACCGTCAGCCCCGGCTTCCTCTGGGGCGCCTGGAAGGGGATCAACTACGTGCACGGTACCACCGATCCGATCAACTCCTGGACGCTGTGGACCCTCGGCTACCTGAAGATCACGGGGGCGTCCCACATCAAGACCGCATTGCCGTTCTCCTGGGCGGCCGCGGCGCTCACGGCGATCACGGCAGTCCTGATGCTTTACCGTTAGGGAGGTTCCGAGCAGACGGGGGCTCCAACCTTGCGATTGCCGATACCCGGCGGAGCGGGCCGGCCTCCCCACGGGAGGAGGCCGGCCACGGCGGCGACGGGAGCGGTCGTCAGGTGAGTGAGCGGGCGAATCACGGGGGGATAGGCCGATCCCATGGAAGTCCGTATAGGCATCGACGTCGGCGGCACATTTACGAAGGCGGTAGCGATAGACAATACCAGCCTGAAGATCGTGGGGAAGGCGACCACCATGACCACCCACCGGGCGCCAGAGGGCGTGGCTGCCGGTGTGGTCCAGGTGTTCCACGACGTCCTCGCGCAGAACCGCATGGACCCTCGCGACGTCCGCTTCGTGGCGCACAGCACCACCCAGGCCACCAACGCGCTGCTCGAGGGCGACGTGGCCCCGGTGGGGATCCTGGGGATGGGCGGCGGGTGGATCCAGAGCCGCCTGGCGCGCCGCCAGACCAGGATCGGGGCCATCGAGTTGGCGCCGGGCAAGGTGCTGACCCCCTTCCACGCCTTTTTGCCTACAGCCAACGTCAATCCCGACGCCGTCCGGCGCGAGCTGGAGGCGCTCCGAGGGCAGGGGGCGCGGGTCATCGTGGCCAGCGAAGCGTTCGGTGTGGACGCCACCGCGCGCGAGCGACTGGTGACGGACATCGCGCGGGAGCTGGAGCTACCGGCCTGCGGCGGCAGCGAGATCTCCAAGCTCTACGGCCTCACGGTGCGCACCCGGACCGCGGTGGTGAACGCCTCCATCCTGCCCAAGATGATGGAGACGGCCGCCATGACCGAGCAGAGCGTCCGCAGGGCGCACATCGAGGCGCCGCTCATGATCATGCGCGGGGACGGCGGGCTCATGGACGTCAAGGAGATGCGCCGGCGGCCGATCCTCACCATGCTCTCAGGCCCGGCGGCCAGCGTGGCGGGCGCCCTGATGTACCTCCGCGTGTCCGACGGCATCTTCTTCGAGGTAGGCGGGACCAGCACGAACATCGGCGTCATCCGCAACGGCCGGCCGATGGTCAAGTACGTCGAGCTGGGAGGGCACCGCACCTTCCTGAACTCCCTGGACGTGCGCGTCCTCGGGGTCGCCGGGGGAAGCATGCCTCGGCTCCGGGGCGACGGCCTCGTGGACGTCGGGCCGCGCAGCGCCCACATCGCCGGCCTGCCCTACGCTGCCTTTGCGGACCCGGCCGAGCTGCGGGATGGGGAGCTCGTCCTGGTGAAGCCCCTGGCCACCGACCCTGGCGACCACGTCGCCGTTCGCACGCCGGGGGGGAAGACCTTCGCGATCACCAACACCTGTGCGGCCAACGCCCTCGGGCTCGCCCGGCCGGGCCATTACTCGTACGGGAACCCGGCGGCGGCCCGCCTGGCCATCGGTGTCCTGGCGGAGAAGATGGGGGTGGACGTGGACGAGGCGGCCCGCCGCATCCTCGCGATCCCCACGCAGAAGATCATGGCCCTGATCGAGACCCTGATCGAGGAGTACCGGCTCGAGCGTCACGGCCTCACCCTGGTCGGTGGCGGCGGCGGGGCGGCGGCCCTCATCCCCTTCACGGCGCAGGAGATGGGCCTCGACTTCAAGATCTCGGAGAACGCCGAGGTCATCTCGTCCATCGGCGTCGCGCTGGCCATGATCCGGGACGTGGTCGAGCGGACGATTCCCAACCCGCGGCCGGAGGACCTCGCGGCAATCAAGCGGGAGGCGGCCGCGGCGGCGATCCGCGTGGGTGCGGCCCCGGAATCGGTGCAGGTGTTCGTGGAGGTGGACGCGCAGAAGAGCCGGGTCCGGGCGACTGCAGTGGGCACCACGGAGCTCAAGACCCGGGACCTGCTCAAGAAGGTCAGCCAGGAGGAGGCTCGGGAGATCGCCGCGCAGTCCATGCAGGCCGACCTGGGGACGGTCCGGTTGCTGGGAGCCACCGATCTGCTGCGGGTCTTCGAGGGAGTGGTGGAGGAGCGACAGTGGGGCCTGTTCAAGAAGACCCGCCGCCCGATCCGCGTCGTGGACCAGCAGGGGTTCGTCAAGCTGCAGCGTGAGGCTGCCCTCGTCCGGCCGACCGTCGCCGGCAAGTGGGAGCGGGTCTTCAGCAGGCTGTGGGGCGAGGGCACGGTTTATGTGGGCGACGCCACCGTGTATCCGGACATGTTCGTCCTCGTCGGGGGACGGCTGGTGGACCTATCCGGCCTCCAGAGCCTGGAGCATGCCGCGGGGGTTGCCCGGAGTGAACTGGACGGGGCGCCTGACGATCAGCCCGTGGTCATCGTCGCCGGCGTTCGGGCGAATGCCTTGTAGTCAAGGGACAGGGTCGAGGAGGACGCGACGGTGCCGGCTTCGGAGGTGACCTCTCTTGTGAGTGCCGCGCTCCAGCGGGGGGTTGATTTCGAGATGCGGGCGGGGATGCTCCGCGAGGACGTCGCCTACCGCAAGATACCGGCGGACCGGCGGCAGGCCGTGGTGGAGCAGGCCATCGGTTACGGGCGGGAGGCGGCGCGCGAGATGAAGGCTCGCCACGGTACGGCGGATGCCGGGAAACTCAGCGCCGAACTCGGGCTGCAGGTGGTCGAGAGCGCCGAGGATTACGTCTTCGGCGCGGTCGTGATGACGTCCACCTACGTCCACCGGCAACGACAGATCACGCTCTACACGCGGGCCGTCGCCGAGATGAACGCATTCCTCACCCGGCACGACCTCGTGGAGGTCCTCGGCGTGGCCGACGTGGGGCCGCTCTACCTCGCCCATGAACTCTTCCATCACCTGGAAGAGTCCAGGCTGGGACGCGCCGCCAAGTTGTGCCGGGTGACGACCTTCAGGCTTGGACCCTTCGCGATTACCTCCGGCATCTCCCAGTTGAGCGAGATTGCCGCGGATGCGTTTGCCCAGGAACTGTCGTCGCTCCGATTCGCCCCGCGATTGCTCGACCACCTGACCGTCTACATCCACAACGCGAAGGAGGGGCGGCGACAGTTGATGGCGTTGGCCTTCGGGCGTCCGCCAGGCGCCCAGGGCGAGCGGGGGCCGCAGCCGGAGAGGAACGAGGATTCCAGGCAGAGCGTCCGGTAGGGAGGGAGAGGAGGCAGCAGGGTGAATTCCTTGGCTCTCTTCAATCTTTCCGGCAAGGTGGCAATCGTGACGGGCGGGTGCCGGGGGATCGGCTTCGCCGTCGCCGAGGGTCTCGCCTCGGCGGGCGCGGCAACCG
The DNA here is from genome assembly GCA_044451055.1 of Methylomirabilales bacterium (SeqCode). Taxonomy (GTDB): domain Bacteria; phylum Methylomirabilota; class Methylomirabilia; order Methylomirabilales; family 2-02-FULL-66-22; genus 2-02-FULL-66-22. The sequence continues at coordinate 8,608 of JBIOJT010000004.1, forward strand.
TCATCGCGGACATCCTCGCCGATCAGGCAGAGACGTCAGCCGAGACCCTTCGGGCGCAGGGGTTGAATGCCAGATCAATGTCCGTGGACGTGACGAAGCGCCCATCCGTGCAACAGATGGTGAGCGAGATGCTCAGGGAGTTCGGCCACATCGACATCCTCGTCAACTGCGCCGGGATCCTCCTCAGGAAGGCCATCGAGGAGGTCACAGACGAGGACTGGAATGCCATGATGGACGTCAACCTCCGGGGCGTCTTTCTCTGCTCCCAGGTTGTCGGAATCGAGATGATCAAACGCAAGCAGGGGAAGATCATCAACATCTCCTCGAACATCTCGCAGGTGCTCCAGCCCCTGCGGGGCGTGTATGCCGTGACGAAGGCGGGCGTGTCCCACCTCACGAGGGTGATGGCCCTGGAATGGGCGCCGCATCACATCCACGTCAACGCCATTGCCCCGGCGCCGACAATGACCGATCTCAACAAGCCGTACTTCGCGGCGCACGCAGAGGACCTGGAGAAGCGGATCCAGTCCATCCCTCTCGGGCGTCTCGGCAATCCTTGCGACTATGTGGGGATGGCCATCTTCCTGGCGTCCCAGGCCTCAGACTTCGTCACGGGGCAGACGATTTTCGTGGATGGCGGATCCAATCTGATCTGAGTCCGTGGGTTCAGCGGGACGCAGGAGAAGAGGAGCAGGGGAGCAACAGATTCGGGATCCACGTGACCATGGCCGGCCAATGGCTGGCGATGGCCAGCACGACGATGAGGACGCCGGTCATCGGCGTGTGATCCCGCACTATCTCTCGTTTGCGCGGCTGGATCCCCCGGTGCGGATCAAGATGTTCAGGACGAACACCACGCCGAAGTGCACCAAGTCAATCCCGGCGTGCTGCAGGAGGGGCAGCAGGGCGGGAACCGCCATCACCATGACGGTCAGCCCCGCCCCCGGACTCGGGCCTACCTACTTCGCGGCTTGGAGGACTTTCTCGTAGAATCCCTTGCCGAAGATCGGCTCAAACTCCTTCCAGGCGTCTTTAGTCCTCTCGGCGAACTCGGCCTTGTTCACCACAGTGACGATCATGCCCTTGTCCTTCAGGTCCAGCAGGTTCTTCTTGTTCATGGCGATCTGTAGCTCGCTCTCGTAATCTCCCGCGTCCGCCATGGTCTTGACGAAGAGATCGCGAAGCCCGGGCGAGAGGCTATTATAGAAGTTGTTGTTGATGACCAGGGCCAGATTCATTGCCATATGGCCCGTCATCGCCACGTACTTCTGGACCTCGTAAAACTTGTGGGAGTAGATGGTGTTGAGCGTGTTCTCCTGTCCCTCGACCACCCCAAGCTGCAAGGCGGTGTACAGTTCGGAGACGGCCATGGGGGTCGTGGCTGCGCCGAGGGTGGCCATAGCTGCCCTGGCCACCGGGGAATCCATCGTCCGGATCTTCAAGCCCTTGATGTCGTCTGGCCTGACGACCTGCTTGGTCTTGGTGGTCAGGTGGCGCTCGCCGTACCACCATCCCATGTCCAGGATCCGGATCCCGCTTTCCTGGGCGGCCTTCTCGTTCAGTTCGGCCATGAGGGGTCCACGCGCCAACTTGATTAGCTTGGGGCGCAACTCCTCTTCGGTGTCCCCCTGCAGCACGTATGGCATGCTGAGGACGCCGATGGCTCCCCATCCCCTGAACTGGGCAAGCATGCTAGGGCCGGTCAGAGAGATGTGGGTGATGCCGTTCTGCACCTGCTCCAGCATGTCTTTCTCGCTGCCCAACTGGTTGTCGGGGAACACGTGTACGGTGACGGCGCCGCCCGTGCGCACCTTCATCAGTTCTGCGAATCTCAATGACCCCTTGTGATACGACATGTCCACGACGCCGGCGTGGCCCAGCTTGATGTTCATCTTGGGGACTCGCCGGCGGCCGCGATCGCGGGCATTCCCCACGCTACCGCCATCAGCACCGCCATGAATAACGCTCTGATCATGGCTGGCATCCAAGCTTCATCCGGGTGGGCCAGCATGACGGCTCTCCTTTCGAGATGGGAAATACCACGCAATGGGTGAGAGGTCCTTGACCTGCTTCGCGCATGACTTCCCGCACCATTCAAGGCAGCCATCCGTCTTGGGCGGAAGATTCCCAGGCGAGCCACGCGAGAATGCCACAGCCCTTCGGGGCTCACACCTCCCCAAGGGCCGGGCAGAGAGAAGTCGAGGAGGTTGCTCCGGGCAGATCCAGATGCTTCGCTGGCCAGCATGGCCCACTTCTCGTCGGGAAAAGAAGCAAGGCAGTCCAGGCGGCCAGACGGCGTCATCATCGACGCGAGCGTACGGCAGAAATTGGGTCGGGAGGTTGAGGCCGAGCAAGATGTAGTTCACGACACTGAACAGCGGGTCGAACATGCAGAGCCAAGTGAAGGCGCTGAGCGAGGTGGGAACGATCCAGGGCAGCAAGAGTACCCGGCGGATCAGATTCCGGCCCGGAGGCTCCCGGCTGCGCAGCAAGGCTAGGATGACCTCAGGTTTGTCTTCGGGACCACGGCGGAGACGGGGTACACGATTGAGTCCCAGACCGTCTGGCGGAAAAGCGAATCCTCGAGGAGCTTGAGGAAGTTCCTTACCCAGATGGACTTCCCCGGCTCCCCAAGGACCCGATCGGTGAGGTTGATCCACACCGCGAGGCCGAAGGGACACCTTCGCAGCACCAGCATGAGGCACACTGTCGGGGAGATCCGGAAATACCCGGTGAGCGCCTCCGGTTTGAAGGCGCCTCAAAGCCGGAACTCGGCCGGCATTCGTTCGGCTTGTGCGATGCCAGCCATCTGTCCCTCCGCCCTCTCGGTGGGGCTATGCCTTGGAGTAGATCTCCTTCAACTCCGCCTCGGCGATCTTGATGGTCTCCGGCGTGGACATGCCCTTGGCGGCCCGGGCGAACATGTTGACTATCACGTACTTGACCATTGCCTCGGCCGCATAGCGGGACGGCGGCGCAGGATACCCTGGCATCCGACAGTACTTCGGGACATCCTTGGACGGGGCGAACTTGGGGTCCCTCTTCCAGACCGGGTCATCCTCGTAGAAGTTCAGGAGGCCGGCCATCATGGCTTCGCCCTCGCCGAGCCAGGCCGAGTACTGCTTGGGCTCCATCAGCCAGCGGATGAACGCCTTGGCCTCCTCCTGGACCTTGGAGAACTTGAAGACGCCCAGGCTGAACGGCGTGGAGTAGCCGAACCGACCCGCGGGCCCCCTGGGGGGCAGGGCGTGGTCCGTCACCTCGCGGAGATGCGGCGCATTCTTCTTCTCAGCCCAGTAGATGCTGGTCGCATTGAGCGTGACCGACAGCTGCTCGGCCAGGAAGGCCCGGTTGTTGCCGGAGTCGTCCCAGGAGAGGACATCCTCGCTTTCGCCATCCTTGAACAACTGCCGCCGGTAGTCCACCACCTTGGCCGTCTCGGGTGAGTTGATGGCGACCGTCTTTCCGTCCTTCTTGCACTCGGCGCCCCCGAATGCCCAGAGCAGCGGGTAGTGGAACTGGTTGGCGTCACCGATGGCCCGCCCCAGTGCGAAGCCGACCGGATGCCCCCTGTCCTTCAGCTTCTTGGCCAGGACCAGCATCTCGTCGTAGGTATCCGGAAATTTCGTGTACCCGACTTCCTTCAGCCAGTCGGAGCGGTAGTCGATCACCTGGGGGACGATGCCCCAGGGGATCGATTTCCAGGTCTTGCCGACGATGCCAATGTCCTTAGCGATGTTGGTCCAGCCCTTCAGTTCCTTACCCAGGGAGTCGGCGACATCGCCGATGTCCACCAGGGCCTTGTCGTGCAGGTGTGCGCCGTCGGCGACCAGGGCGACGATATCGGGTCCGGCGCCGCTCTCCACGGCCGCCGCCGTCTTGGTCGGAAGGTCATTGTAGCTGATGAACTCGACGCTGACCTCGACGCCCTTGTCCTTGGTGTACAGCTTGGCCTGCTCCCGCAGGACATCATCCATGGCCGACAGGGTATTGGGCCATGTCAGGAGACTGATCTTGGCAGCGCCCAGGCCGCTGCGGAGGAACGTCCCGAAAGACAGGGTGGCGGTAGCCCCCGCGGTCACCCCGAGGAACTTGCGGCGGCTGATTCCCCGGTTGTTTCCGGGACGGGTCGGTCCCTTCGTCTTCTGTCGCATGATCCACCCTCCTCAGGAAAATGAGTTCGTACCGGCGGAGACATCAAGCGCCCGTGAAAGGCAGGCGGAGACCGGCTACGCAGGTAGGCGCACGAGAATTCGTGGCATCTTCGGATAGGTTCGTCAAGCTTCCTTTGCATGGGGGCCCGCCGCTGACGCACTTTCCTATTGGGTTTACGGCTTTAGTTGCTTCTGGCCGGGAAGGGTAGCCTGCAAAGTAACACGGCCCCCGAAGTTACTATCCTTCGAAGGGCCGTTCGCGTTCGCCCGTGTTAAAGGGCTCTGCGCGTCTTGATCTTGCATGCCTGCTGGCCTCTGCGCCCCCGCCTGCCCTATCAGCCCACGGAAACCCGCCGAGGTGTCGAGACAGTATCAGAACGGCGCCCGGTGTCAAGACGAAAGCCGGTCCTGGAGTGATGCAAGGGAGAGTGTGCACGTGCAGGGAAACACGTGTGCGGGCAGCGGGCGGCGGGCATTCTCGGGCTCAGCGCTTGACTGAGGCGGGGAAGCCTGGTACAAGCCAGAAATCGCGCCGGTCGCGCCATCGCCAGGGCAAGGGCGGATATCTGATGAGACTTCGGGAGCAGACGATGTTTCCCCTCAATCTGTTCCGACGCCACCTTCGCACCAAGGTTATCGCGCTGATTTTGGCGATCCTCGTCCTGGGTATTGGGTCGCTGATGATCCTGAACATCCGCCGCGAGGCGGAGGTCCTCGTGTCGTTCAATCAGGCGACCGCCCGCCTCCTGGCCGGGTCTATTTTGCGAAGCATCGAGAACGGGATGCTGGGAGGGAGGCCGGACATCATCCGGGCCCTCATCCAGGACCTGAAAGCCGAACTTAAGGACGTCCGCTGCCTTGAGGTGTACCGCCGGAACGGAGTGGAGGCATTCACCGACCTGGAGACGATGAACCAGGTGAACCGCCGGGCCGGCCTCGACGCCGATATCATCGCGCGCATCTCCAAGATGCGGCGGGAGCCCGGACCCCGAAGCACCAACCCGCTGATCGCCCGGGCGATCGAGAGCATGGAACCCCAGGAGGCCGACGAGCGGGTGGACGGCAGCCACGTCCTCACGCTGTTTCGACCCCTGCGAAACCTCGAGAAGTGCCAGGAGTGCCACGGCAGCGATCACCAGGTGCGCGGGGTGCTGCGCATCAGCCTCGGGCTGGATCGGTTGGATGCCGATCTCAAGGCCGCCCGGAACCGCCAGATCCTCGTCGCGTTCCTGACCATCCTCGGCGTGGCCGGCGCCCTCGTCATCTTCATGGGTCGCGTCGTCCTCCGGCCCATCGCCCGCGCGGCGGAGGCGGCGCGCCGGATCGGCGGGGGCGACTTCGCGACGCGCGTGACCGTCCCGAACCAGGATGAGATCGGCGACCTCGGCCAGGCCATCAACGATATGGCGGAACGCCTGCGGAGGATGCGCGCCGATCTGGAAGCCCGCAATACGGACCTGGCAACCGCCCTCCAGAGCCTCAGGGAGTCCACGCAGAAGGTCGAGCTCCTGGAGCAGATCAAGGGCGAGCTGGTCAAATTCGTCCCCGAGTCCGTCACGCGACTCCTCGAGCGGAACCCGGATGCCCGCGAGCTGGAGAAACGTGAAGCAGACGTCTCGGTCCTGTTCCTCGATGTGGAGGGATACACGCGCCTCTCCGAACAGCTTCCACCGCAACGGGTCAATCGCCTGATCCAGGATTACTTCGCCCGGTTTCTCGAGATCATCCGGGCGAACCACGGGGAGGTGAACCAGGAGGTCGGCGACGGCCTGATGGTGATCTTCCAGAGCGAGGGAGACCGGATCCGCCACGCCCTGAACGCCGCCGGCTCGGCGCTGCAGATCCACACCAAAGTGGCTGAACTCAACCGTGAGTACCAGGGGGTCTATCCCCCGATCGCCATCCACGTCGGGATCAACAGCGGCCCGGCGCTGGTCGGCGCCACGAAGCTCGACGCCGCCGGGGGCGGCCGGTGGACCTTCACCGCCTCCGGCTCGACGACGAACATCGCGGCCCGCATCGCGGCACTCTCGAAGGGCGGCGAGGTCATGCTCGGCCCGGAGACGGCGGGGCGGGTCAAGGACCGCTACGTCTTGGAAGATACCGGCGCGCACCGGCTGAAGAACGTCTCGGAGCCCGTGCAGATCATCCGGCTGGTGCCTCCCGGCATGTACGCGAAGGTCGTGGCCTGATCCCCTCGTATCCACAGCCGAAAAAAGAATCCCACCCGATCCGCAAGGACCGGTGGGGGTTTTCGTCTTCGTTGCGGTCCCTGCCCGCTGCGGCGTGACCGCGGTCGCCCTTCAGACCGCCGTCATGCCGCCGTCCACCAGGAACACGCCCCCGGTGATGTAGCTTGCCTCCGACGAAGCCAGGAACGCGACCATCGGCGCGATCTCCTCGAAGCGACCGAACCGCCCGAGAGGGATCTTCCCGGCCATTCGCTTCTCCCGCGCGATCAGGTCCACGTCTTCGGCATCCGGCGGTTCCTCCAGTGCCCCCGGGCAGACGACGTTGCACCGGATCCCGTGCGGCGCGTACTGAACCGCCAGCGCCCGTCCGAAGGAGACGAGTCCCCCCTTGCTGGCCGTGTAGGCCGGGTTCTGGGGGGCGCAGCCGATGTGGGCGGTCACGGAGCTGACGATGACGATGGCGGCTGCGTTACCCTGGGCCAGCATCTGCCGCACGCCCGCCCGGCAGGTGAGGAAGCACCCGCGGAGGTTGACGGCCTGGGTCTCTTCCCAGGCGTCCAGCGCCTGCTCGTGGATCGGGCGGTCCCGCTTGTGGAGCTGGATCGCGGCGTTGGCCACCAGGATGTCGAGGCGGCCGAACGCCTCGACCGTCTGCCGAACCGCGCGGTCGACGTCGGACTCGATGGAGACGTCTCCGACGATGGCCAGCGCCCGCCCGTCCGCGTCGCGAACCTGTTGCGTGGTCCGCTCGACCGTCCGGGCCGTCCGTCCCATCACGCCCACCGCGGCGCCCTGGGAGGCCATCAGACGCGCGCTGGCTGCGCCGATGCCGCTCCCCGCCCCCGTGATCAGTGCCGCCTTCCCTGCAAACCGCATCCCGTCCCTCCGATCTTCGCCTCACCGCCCGAGCGACGAGCGCTTCAATGAATCACCACATATCAAGCTATCGCTATCCCCGCAGACGGCTTCGTCGTTTCCTCTGGTCGAACGGGAGGACCGCCCCGCAGGCTCCTCACCCTATCCCCGCAGAGTGGCTCGCGAACCAGCGCGCTGGCAGAGGCGCTCGCGGCCGTGTTGGGTTCATCGCGGACCACGATGGCGGGCAGGCGCATGGCACGGCCATCAACGTATCCCTTGCGGGAGTAATCGTTGAGGAGCTGCTCGCGGATGACCTTGGCGACCCCGTAGCTGTTCTGGGGATGCTGGTACGTCCAGTCGTCGACGACCTTGGGCAGTCTCGCCCCGCCAAAGGTGGCAATGGAGCTGGCGAAGAAGAACCGCGGACACGCCCCTTTCTCCCGGCAGGCTTCCAGCAGGTTGATGGTGGCACGCACATTGGCCTGGAAGCCCGCGACGAAATCGCGCTCGGCTCCCCCCGACACCAGGGAGGCGAAATGGTACACGGCACGGGTGTCGGGGGTCAGCAGGGCCAGGCAGGCCCGGGGATCCGAGAGATCGGCCGGGACGAAGGCAACTTGCCTCGCCAGCGGAGCCGTTCGCGGATGGGGGACGAGACCGGTCAGGACGATCTTCTGCCCCGGGATCTGCCGGAGGATCCGGCGAGCCGTGCGCGCCCCGAGAAAGCCGCTCCCCCCGGTGATCAGGACCGTCTGTCCGCTCATCGAGCGGGTCCTTTGCCCCGCTCCTCCTTGATGGCGTCCAGCAGCTGATTCCAGCCGCGGATGAACTGATTGCGGAAGCGCTGGACGGGCTTGTACTCCGCGAACTCCTCCACGGCCAGCTCGCCCTCGCGCCACGCCTTGCGGAAATCCGGGAGCTTCTGCTCCAGCTCCGCGATCAGCGCGCGCGGCGTCTCGAGGGCAATCTGGTTCGTGACCGGCGGGTTCAGGGCCAGGATCTCCTCGGCGGTGCTCCAGTTGATGGTGATGTGGAACTCCCCGCCCACGAAATCCGTGAAGTGATGGGTGCCCCGGGCGCCCCCGCCGAGCAGGATCCCGTCGTAGCCGCGCTCTTTCATGATCCGGTACTGCCGCCGGGCCACGGTCGCCCCGGCGACGGCCAGGGTCTCGGGGGCGATCTGGATGCCTTGCTTCTCGACGTACTCCTTCAAATGCTCATCGAAGATCCCGGTGATGTGGGTCACGTAGAAGACGGGGCGCTTTCCGCCCCTGGCGGCGGCCCGCCGGTACACCTCGCAGGCGGCGACCATCTGCGAGAGGCCAAAGACCTCGGTGGCGATCACGGGTATCCCGTCCTCGATCAGAACCTCCATGGCCTTGAGTCCGGCCGCCGTGGCCGGGATCTTGGCGATGAAGTTGGATCCCAGCGACCGGTACCGAAAGGCCTCCCCGAGGATGTGGTCGGGGTCCGTGTCGAGCCGGGGATCGCCCTGGATGGAGACGACCCCGTCCCACCCGTTACTGGCGGCGAAGATGGGCCGGAACATGGGCAGGATCCGGGCGACCAGGCGCTGCTGGGTGAGGTCGGCGACCACGGTATCGTCGTTGCTCTGCTTGAGGCACTCCCGGATCAGCGACCGCGCGAACTCGCCGTCGCGGCGGATCATGTTGGCGCCGTAGGTCGGATTGGTCGTGCAGCTCACCGCCCCGTGCTCAATGGCCAGCTTCACCTCCGACACGGTGGGGTTATTGATCCACAAGCGGGTCGGGGTCTCCTGCTTCAGCCTGGTGAAAAAATTCTTGGCCATTGTCTACTCCTTTCCCCTCCCTGGGATCCACGCAAGAGTCTCGATCACATCAACGCCGCCTCTGATCACGGCTCACACGCCCAGCCTGTGCTCGCGCCGCCTCGCCTCGACCGACCGGTCCGTCTGCGGCCGGTACCCCGGCAAAGGCAGCAATGACGTGTGAATCGCATCCAGGAGCCAGGCGGGCTGCGGGAAGAAGAGATCCTCCATCTCGGCGGCCGGGGTGATCCAGTTGCGGGCGCCCACCACGGCGACCGGCGCGTCCAGGGCGTCGAAGGCCAGTTCCTGGAGATTTGCGGCGAGGGTCTGGGGAAAGCTCCCCCGCTCGCAGGCATCCGAGGTCACCAGGATGCGCCCCGTCTTCCTGACCGACTCGATCACGGGTCCGTAGTCGAACGGCACCAGGCTGCGCCCGTCGACGATCTCGGCCGAGACGCCGAACTCGGCCTGGAGGCGATCCGCGGCCTCGACCGCCCGGTACAGCGTGGATCCGATGCTGAGGATCGTGAGGTCCGTCCCCGGCCGCTTGACCTCCGGGAGACCGATGGGGATCCTGTAGTAGCCAGCCGGAACCTCCTTCTGGAACCACTCGGTGATGCCGTACAGCCGCTGGCTCTCGAAGAAGACGACCGGGTCGTTTCCCGAGAGCGCGGAGGCCATGAGGCCCTTGGCGTCGTAGGGCGTGGCCGGGAAGACCGCCTTGAGGCCGGGGACGTGCGCGGTCATCGCGCTCCAGTCCTGGGAGTGTTGGGCGCCGTACTTGCTGCCGACGCTTACGCGGAGGACGACCGGCATCTGCAGGATGCCGGCGGACATCGCCTGCCACTTGGCGAGCTGGTTGAAGATCTCGTCGCCGGCCCGCCCCATGAAGTCGCAGTACATCAGCTCCACCAGCGCCCGTCCCCCCTCGATGGCGTAGCCCACGGCGGTCCCCACGATGGCGCCCTCGGAGATCGGCGTGTTGAAGAGCCGATGGTAGGGCAGGCTCTCCGTCATGCCCCGATACACGGCGAAAGCGCCGTCCCAGTCCCGGTTCTCCTCGCCATACAGGATGAGCCGCTCGTCGTGATAGACGTGGTGGAGGATGGCCTCGAAGAGGGCATCGCGGAACGAGACGGCCTTCGCCTCGGAGAGCTTCTCGCCCGTGATCGGATCGATCCCGCCCCGGCGCTTCTTGGCGATGGCCTGCACCCGGCTGTTCGACTCCAGGGGTTTCTGTATGGCCCCGGCCGAGACGCCGGGGAGCCGTTCCTCCACCCGCTGGGAGAACATGACCCGGGCGATCTCCTCCCCCGTGACCCGGGGGGAGATGGAGAGATCCACGGCGAGGCGGCACACCCTCTCCACGGTCAGCGCGGCGTACTCGGCGAGCGCTGTGAGATCCGGCTCGGTCGCCGCCCCGGCGGCGATGAGTTGGCCGCGGAACTCGAAGAGGGGATCCACCGCCTGCCACCGTTGCAGCTCCTCGCGCGTCCGGTACGAGCCGGCGTCGCTGGGCGAGTGTCCGCTCTGCCGGTAGGTGAGGATATCGAGGAGGACGGGCCCCTCGCCGGCCGCGAGGACGGGAAGCGTCCGGCGGAAGGCGTCGATGACGGCCAGCGGGTTGTTGCCGTCCACGGTCTCGGCGTGGAGGTTCCACCGGTTCAGGCCGGCCGCGAGGGTGGCGAGCCGCTGGAAGCCCATGGTCTCGCCGCGGGGCTGGCCTCCCATCCCGTAGAAATTGTCCATGATGGCGAAGACGATCGGCAGGCCGCCGCGGTATTCCGGCTCCCAGAGCGTCCAGAGCTGGCCCATGGTGGCGAAGTGCAGGGCTTCCCACACCGGGCCGCAGCCGAGCGAAGCATCCCCGATGTTGGCGACGGCGATGCCGGGCCGGCGCTGGGTTCGCTTGTAGAGGGCCGCCCCCGTGGCGATGTCGGCGCTGCCGCCGACGATGGCGTTGTTGGGGTACACCCCAAACGGGGGGAAGAAGGCGTGCATGGAGCCGCCCAGCCCCCGGTTGAATCCGGTCGCGCGCCCGAAGATCTCGGCCAAGAGCCCGTACAGCAGATACTCGATCGCCAGGGCCTTGACGCCTGCAGGGGCCTGCCGCTCCACCACCCGGAGGATGGCGCCGCCGAGGTACGCCTCCATGATCCGCTGGAGGTCTGCCTCGCTCAGGCGGTGGATCGCGCTCAACCCCTTGGCGATGACCTCGCCATGGCTCCGGTGGCTGCCGTAGATGTGACTCTCCACGTCGAGGTGGAACGCCTCGCCCACGGCCGCGGCCTCCTGGCCGATGGACAGGTGGGCCGGGCCCTGGTGATTGTAGGCAATCCCCTTGTAGCTTCGCACCCGCTTCAGCTCGGAGAGCATCTCCTCGAACTCGCGGATGAGCAGCATGTCGCGGTAGATGCGGCGAGCATCCTCCGCCGTCAGGCGACCCTTGGCCAGTTCATCCGCCAGCGTCTGGCGATAGACGTTGACCGGGATCACGCCCAGGTCGATGGTTTCGGATTGCCGGACTTCCTCCGGGGCGATGACGAGGTGCTTGACCATGCTCAGCGCACTCCGACGAGGGGGACGAGGCGTTTCACCAGGGGCGGCGTCCGGGGGAGGAACCCGTGGGGATCGAGCGGAACGTGTCGAGGTTGTCGGCGCGGCATCGCACGGATTCTCCGAGAGGTCGAACACCCAATGCCGGCTCTTCTGAGGAAGCTTTTAGCAGCGCTGCCGGCAAAAATCAAGGACCGACGGGGCAGTGCGGGATGGGTCGTACAATCCCTGAACGGCGAGGGCGGGTCGATGACTTCCTGCTCCGGATGGGCTCGGAATGCGCGACGTTCTTCGCCTACCGGTCGATGGAGAGGCGAGTGACGAGATCGGCTTCGTAGGTCGTGAGGTCCGGGAAGGCGGGGAAACCCTGAATGCCCAAGCAGGCCTCGCGGCTGGGATGAGCCGTCGCGCCCGTGGCCTTGAGGATCGTCGCCACGAGGCGCTGGAAGGCGCGAAGTGGAGACGGCTCACTTTGAAGTTGTGGGATGGCCAGATTGCCGATCGAAAGACGAAGACAGCGGATTCGTCCATCAGCCGGAGTGGTGTTCGAGGCCAAGATCAGGTCGAGGATCGGGGTTTCGGGGGCCTGATCCGTCGCCTCCGGCTGGCCGATGGCGGCGACGGAGACGGCCGTGATCTTCTGCCAGGGGAGATGCCCCCTTCCGCCCCGCCGGTCCTGAAGGGTCAGGCCACGGGCGTCGATTCCCACCGCACGGACGGGAACCGGAGCCAGCGAGCGGTCAAGCGTGAGGGCAGGTGCCTGCACCACCGACTGCTCTGGGATCAGGACCTCGGGGGTGGAGAGGCGATGCGAAGGCTCGTGCACAGGCTCGGAGGCGACCTGGGGTTTGGGTCTGGGGAGCCCTGATTCCGTCTGGAGGGACGCCTTGGCCGCGGCGGTCATCTCTGCAATGGCCTGCTCGAACTCAGGAGTCGCCCGGGGATGCTTGCGCGCGCGCTCGAGGACCTCCAGGGCCTCGGCCGGCTCCTTGAAGACCTGGAGAATCAGGCGAGCGTAGCCCAGCAAGACTTTCGGCGCCAGGGGATCATCGGGCCCCGTGGCGATGGCCTCTTGGTACCGGGAGGCCGCCTCCTGGTAATCCTGTCGCCTCTCGCAGTCGGCCGCCAGGGCCAGTTGGTCGCGCATCAGGAGGGGGATGTCTGGGAAGGCTTGCTTGTGTTCCCGGGCAGCGGTCATGGCGCCGGCCGGGTCCCGCGCCTTGAGATACGCGCCCACGAGGCGTGCCGACTCCCTGCCGGCGGCGGCGTGATCACCCTTGCGGGCGTGGGCGTCAATGAGGGACGTGCGGACCTCGATGTTGTCCGGCGTCGCCTTCAGGAGGGTCTCCAGGTCCTTGATGGCCCCATCCACATCTCCCTGGTCGAGTCTTCCCAGGGCCGCGGTCAGCCGATCGGAGGCTGTCCAGGCGGTCTTTTTCTTGATGGAAGGCGCCAGGACTTTCTCTTCCATGTCAGTCAGCCGGATGACGACAGCCACCACGGCCCCGAACACGAAGCCCCCGATGTGCGCCCAGACGGCCACACCAGCTTCCGGGCCGGTCCGCGCCATGAGCAGTTGCTGGAGCAACCACAAGGGGAGCATGACATAGGCCGGCGCCTCGAACGTGCCCCGGAGGAAGAGGAACCAGTAAAAAAAGCGGATCTTCGTCGTGGCCAAGCGCACCAGGAATGCGCCCATCAGGCCGGCGATGGCCCCCGAGGCGCCCACCAGGGGCATGAGGCTGTGCGGCGTCATGGCGGCGTGCATCAGGGTGGCCCCGACGCCGCTCGCCACGTACAGGATCAGGAAGACGATGCGGCCCCACCGATCCTCCAGGCTTCCCCCCGAGAGCCAGAGGAAGAGCATGTTCCCGATGAGGTGCATCCACCCCCCGTGCATGAACATCGAGGTGAAGAGGGCCAGCAGGTGGGGCTCGGCCGGGATGTAGCCGTAGCTGCGGTAGACGGAAGCCGAGGTCGTTGCCTTGAGGTCACTCCAGAGGCGATCCAGACGGCCCTGCTCCTCGGCGATGGTCTCGGCCGAGAGGTTCGCTGGGGGACGCCTGGCTGGGACGACGCGGGTCACTTCCTCGGGCATCTGGAGGTAGGGATGCTCGACAGCAAAGCGCAGGACCTCCTCGACGCGCTGGCGAGTCTGGGCGGCTTGCCGGTTGACGGCGGGGAGGGTGATGAGGAAGACGGCGATATTGGCCGCGACCAGGAGGATGGTCACCCAGGGCAGGCGCGCAACCCGTTGCTCTTCGTGTGAGATGGGGATCAGCACGCGAATGCCTCCCGTCGGTTCTTCCCTTGCTGCCGGTGGGATCGCCCGGTCGAGGCAAGAGGGCGGTCAGCAAAGCGGTCAGACCGTAGCACTCCGGACGCCGGTGTCAAGTCGAAACTGGGTTGAGTATTTCGTCGGTCTGACTCAGATGTTGTTCGTCCTCGCCAACTGCGGGGGGAATTGTGCTTGACAGCGAGGGGTGGTCTTTTTGATACTGCAAGAGCGATTTTGCCATCCGCAAAACCTCTACCCGGCGAACGCCCGGCGTCCGTTTGCCTCGACGTCTCTGCGATGCGAGGTTTCGAACGAGCGCAGGGCGGCCATCTCTCCGGTGCGCTGCACCGGGTGGGTGCCGGGTCCGAGGAGCCGGGAGGAGCCTCCCACGTTCACATTCTTGCGCATGGGGGACATCGCGTCGTTCTCATTGATCCGGTCAAGTTGAAAGGAGGTATCCGGACACCATGGCCACTCTCAGCCTAAAGCCTCAAGAGCAGTGCAGGTGGGACGGGGTAGCCCTGGGCGAGGTGATGATCCGGTTCGACCCGGTGGACGTACCCTTCGAACGGGCCCGCACGTGCCGCATCTGGCACGGGGGCGGCGAGACCAACGTGGCCGAGGGATTGGCGTACTGCTTCCGCCTGCGCTCCACCGTGCTCACCGTGCTGGTGGATGACGGCTTCGGCCGGAACATCGAGAACCAGTTCCGCGAGGCGGGTGTGGACACCAGCCACGTCCTGTGGTTCAGCAACAGCGGGAAGGGCAAGTACGCAACCGACAAGAAGGGCACGCTGCACAACGGGATCAATGCCACCTTCCGGGGCAAGGGTGTGGTCCCGTCCAAGACCGAATACTACCGCGCCCACACGCCGATCCGCGAGGTGGGGGCGGCGGACTTCGACCTGGACACGCTCTTCGGCAAGGAAGGCGTGCGCTGGGCCCACACCGGGGGCATCTACAGCCTGCTCTCGCCCAAGACGGCCGAGACCGCCGTCGAGTACCTGAAGAAGGCCGGCCAGTTCGGCACGCTGCGGTCCACCGACCTCAACTACCGGGCCAACGTGGAACCCAACAAGGACCGCGCCCGCAGCATCAACCGGCAGATCGTCTCCCACGTGGACTTCCTGGTGGGCAACCAGAGCGACTTCGACGACGCCTTGGGCTACACGGTGGACGTGGCGAAGAATGCCCCCATGGAGGAGTGGCTGGCGGCGTACGTCAGCCTCCTGCGCAAGGTGGCCAAGGACTTCCCGAATCTGAAACTCATCGGAACGCAACTGCGTGGCGCCCATTCGGCCGATCGGATCGACTGGGGGGCGGTGCTGTACGATGTGGCCGAGGACAAGCTGTATCAGGCGGTCGTCCGACGGGACGTGGAGATCAGCGACCGCACCGGCGGCGGCGACTCCTTCGCCTCGGCCATCATCGCGGCTCTGCTGAAGGGCAAGACGCTTGACGAGGCTGTGGAGTGGGGCGCCGCCCACGGCATCCTGGTTCAGGAAACCCCCGGCGACACCACCATGGTCACCCAGGCGATGGTGGAGGCCGAGGTCAACCGCGCCAAGAAGGGCGGCGGCGTCGTGGCGCTCCGCTAGAAACGAAAGAGAGGAGATTGTCATGGCAAATGCCTACACGAAGGACCCCTCGCGGGTGGACAAGGCGCTCCGACAGAAGGGCATTGTGGTGGTCATGGGCCGAGATTACGCCCGGAACCCCCAGGATGTCATCAACACCATCCAGGCCATCTACGAGGCTGGCTACATCGCCGAGGTGACCTTCCGCATTCCGGAGGGGATCGTGAAGGAGGCGATGAGCGAACTCCGGAAGCGTCGCGAGGAGACCTTCCGGACCAAACCCAACGACCCGATGCTGATTGGCGTGGGCAGCGTGATCAACCCGCGCGAACTGGAGGCGGCCGTCGAGATGGGCTTCGACATGGTGGTGGGCCCCGACACGTGCATGGGCGGCTGCCGCGAGCCCGTCCAGTTCGTCAAGATCGTCCGGGCCGCCAAGATCTTCGGTTGTCCCGGAGCCTTCTCGCCCTCGGAGTTCAATTACTACCTGGAGCGCGAGGACGGCCTGGAGCCGGATGCCATCAAGGTCTTCAACGCCAGCATCTACGGCCCCAGCGGAATTGGCGCCCTGCTGGCCCCCTACCAGCGTGACCGCCACAAGGGCAAGATGATCATGCCCACGGGTGGCGTGAACCTGAAGACGGGCGCCGGCTTCCAGGAACAGATCTCGAAGCGGGGCTTCTCCCCCGTCCTGGGCATGTCGGCGCCCCTGGAGCTGGTGCTGGAGCGCAAGAAGCCGGGTGACATGGACACGCTGCGCGAGTCGATGCAGAAGTTCAAGGAGGAGTTCAAGCCCTACCAGCCCGCCTGATCTGGTGAGCTGGGGATTCACCGGCACTGGCCTTTGGCCAAGAGTATTTCGGGACTCGACCGTTGGGCGGTTCGGGGCACCCACGCCACTGCGGTGGTGGCCACCGCGGCGCCCTGGGTCCCGGCAGTTCTGGAACAGCCGAACCGTCGAAGGGCCGAACAGCCGAGTGTTCTTCAACCGAGCAGAACAGTCATCATCCGAGGTCCCATGACCGACTGGCCTCGAATGCCTCGCTATAACGCCACCTCTCTCGCGCGGGCCCTGACGATCCTGGATCTTTTTGAGCCCGCCACGCCGACCCTGAGCGCCACCCAGATCGCGCGCCGGCTTCGCGCCCGCCCCGGGAGCCTGTATCCCGCCCTCAGCACGCTGGAGCGGTTCGGGTATCTCGAACGGCGGCCGGACAAGCGCTTTCGCCTGGGCCTGAAATTGTTGGAGCGCGGCCACACCATCCTCCAGCACCTGGACGTGTACGAGCGGGCCAAGCCGGCCTTGCGGGAGCTGGCCCAGGCCCTCTCCGCAAATGCTCACCTCGCCGTCCTCCACCAGGGGCAAGTCCTCTACCTGGGCAGGGAAGAGGCCTCGCCCAGCTCGGTCTTCCCGTCGATCGTCGGGCGCCTGGTCCCGGCGCATTGCACGGCACTGGGCAAGGTGCTGCTAGCCCATCTCAGCCCCGGCGAGCGGCGCGACCTGCTGGCGGGACAATCACTGGAACGACGGACGGCCAAGACGATCACCAGCCTCCGGCGACTGGAGGTCGAGATGGCCGGGGTCCTGGCCCGAGGCTGCGCCGTGGACGCCGAGGAGCTGCACGAGGGGGTGATCTGCATCGCCGCCCCGGTTCGGGACCACGCCGGGGAGGTCGTGGCGGCAATCAGCATCTCGGTGCTGAAGGCGCGGGTGACCGCGGCACGGGTGGAGAAGATCGGACAGGAGGTCGTCCGCACCGCCATGATCATCTCGGGCGAAATGGGGTACCGGCCCGCCTGACTCTTCGTGAAGCGATCGGTGTGCGCTGTGGCGGCTTCATCGACTCTTCAGGATCCGCCGGAGCCCGGGAATCAGCCGTGGCTTTCTTCAGCCACTCCGGCGCAGTCATGGGAAGAGTGGCCACGCTGTGTCTGCTCGGCGTGTCCGTGTTTTCGCCTGGTTCTTCCCCGATCGTTCATGGGATACTGAGGCTGTCAGCATTCAGCAATCAGCCCGATGCTGAACGCTGATCGCTGAAAACTGAGGGCTCTCTTCAATGAGGTCACCATGAGTGGGTTGCGCGTCCTCGTCCTGGGACTGGGGTTCTTCGGGAAGAACTGGCTCAAAGAGATCTCGGCGTGTCCGGAGTGCGAGGTCGCCGGCGTGGTCGCGAAGCACCCGGACCTCCTGGCGACGGTCGGCGAGCAGTTCAAAGTCCCCCCCGCCAGGCGATTCACAACGATCGAAGAGGGCCTGCATCGTTCCCAGGCGCAGGCAGCGATCGTCGCCCTGCCGGAGATGATCCACAAGGCTGCCATCCTGGCAGCACTCGAGCGGGGCCTGCACGTTCTGACGGAGAAGCCGCTGGCGATAGACATGATCGAGGCGGCAACGATCGTGCGGGCTGCGCGCCACGCCACAGGCGTGATCGTCATGGTGGACCAGAATTACCGGTGGCGGCCGGAGACCCAGACGCTTCGCAAGGCGATACGAGGCGGCAGGATCGGGCGGGTCGCATCTGCCAGCTACGAGTTTCGGCAGGCCATCACCCGCACCACCACGGATGCGTGGCGCGAGCAGATGCCGCATCCTTACCTGCACGACATGGCCGTCCACCATTTCGACCTGCTGCGGGCCTGCAGCGGTCTGGAATGCACGGAGCTGATGGCCTTTCCTGTCCGGCCGTCATGGAACTGGTATCGGGGCCTCGCCGCCGTGGATGTCATCATGACTTTCGAGCAGGGCCTGAACGTGACCTATACGGGCAACATGGTGGCGCGGGGATTCACCACGCCACAGGATGGAATCATTACCCTCGTGGGCGAGGGTGGGACGCTGCGCCTCGAGGCGGACCAGCAGGTACGCTGGTACCATGACAGCGAGGTGGAGGTGATCCCGCCGGAGCCGATGCCCTTCGCAGACACGGCCTATGCCCTGCGCGAGTTCCTGGCCGCCATTCGGGAGCGCCGGCGGCCCGAGACACACGTGGAGGACAATGTGCGCTCGTTCGCCATGGCTGCGGCGGCCGTCACCTCGGTGGAGACACGTCAACCGGTGGCCGTCGCACCCTTGGTGGCGGAGGCCTTGAGCACGTAGTGTGGGGATGACCAATTGCCAATGACCAAGGACCAATGCCAAATAGGATTCGACGGCACGCTGTGACCGCACACGCGCTCGCTGCGCCACCGTTGGGACTTGGGGATTGGTCATTATGAACCGGAGGAAGAGGGGGACACCATGGATCTCGGACTCAAGGATCGCGTGGCTATCGTGACGGGCGGGAGCAAGGGATTGGGTCAGGCCGAGGCGGAGGCCCTGGCGGCCGAGGGCGCCGCGGTGGTCGTGGCCACGGCGAAGAGCGTCCGCGAGGCGGAGCAGGTCGTCCGAGGGCTGCAGGGCAAGGGGTGCCGTGCGATCTCCGTCCAGGCGGACGTCAGCCAGACGGCCGACGTTCAGCGCTTGGTGGAAAGCACGGTGAAAACGTTCGGGCGCCTGGACATCCTGGTGAACAACGCGGGGACGACGGGCCCGCAGCTCAACAAGCCGCTGATGGACCTGCCCGAAGACATCTGGGACTTCATGCTGGCCAACCACCTGCGGAGCGCGTTCCTCTGCATCAAGTATGCGGCGCCGCACATGGTGAGGCAGGGCTGGGGGAGGATCGTCAACACCTCGTCGATCCACGGGCGGATGGGCGGACGGCCCACCCTGGGGCACTACGGGGCCGCCAAGGCGGGGGTGATCGCCCTCACCATGACGGCCGCGAGGGAGCTGGGTCCCAAGGGGGTCACGGCCAACGTCATCGCCCCAGGGTTTATCGGCACCGAGACGCTGCGCGGAATCTTCGACGCCCAGCGGATGGAGAAGCTGCAGCAGCAGATCCCCCTGGGCCGGATCGGGGAGCCGGCAGAGGTCGGGCGGGTCGTGGCGTTCCTGGCGTCGGAAGCGGCCTCGTACGTCAACGGGGCGGTGGTGGACCTGACGGGCGGACGCCTCGAGTACTTCTTCTGACTCTTACGGGAGTCCCGGCCTCATGCCGGGGAGCGTCATCCGCGTAGCCTGCATCTCCCGGCTTTGTGCCGGGGGCACCCCCTCGAAAGGTGAGTATGAACAAGGTCATCTCAGCTCGTGCGGCCGTCGATCTGGTCAAGTCGGGCGACACCCTGGCCATCCACGGCGCCGGCGGCGGCAACGTGGAGCCGGATCTCCTCATCCGGACGCTCGCGGAGAAGTTCGAGGAGATCGGGCAGCCGCGCGACCTCACCATCTTTCATGTCTCGGGACTCGGGGACTGGAAGAGCACTGGCCTGAACCTCCTCACGGGCGAGGGGCTGGTCCGGCGAAACATCGGCGGCCACTACGGGATGTCGCCCAAGTACGCGCAACTCATCCTGGACAACAAGATCGAGGCCTACTGCTGGCCCCAAGGGGTCATGTCCCAGTGGTTGCGCGAGGTGGCGGCCGGAAGGCCCGGCCTCATCACCCACATCGGGCTGCATACCTTCATCGATCCCCGGGTCGAAGGCGGAAGGCTCAACCCGCGCACCACGGAAGAGCTGATCGACGTGATCACGCTGGGGGGCCGCGAGTGGCTCTTCTACCGAGCGTTCCCCATCCACGTGTGCTTCATCCGGGGAACGACCGCCGACGAGAAGGGCAACCTCACGCTGGAGCATGAGCCCGCCTTCCTCGAGGTGCTGCCCATGGCCATGGCCACCCGGAACTCGGACGGGATCGTCGTCGCCCAGGTCAAGCGGCTGGCCCAGGCCGGCACCCTGCCAGCCAAGATGGTCAAGGTACCCCACACTATGGTGGATCGTATCGTGGTCCACGCGGATCAGTGGCAAAGCGTGGAGAGCGAGTACGATCCGGCTCTGAGCGGCGAGGTCGTGGTCCCGATGTCCTCGCTCCCGCCCATGGAACTGGACGAGCGGAAGGTGATCGCCCGTCGCGCTGCCCTGGAGATCGTGGCGCTCCCCCGGGCGGTCCTGAACATGGGTGTGGGAATTCCGGACGGCATCGCCCGCGTGGCGGCCGAGGAGGGCATCCAGGATCGGATGACTGCCACCATCGAGCAGGGCATCACCGGCGGGATCCCCGCGCCCGGGGTGATCTTCGGGATGTCGGCCAACCCGGAGGCGATCCTCGACCAGCCCTACCAGTTCGACTTCTACGATGGGGGCGGGCTGGATCTGGCATTCCTGGGACTGGCAGAGGCCGACGAGCACGGCAACGTGAACGTCAGCAAATTCCACGGTCGGATGCCGGGCGTGGGCGGCTTTGTGAATATCTCCCAGGGGGCCAAGGCGGTGGCCTTCTGCGGCACCTTCACCGCCGGCGGCCTGGAGGTCGAGGTCGGAGACGGCCGGCTGCGCATTCGGAAGGAGGGACGGTTCCGGAAATTCGTGCCCCGGGTGGAGCAGATCACGTTCAGCGGCACGTATGCCGCCGCGCAGGGCCAGCAGGTGCAGTTCATCACGGAGCGGGCGGTCCTCACGATCACCAAGGAAGGCCTGCTGGTAACGGAGATCGCGCCCGGCATCGACTTGGAGCGGGACGTCCTGGGGCAGATGGCATTCCGGCCCCGGGTCTCCCAGCACCTGAAGATCATGGACGAGCGGATCTTCCGGGAGGGTTTGATGGGGCTCGGATGAACGCGCTGAGGAGGTGGGGCCAGAGCGGACAAAGAGTGCATACAACAAGGGCACCACGTCATTGCAACGGACCGGATAAAAGGAGAGGCGTCATGCGACGAGGATTCGTGCTGGTTGTAGCGGTGCTGGTCATCCTGGGGCTGGTGGGCGCGGCGCACGCTGGGACCCTGAAGATGAAGGGCGCCCACTACTTTACCGATGACCATGCCTGGAACAAGGGATTCCTGAAGTTCCGGGACGTCATCCGGGCCAGGACCAACGGGGCGCTCGACCTCGAGATCTACAATCGCGGCGTGCTGGGGTCGGAGAAGGACTACATCCAGAACATGATGCAGGGTGCCCTGGATGTGTCCACGGTGTCCACGGCGTCGGCCGGCGGCTTTGCCAAGGAGCTGACCTTCCTCGATTTGATGTTCATCTGGAAGGACTACCAGCACTGGGAGCGGGCGATGGACGGCGAGATCGGCCGCCGGATCGCGGACGTGATCGAGAAGGGAACCGCCAAGGGCGGGAACCCCGGCCTGAAGATCCTCGGGTATATGGGCGGCAGCCCGCGCCATATCATCAGCCGGAAGGCAGGGTACACAACTCTCGCCGAATTGGCCGGCTTCAAGATCCGGGTGCAGGACAGCCCGACCCAGATCGAGATGTGGAAGCTTCTGGGCACCATCCCGGCTGTGGTTCCCTACCAGGAGACCTATAACGCCATCCAGACCGGCGTGGTGGACGGGATGGAGAACGAGATGTCCACGGCCTTCGACATGAAGTTCTACGAGGTGGGCCCCTACATCAGCCGGACGGCTCACATCATCACCGTGCGCCCCTTCTTCATGAGCGGCCAGACGTGGCAGAAGCTGACTCCGGAGCAGCAGAAGATCGTCATGGAGGCGGCGAAGGAGGGCGTGGCGGTGCAGCGGGCCACGGAGCAGAAGCAGAATGACGAGGCCGAGGAGGCCATGAAGAAGGTCGGGACGAAGTTCTTCGACTTCAAAGAAAAGCAGAAGATGATAGACATGACCCAGGCGATCCGCCAGCGGGTGGCCAAGGAAGTGGGGGTGGACGATATCTTCCAGATGATCGAGCGGGAAGGAAAGAAGTAACTACGGAGAATGTGATCAGGGCGGCGGGGCGGGAGCGAGATTCCGTTCCGCCGCCGGTTTTCGAGGGAATCCCATGAAGCGTCTTGTCGAACGGCTCGAGGGAATGCAGGGCTGGATCACCTTTGGG
This sequence comes from Methylomirabilales bacterium (SeqCode), assembly GCA_044451055.1. Lineage (GTDB taxonomy): Bacteria > Methylomirabilota > Methylomirabilia > Methylomirabilales > 2-02-FULL-66-22 > 2-02-FULL-66-22. The sequence continues at coordinate 30,894 of JBIOJT010000004.1, forward strand.
TTTATCTCCGTGATCACGGTGTGCGTCTCGGTCCAAGTGTTCGTGCGGTATGTGCTGCAGAAGCCGCTGTTTCTCTGGACCGAGGAGTTGGCGCGGTTCATCCTGATCTGGATGGTGTTCCTGGGGATCGGGGTGGGGGTGAAGAACGATGCCCACTTCGCCATGGACGTTCTCCCGCCCTTGCTGGGACGGCGGCGGGGCGCCCTCGTGCGGCTGTTTAACGACCTCTGCATGGGACTGATCCTGGTTCTGCTGGTTCTGGCCGGCCTGCGGTTCTCCTGGTTCGGGCTCTTCCAGAACAGTCCCAACATGGAGGTCCTGATGATGTGGGTGTTCATCTCAATCCCCATCGGTGGGGTCCTGTCCCTAATCTATCTGGTCGAGCGGATTCAACAACGCGTGCGTGACTTTCGGGGGGATGGCCAGTGAATCCGGTCGCTGCGCTCTTCGTCGCCTTTTCGGTGCTGATCTCGACGGGGGCGCCCATCACTGTGGCGCTAGGCCTGTCTTCCCTGCTGGTCATGGTGCTGGATCCCAACATCCCTCTCTGGATCGCCATCCAGCGGTCGTACAACGCGGTGGACAACTTCGTCCTCCTGGCGATCCCGTTCTTCATCCTTTCGGGCAGCATCATGAACGAGGGAGGGATCACGAAGCGTCTCATGAAGCTGGCCATGGCCCTGGTGGGCCACATCAAAGGCGGCCTGGCCCACGTGACCGTCGTCGTGGGGATGATCTTCGCCGGGATCTCGGGCTCGTCCACGGCCGAATCGGCGGCCCTCAGCACCGTCTTCATACCGCCGATGTGGGAGCGGGGCTATCGCAAGAATTTCGCCGTGGCCATAACGGCCTGCGCTTCGAGTCTGGGGGTGATCATTCCCCCCAGCATCCTGGTGGTCATCTACGGGGCGGTGGCCAACATCTCCGTCGGGGCGCTGCTCATCGCGCAGGCCTTGCCCGGAGTCCTCATGGGATTCTCGCTGATGGCCTTCGCGTATGTGATCGCCCTCATTTACGACTACCCCAGGGAGTCGGAGCGCTGGTTGGGATTTCACGCGCTCCTCGAGGGGTTGAAGGAAGCGATCCTCCCCGCCGGGGTGCCCATCATCATCATCGGGGGGATCGTCGGGGGGGTCTTCACGGCGACCGAGGCCGCAGTCATCGCCACGGTGTACGCCCTGTTCATCACGATGGGGGTGTATCGGAGCCTCAAGGTCGACCGCCTGCTCAAGGTCTTCTCCGAGGCCGGGCACCTGACCGCGGTGATCCTGTTCTGTGTGGCGGCGGCCTCGATCTTCGGATGGCTCCTGGCGTTCTATCGGGTCCCGGACAAACTCACGGCCTGGTTCCTACACTATAGCTCCAGCCCGACGGTCTTCATCCTGCTGGTGATCCTGCTCTTCAGTATCCTGGGCACTTTCATGGACGCCGTCCCGGCCATCATCGTGTTCACGCCCATGATCCTCCCGATCGGCAAGGCGCTCGGTGTCCATCCGATTCATCTGGGCGCGATCGTCGTCATGACCATGGCCATGGGGTTGCTCACCCTGCCGTACGGCCTGTGCGTTCTCATCGCCTGCGCGGTCTCCAAGTTCCCGGTCTCCAAGGTCCTGGGCATCTTGTACATCCTGATGATCCCCATCTTCATCATCATCTTGCTGTGCGCGTTCTTCCCGTCGATTGTTCTAATCGTCCCGCGGCTGCTGGTCCCCAAGTGGGTGTAGACATCACGATCGTGGATGAGCAGACCGAGCACATTCTTGCAGGTGGGATCATCGCCATCCTTCGACCGGAGCGGACCGAGGACTTGCTCCCCGTAGCCGAGGCGATCCGCGCGGGCGGGGTCACGGCCATCGAGGTCACGCCGACCGCACCTGGCGCCGTCCAGGCGTTGGGGCCAGCCAGGATGAAGTTGGGCCGCGACGTCGTCCTGGGCCTTGGATCGGTCCTGACGGCCGAGGCGGCGCGCGATGCCCTCCAGGCGGGAGTGGCGTTCGTCGCGGCCCCCAACCTGAATCCCGAGGTCATCCGGGTGTGCCGGGAGGCGCGTGTCTCGGTGATCCCCGGCGCCTTCACGGCTACCGAGATCGTGCAGGCTTGGGGGCTCGGGGCCAGCATCGTGAAGGTCTTTCCGGCCGTGCCGGCGGGAGCCGGGTACATCAAGGAGATTCTCTCCACGCTGCCTGACGTGCGGCTGGCGCCGACAGGGGGCATCTCACTGCAGAATGTCGGGGACTTCATCCGGGCGGGAGCAGCAGCGGTCGGGGTGGGTGATGAAATCGTCTCGAAGGATTTGCTGGCGCAGAGGGAGTTCTCGGAGATCACGCGACGCGCGCGGGCGTTCGTCGAGGCTGTCCAGCGCGCCCGTGGGCAGGTGGCGCGACCGATGCAGCCCGTCCGGCCCATCGAGGGCCCGGATGTCCGGTAGAGGCAAGTGATGGGACGTGTCGGTGCTCTCAGGATGCTGTGTTGCTTCCTCTGGATGACCGGGTAAGCCAGACCCCCGATTCCGCTTCCTCCTCTCAGAATTGAAGGCGCAAGACCCTCCGGCCTGGCAAGGGTCGGAGGGTCTTGCCGCTTGAGCGTACCGTATAGCGCCTCGCCGCCGGCGAGGCCATTCGGCCACTGTTCAGCATCGCAAGCTGCGCACAGGGGCTAGTCGTCGCCGGTCGCCCCCGTGACTGCCGCAGTCGGAACGGTCGGCAGCTTCGCCCGCGCCATCCGCCTCGCTACCAGGGGCTTGAGGGCTGCGATGGCCAGGAAGGCCGCGGTCAGGTCACACGCCACGGCAATCCAGAAGACGGGGATCCAGGAGCCGGTCTTCTCCAGGATGACCGCAGCGCCCCACCCGGCGAAGATGGACGCCACCCCCTTCGCCGTGTACTGGACCCCGTAGTTCGTGGTGGCGTACTTGGGCCCGAAGACGTCCCCGATGGCTGCCGGGAACAGGGAGAAGATCTCGCCCCAGGCGAAGAAGGTGAAGCCCGTGAGGATCACGAACCAGAGGGGCTTATCCACCAGCTTCAGCAGGGCGATGATGGCAAAGCCCTCGCAGGCGAAGGCGATGGCCATGGTGTTATACCGCCCGATGTGATCCGAGACCCACCCCCAGAACGGTCGGGTGATCCCGTTCAGGATCCGGTCGAGCATGAGGGCCATAGATAGGGCGCTGAGGCCGAGGAGCACCACGGTCTTGTCCAGGCCGTAGGTCGTCGCGATCGGCTTGAGCTGGGCGGTCACCATGAGGCCCCCGAAGGCGACCAGGGCCATCATGAAGTACATGAGGTAGAAGATGCCCGAGCCGAGCATCTGGGTGGGGGTGTAGCTGATCGCCGACTGGGACGCTTGAATCGTCGCGGGCGGTTTCCAGCCCACCGGCTTCCAGCCCTCGGGCGGGGCCACTATGAACTGGGAGATCGCCATGACGACGAGCCCCTGGATGATCCCCCAGACGATGAACGCCCGCGCGTAGCCGCTGTTGGCGATCATCGCCTGGATGGGGAGGACGGTGAGGGCGGTGCCGAAGCCGTAGGAGCCGGCCGTGAGCCCGGCGGCGAGGCCCCGGTGGTCCGGGAACCACTTCAAGGCCATCCCCATGCAGGCCCCGTAGACCGCCCCGCAGCCTACGCCCCCGAAGCCGTACCAGAAGTACAGGCCGCCCAGGGATGTCGTCATGCCCGACCCGATCCAGCCCAGGCCCACCATGAGGCCGCCCACGGTGACGATCAGGCGGGCGCCGAACTTGTCGATGAGCCACCCCTCGAAGGGGACGAGCCAGGTCTCCAGGAGGATGAAAATGGTGAAGGCAAGCTGGACCGCCGACAGCTTGACCTTCAGCGCCTGGGTGAGGGGAATGGTGAAGAGGGTCCACGCGTACTGCAGGTTGGCGATGGCCATCATCATGAGGATGCAACCCGCCAACTGCCACCAGCGACTGACGACGCCTTCGCCTCTTGGCACAAGAACCTTCGCGCTCATGAGGTCCCCCCTCCCCGTGAAAGCGTTCCTGCTACGTATATGCCACTGCCATTATCCTCTCAGGCTCTCGGAAGCCGCATGGTTTGTCTTCGGGTGAAGCGCGGGAGGTCTGGGAAAGTGAGGCCGGCCGGGCCGTGGCGAGGCGGATACGAATGGATGGCGTGAGGCCGCCGATGCAGACAGGAGTGAATGACGAGGATTGCAAGGGATTCCCCCTTTCTCCTCGCGCTGAGTGCCTGACCCCTTACTGTGCGGTGCGTAAAATAGGCGACAGTCTCTCCCGGACCGCACAGTCCGGGGGAGAGTCCGAGGAGGGGCGGCGGCCCGCCCCTCTCGGTAGCGTCAACCCAGCCGCGGACGGCCGGGGCAATGACGGAAGAAACTGGCTTCCCGTGGGAGCGTTTCTCCGGTACTGTA
>JBIOJT010000005.1:0-32057 GCA_044451055.1 Methylomirabilales bacterium (SeqCode)
GTCCTGCTCGATGCTCCTGTTCACCGCCGCCAGGGCGCCGGGATTCGTGGACTGGTCGTCCTCGATAATCACGTTGATCAGCTTCCCGTTGACACCTCCCGCGGCGTTGATCTGCTTCTGCGCCAGCTTTACCGCCTTGATCCACAGGGCCCCGTTCGCCGCATTGGGCCCCGTGACGGGGGTGTCCATCCCGATCGGGATCTCCCCACCTGCGGCGCCGACGCCGGCTATCATGGCTGAAACCAGAAGACACGAGAAGAGGATCGTTGAGAGCGCACGCATCACCACACTCATGGGTTCTCCCCTCCCTTCCACGGAAAAGCGGAACATCTCGGAATCCCTGAAGGTGTCAGAATTTGCTCCCCGATTGGCGAGATCCTCGGACCCTCTAGACGTGGGAGCCGAACGATAGGCGAGTCCGACCGGCGATGTCAAGATCAGCCCGACGAATAGAACCGAGATACCTGTGTTCAGGGGCATGAGGGGTGGAAAATGACAAACCCGGCAGTCTCGCCCGCCGGGTTCGTCAGCGTCCGTGTGCCGCACTCTGTCGTCTCAGGCGGACGGCCTCACCCTGTGGCGGCGCTGCCGGGCCTCTCTGACGTGGGCGTGGGCGCCCAGGTAGTGGGCCTTCATGTCCTCGTTCGCCAAGAGGTCCGCCGCAGTGTCCGTCAGGGTCAACCGGCCGGTCTCCAGGACGTATCCCCGATCGGCGATGAGCAGGGCCATGCGGGCGTTCTGCTCGACCAGAAGAATGGTGGTGCCGGCCTTGTTGATCGCCTTGATGACCTTGAACACCTCCTGAACCAGGACCGGCGCCAGCCCCAGGGACGGCTCATCCATGAGCAGGAGCTTCGCCCCTGACATGAGGCCGCGGCCGATGGCCAGCATCTGCTGCTGGCCACCGGAGAGCTGCCAGCCCAGCCGATCCTCGAATTCCTTCAGGGCCGGAAAAAGGTGGAACACCCGCTCCAGGTCCCGGCCCAGATCGACCTTCGAGGGGTTATGGCGCGGGGTGGCGCCCAGCATCAGGTTGTCCAACACGCTGAGGCCCGGGAAGATGCGCCGCCCCTCGGGGACACAGGCGATCCCGGCCTCGGCGATGTCCTCGGCCTCCATGCTGGTGATATCCTTCCCCAGGAACTCGATCCTGCCCTTGGCCGGTTTCAGCATCCCGGTGATCGTCTTGATGGTGGTACTCTTGCCGGCCCCATTCGCGCCCAGCAGGGCGACGATCTCTCCCTGCTGCACCTCAAGCGAGATACCCTTCAGGGCTTGGATGGCCCCGTACCAGGTCTCGATTCCTTCGACCTTAAGCATTGCCCACCTCCGTTCCCAGGTAGGCGTCGATGACCTCTTGGTTTTTCTCGATCGCTTCGGCGGACCCCTCGGCGATCTTCTTGCCGAAGTTCAGCACGGTAATGTGGTCGGAGACATTCATCACCAGACTCATGTCGTGCTCGACCAGGAGGATGGTGATCCCCTGGTCTTGAATATGGAACAAGAGATCCAAGAGGGCCTCGGTCTCGGCGGCATTCAGCCCGGCCGCCGGCTCGTCCAGCAGGAGGAGCTTTGGATCGGAGACGAGCGCCCGGGCCAGCTCCAACACGCGCTGCCTGCCGTAGGGGAGACTCTTGGCCTCGGCGAACTCCTTGCCGCGCAAGCCGACAAACTCCAGCATGTCCAGGGCCTTCATTCGCATGGCGGCCTCTTCCGCTTGCTGGGAGGCAGGCTGGAGAACGCTCGGAATGAGGCCGGCCTTGGATCGGCTGTGCTGCCCGATCATGACATTGTCCAGCACCGTGAGTTCGCCGAACAGGCGGATGTTTTGAAATGTGCGTGCCACACCATGGGCCGTGATGAGGTGGGGCTTCTTCCCGGTCACGGGCGTTCCATCCAACACTATTTCACCGGCGGTAGGGACGTAGAGGCCGCTGAGCATGTTCAGGATGGTCGTCTTCCCCGAACCGTTCGGGCCGATGAGGGCCTGGATCTCGCCCCGCCGAACCTCCATGTCCACACCATCCACCGCCTTGAGGCCGCCGAAATACTTGGCCAACCCCTTGACCGTGAGCATCGACCCGTTGCTGCCGGGATTCACAGGCACGGCGGCTGGGTGCGGCTTCGCCGGCTGCGCGATGGCGGCGATCTCGACCTGCCGCGCCGCCTCGGAGCCTGTATGCCACCATTCCCGGAGCCGCATGCTGACCGGTAGGGTCCGCACCAGGCTGGCGATCCCGCCCGGCAAAAAGATCATGACGGCCACGATGCCGGCAGCGTAGACCATCATGTAGGAGTCCTTGAGGAATCGCAACACCTCCGGGGCCATCGTCAGGAGGACCGCACCGACGACGGCGCCGACGGCGGAGCCGTTTCCGCCCAGAACCGCCATGGCAAGAAGGACCACCGACTGGTCGAACGAGAAGGTGTCCGGACTGATGTAGTGCGAGCCGCTGTGGGCGAACAGCCATCCTCCAAATCCGGCATAGGCCGCCGAAAGGGCAAAGGCCACGACTTTATAGTAGGTAGAGTCGACCCCCGTGGTTTCGGCCGCCATTTCGTTCTCGCGGATGGCCATGAAGGCTCGACCAACGCGAGAGTCCTTCAACCGGATGGAGGCCCACGTGAGGAGGATCAGCGAAAAAGCTGCGATGTAGAAGAAGGTGTTGGGATCCTTCAGCTCAAGAGAGCCGATTGAGGGCGAGGGGATCTTGGGGATGCCGTCGGAGCCATTCGTGAGCCAGATAGCGTTGATCAGGATGAGCTGCAGGATGATCCCGAAGCCTATGGTAGTCATGGCCAGGTAGTGGCCGGTGAGCTTCAGGGTGGGGATACCCAAGAGCACCCCGAAGAGTCCGGCCACCACGAATGCGGCGAGCATGGCCCCCCGGACGGGGGCCCCCGGCCGGGTGGTGGGGAGGGCCGGGGGGGAGGCGCCCACCCCCCAGAAGGCCGCCTGGGCCAAGGAGAGCTGTCCCGTGTACCCCAGGACGATATTCAACCCCAGGCAGGCAACGGAGAAGCCGATGGCGAGGTTCACCATATTGAGCCAGTAGCTGCTGTTCACCATCCACGGGAAGACGAGCACCGCCAGCGCGAGGGCCACGAGGAGCAGAGGCTTGGCCGTGCGTGGATTCATGGCCGCACCCCCCTAGGCTTTCTCGGCGATCTTCTCGCCGAAGAAGCCCTGCGGTCGGAAGAGCAGGACCAGGATCAGGATGATGAAGGCGAAGGCATCACGGTAGGCGCTGGAGATGTAATAGGCCGCGAAGACCTCGACCACCCCCAGGAAGATTCCCCCCAGGATGGCCCCGGGGACATTCCCGAAACCGCCCACGATGGTGGAGCAGAAAGCCTTCAGCCCCAGCATGCCCCCCATCTCCTTGGTGACGTAGAAGATCGGCCCGACCAGGATCCCGGCCGCCGCGCCCAGGATGGAACTGTAGGCGAAGGTGATGGCGATCATCCTGGCCACGCGGATGCCGAGGAGGCGGGCCATCTCCTTGTCCTGTGCCGTCGCCTGCATCTTCTTGCCCAGGGACGTCTTTTCGAAGAAGAAGTACTGGAACACCAGAAGGGCAAGGGTGGCCACGATGATGACGATGTACTGCGGGTCCACGAAGATACCGGCCAGGTTCAGGACATCCGGCGGGGTCGGTCGATGCATGAGAAATGGCTCGGCTCCGAAGACCATCTGGGCCGCGTTCTTCAGGAAGATGGACACACCGATGGTGGCGATGATGACAGGGAGGAACGTGCGGTGGCGCAGAGGATAGTAGACGATCCGTTGGAACACGACCCCGAATGCCCCCATGAAGACGACGGTGATCAGGTACGTCAGGGGAAATGGAATCTTCAGGATGTCCATCAGCCAGACGGCCACGAAGGCCGGGACCATGACGAACTCCCCCTGGGCGAAGTTCACGACGCCCACGGCGTTGAAGATGAGGACAAAGCCCAGGGCAACGAGCGCATAGATGGACCCCATCGCCAGGCCCGCCGTGAGCATCTGCAGATTGGTGGACCAGTCCATTCAGGATGCCTCCATAGCGCGCGTGGCCCCCCGGTAGTCATACCGGGGGGCCAGGACCAACCGCTGGAATGCGAAGCGGGGACGCGACTACTTCGCCCCCACGTTGACGATCTTGAGCAGCTTGGGTTTGCCCTTCTCGATCTGGACGACGCTGACTTCGCTGAGCCCATCCCCGTTGGGCGTGAAGGAGAAGGTGCCCAGGACGCCCTTGTACCCCTTGGTGGCCAGGATGGCTTCTCGGATCTTGCTGCGATCCTCACCGGCCTTCTTGATGGCTTCGGCCAAGATTTTCAAGCCGTCATACGCCCAGGCCGAGGTGGTATCGTATTCTTCGTTGTACTCTTTCTTGTAATCCTCGGCGTACTTCCGGTTCACCTCGCTCTGGCCGGGCACGAAGTCGGCGACGGCGACCAACCCCTCGGCCGCATCCCTGGACAGGTTCAACGCGTCCTTCATCTGGCTGGAGGGGGAGCCCATGTACTTGAAGGGCGAGCCGAGCTGGCGGTACTGCCGCTGGATCACCGCCACGTCCTCGGGGTTGGTCCCGTAGAGGACCATGATCTCAGCCCCGGCGTTCTTCAGGGACAGGATCTGGGCGGTGAAGTCCTTGTCCTTGGTGGTGTACTTTTCCCGCTTCACCACGGTGAGCCCCACTTCTTTGGCGCCCTTCTCGACCAGGTCGGCCCCGCCGGTGCCGAAGGCATCGGTGTCGTGGAGGATGCCAACCTTGGTGAACTTGGTGTCTTCCTTGATGTACTTGACCATGGCGGCGGCGGCGATGGAGTCATCCGGCCGGACGCGGAACAGCCAGGGGTTCCCCTGCCGGGTGAGCGTGGCGTTGGTGCCGCCGATCATGGTGGGCACGCCGTAGCCCTTGATGGCGTCGGACATGGCCAGGATCTGCGTGCTCTTCACGGAGCCGACCAGGGCCAGCACCTTCTCCTGCTCCACGGCCTTCTGCAGGGCAGCCAGGGCGCCAGGATTCGTGGACTGGTTGTCCACCATGATCAGGTTGACTTGCTTGCCGCTCACCCCACCGGCCGCGTTGATCTGCTTGAGGGCGAGCTTGATGGCCTTGATCTGGAGGGCCCCCTCGGCCGCCGAGGCGCCGGTGATGGGTGGCGTGAAGCCGAGCCGAAGCTCCTCAGCAGCCGCGGCGATGCCACTGCCGACCGCCGCCAGCACCATGATGGATAAAAGGGTTACCGAGAGAATACGCCGCACGTTCGACATGCCTTCCTCCTTCTTTTTGACCGGTCACGATGAGGAAATTGGGGGGTCTCCGATCGCTCTCCCCATGAGGCGTTAGTCTAGCCCTGACCACGCCGGTGCGCAAACGAACGTCCAATTCGATGGAGATACGTCAGGAGTTCGGTACAATCCTTATGATGACGAGACAGGTGTGGGGGAGTACCCATTGCTCTGGCCCCTCGGGCATCCAGTCGAGATGCATTGAGGCAGTCACCGGGTGTCAGCGGGCGAGACTGAGCACACGTGTAGCCCGGGGTTGACCCAAGCCAGATCTGCTACTTTCGGAGCGCTGAGCGGATGGATCCGGCCAGGCGGGGCATGGGCCTCGTTCCTTCGCCCGATGACGCGTGCGCCTCATTCGCTTTCAGGCGGGTCCGGCCAGGCGTTCCCGGAGGAATTCGGCGGCGCGCCGGGCGGCATAGTAGAAGGCCACGCCGAACCCGATGTGACCCAAAGGCAGGGTGATCCGCCGTGGCCGCCCCAACGCCTCCCAGAGCTTGTCCTGCGCCTCCGGCACCACGGCCCGGTCCAGGCGCGTCTTGAACAGCAGGACGGAGCGGGGATCCACCGCGGGCGCGTAGCGCATCGGCTCCGTCCGGGAGGCCTGCGCCTGCGGAAGACGCAGCAGATCTCCCGGGTCGGTCAGCCCGTGCGCCTGCATGATGCGCACGCGAAACCGCCGCACCGACGGCTCCCGCGACCGAGCCACAATCATGGCCTCGTCTGCGCCCCCCATGCAGAAGACGCCGGCCTGGAGCCGCGAGTCCGCCCCCATCACGCACGGCCCGATCATGGCGCCGTGACTGATCCCGATGATCCCCAGACGCCTGTCATCCACCTCACGACGACCACACAGCCAGTCGAGGCCCCGGCGGCCGTCCCGGATCATCTCGGTCTCCACGTCCTCGCAGGTGGGGCCGTGGCCGTCGTGCGTCACCCGCACGCGATCCAGAAATGAGGGCCCGCTCCGCATCTCCAGGGCCGCGAACCCCTGGGCGGCGAGATAGCGGGCCAGCGTTCCCGATGCCAGGTTGAACCGATCGTGAAGGACGGGAAGGACCAGGACGCCAGGGCGAGGAGCGTCCCCGGCCGCGCGGGGGAGGTAGAAGCCCCCAACGCCTCGATACCCGAGGCCGTCCCCCGATGAACGTGAGGGAGTCTTCCACTGCACCTGCCAGGCCTGGATGTGACGCGGGGCAACCATTGGGACCGGATCGCCGGCAGGGATCGCACCCCGATACTCGAGATCGGGGAACGAGACACAGCCCCGGCCGTCTCCATTTCCCGGGGCGGCAGATTCCTCCCGGCTCACCAGCTCTATCAGGCGAGCGAAGGCGGTGGATGCCGCCACGCTGCGAAAGGTCTGATCCGCCAGGAAGAAGACCGAATGGCCGAATCGTCGCACACTTCCTCCGACGAACTGAAATCACACGCGACGCAGCCTGCGAACGGCTGCCGGCCTCATCCGAACAGGCTGCCCGAGTTCGCGGGCTCCGCGCCGGCCTCGCGCAGGCGATTCACCAGGGCGTGAGCGCGGCGGGCCGGCTCCGGGATCCGGTATCCGGACGTGCAGGCCAGGATGGTGGCCACGGCCCTCGTCAGGCTGATCCGGTGACCGACGGAGACGAACACGGGCTCCGCGCCTTCCCGGGTTCGGACGGCTGCCCCGATCACCTCGCCCGCATCCACGAGGTCGGACCTGCTCCCCCGCGCGACCCCTGGTGGATCGAAACGCCCGATGAGGACGCTCTTGGCAAACCCGATGGTCGGCAGATCCACGAGCAGGCCGAAGTGACAGGCAAAGCCGAACCGGCGGGGATGCGCATAGCCGTGACCGTCGCAGATCAGGCAATCCGGCCGGGTGCGGAGCTTCTGCCACACCTCCAGCCCGGCCGGTGATTCCCTGAAGGAAAGGAGCCCCGGGACGTAGGGGAACCCGGCCCGCGCCCGGACGCCAGCCGTTTCCACGACCTGAAACCCCGGCAGCCGCATCACCACGATGGCCGCGAAGAGCCACGGCGACCGCGTATCGTAGGACACATCCATCGCTGCGATGGTTCGAAACGCTGCCTGGTCCTCATCGCGGGCGATGAGCCGCGCGCGGAGGTCCTGCTGAATGCGAAGCGCCTCCTGCGGCGAGACCTCCCATGCGTGCAGTCGCCGGTAGTCCATCCGGCCCCTCGTGTGGCCCGCCAGTGGCCTGCCCTCCTCACTGGCGCCATGTGGAAACTGGCGCGCCAGTCCGCACCTTGGGTGGATCGATGATGGTGCGCCCGTGGACGAGCGAGTAGTAGCGGAATCGGGCCGGCATGTGCGATCCGACCGAACTGATCAGGACCACGAGCAGCAGGAAGACGACCCGCTGTTCCCACCACACGCCGGCCGCGATCACGAGTGCAATCTTCAGGGTCACCATGACCCCCTTGCCCAGGTAGATCCACCGGCAAGAGGAATAGAGTTCGAGGAGAATCAGGCAGAGGCCGCTCGCGATGGTGAAGTACAGGAACAGGATCAACCGGTGCGTGGGGATATCAAAGGTGTGTCCTCCCAGCAGGATGCCAGAGGTCGTGAGGTGCACGGTTCGCAGGGCGATGTTGATCCCTCGCTCGCCGGGAACGTGCCGGGGCGGTTCCGGAAACAGGATGGCGGCGAGGGTCGAGGCCATGCTCCTCTCAGTCACGGGTTCCCTCGAGACCGCCCCGAGAGGCTCGCGGGTGTCCGCACGGTCTGCTCAGTTCCTGGGGAATTTGGGATGCGTTTTGATCTGGCGGATCTGGGCCAGGTGCTTCGACTCGTGAGCACCCTCCAGCGCCAGCCACTGATAGAAGTGCAGCTCGCCGAGCTGGAAGTGGCGGAGCGTGACGTTGCCGACCACCCGGCCATCCGCCCGGCTGCTCACATCCAGCAGGCGCTCCCGGCTCTCCTCCAGGCTGGCGAGCAACCGCTCCAGTGGGTGTCCAGGCGAGGGAAGCACAGACTCGGGCGCAGCGGCCTGTGCATTGAACATGGCCCGGTCGATCTGGTGCGCAGGCGGCTCCATGCTGCCCGGCTCCCCGACGAGGCCGCGGCCCGCCGCCTGCTGGAGGATCCGGGCGGCCACCCGCGCGATGCTCCGTTCCGCCAGGGACAGGTGATCCAGGATCTCGCCGATGGACCACTTGCCCGGCGAGGGCTGGAACGCGAGTCGCGCCGCAGATAATCCGCGCACCTCGTCCAGGAGCGCCTCGCGAGCCGCGGCGTTCTCCTTCCAGATCTCCTGGAGCGTCGCCGACGCCCACTGCATGGCACCGTCACTTGCACCCATGAATCCTCCCATCCGCAGCCGGTCACGAGGAGACTGGCGAGCCGTATGTCACAATCGAGAACGCATCCGCTTCCAGTACACCGCCAGCACGCGATCCATCAGCCCCGGCCACACGGCATTCAGGACCACCATCAGACGCACCGGCGGATAGACCATCACCTCGGCCCGGGGCCGGCGGGCGCAGCGCAGGATGATCTCCGCCACCTGCTCCGCCGAGTAGACCGGGCCGGCGGGATCATGCTTCATGGGTGAGCGGGCCGTCGCGACCGCAAAGAACTCGGTCGTAGTCGAGACCGGACAAATGACGCTCACGTCAATGCCCGCATCGGCCAGTTCCAGCCGGAGAGATTCAGACAGAGCCACCTGGGCGAATTTCGTGGCGGCGTAGACCGCGCTGCCGGGCGTCGCCCGCTTTCCCAGGACGGAAGAGATGTTGATGATGTGTCCGGAACGCTGCGACCGCATGATCGGCACGGCGGCCTGGATGCCATAGATCGTGCCCATGACATTCACTTCGAAGAGGTGCCGGACTTCCTCCAGGGACATGGATTCCAGCCGGCCAAAGTATCCCAGCCCCGCGTTGTTCACCTGGATGTCCAGTCGGCCGAAGGCCGCCACCGCCTCGTCCACCAGGCGCTTGACGTCCCCGGGCTGGGTCACATCGGTCTGGAGCGCTCGGGCCTTGCCTCCCGCACGCTGGATGGCCTCGACCGCCTCTTGCAGCCGATCCGCGCGTCTGGCACCCAGGACGACCTGCACGCCCTCGCGTGCAAACGCCAGTGCCGCCGCCCGCCCGATACCGCTGGAGGCGCCGGTGATCACGGCCACCCGATCCCTCAACTCGCGGCGCATTGCCAGGCGTTCTCCACCCGTCCTGCCGACGCTACGGCAGCCGCGCCGTCGCGCGGTCGCCGTCCACCTCCACCAGGGCACCGCGGCCGCCGCTGCCGAGGGTGCAGTTTACCACGCTGGTGCCGCCGTGGATCACCACCCCGGGCGATTCGTGGCAGTGGCCGCAGAGCAGGACCTTCGGCCGAAGGCGACGCAGCGCATCCAGATGCTCCCGGAACCCGATGTGCCGTCCCCCGCCCACGTCATCCAAGAGACCCCACGGCGGCTCGTGAACAACCAGCACATCACCCGGCGTCGGCGGCGTGACTGCGCGACTCGGCAGGCCGACAATACTCACGCCGTGAATCTCAATGCGCTTTCCGACCAGGCTCTCGGCGTGGCTGTTGACGATGCCCGCCTCGAACGCGCGAGACACATCCAGATTTCCCGGAATCGCCAGCACTCGACCGGGGAGACTGCCCAGCACCCGCTGAACCTCGGCCGCATCGCCGTAACTGGTCAGGTCGCCGGCGACGATGATGGCATCCGGGGCGTGCCGCTCCACTGCATCACAGATCGCCTGGATGGCAGCCGTGCGACTGTGGATATCCGCCACCGCCAGGAAGAGCGCCGCCATTCCTCACCGACCTCACCAGAAATCACCCGTTCACCACGGATTCCGCAGCGTATCCCGAAGGGATCTCCGTTGCAGAATCTGCGGAATCTGTGGTTCCGATCGGGTCTTCACCGAGGTCTTCAGGCGCCGAACTTGGTCAGCCGCTCGGCGTGCGCCATGACGAGCGGCATGAGCTCGGCGGCGCGGACGTGGCCGAGACCACCGGTCCGGCATTCCCGCTCCGTGAAGCGCGGCGCGCCATCCGGCCTGCACCACTTCGAAAAGAGCAGCACCGGCACTGGGTGCCAGCTATGGGCTTTGAAGGCCGCCGGCGTCGAGTGATCGCCCGTCACCACCAGGACGTCGGGCTTGAGCGCCAGGAGGCGCGGAATCCGCGCGTCCACTTCCTCGATGATGGACACCTTCTCGTCGAAGTTCCCGTCCTCGCCCGCGCTGTCGGTCTTCTTCACGTGGACGAAGAAGAAATCGAAGTTGCCATAGACCGATGCCAGGGCCGTGCACTCGTCGGCCACGCTGTCTCCGGTCTTCACTGCCTGCATCCCTACCAGCTTGGCCAGGCCCCGATACATCGGATACACCGCGATGACCGCGGCTCGCACGCCGTAAATGTCCGTGAGCCTCGGGAGGCGAGGATACTTGGAGAACCCGCGCAGAAGCACCATGTTGGCCGGATGCTCGGAAGCCAACACCCGCTTGGCCTCGACCACGAATTGGTTGGCGATGTCGGCTGCCGGCTTGGCCTGCGGCGCCTCCGCGTGGACCGGCAGCGGCGCCTTGCCGACCTGCTGCGGGTCCGTCTCCGACAGGCCCTCCTTCAGGCCTTCGCCTCGGAACAACACCACGAAGCGATGCTCCCGCACCGGGCGTACGATCAACTGTACGCCCGGGACCCTGATCTTCTCCAGCAGTTGCGTGAGGCGAGCGCAGGTCTCCGTGGGGATGCGGCCGGCGCGCCGGTCGGTGATCAGGCCGGCCGCATCCACGCTGCAGAAATTGCCGCGGGCGGCCAGGTCGCGTTCGGTCAACTCCAGGTCAATGCCGACCGCCTCGAGGACGCCGCGCCCGATCCGGAACTGGAGCGGGTCGTATCCGAAGAGACCCAGATGGCCCGGCCCGCTGCCCGGCGTGATGCCGGGAGCCACGGGATCGGCCAGGCCCAGATTGCCCTGTGCGGCCAGCTTGTCCAGATTGGGGGTGCGGGCCGCCTCCAGCTCTGTCTTGCTGTCCCCGGCGCGCGGCAGCCCACCGAGACCATCGAGGACCAGCAGCACGATCTTGGTCTGGGCGGGAATCGCAAGGGACTTGAGGTCGTCGAGGGAGACCATCGGGAATCCTCCTGTGGCTCGGAAAAACGCTGGCATGCTGGGAGGCTACGACGCTGGCACGCCTCAGCTTTTTGGCCTCCTCGCCTCCTCGCGTCTTTCAACCATGATATCAATATTGAACGGATAGCGTCCAGTCGGGAGACCACCACTCGGGAGATTGTTCGGTGCCCCTACCGACCGCGCTGACCGGCCATCCGGCGTGCGGCGCGAGCCTTGCGCCGCAGCTCGGCCGCCGTCATGCGCCGCCGCTCCTCGGCCGTCGAAGCAACAAGGGGCGGAACTTGGAGGGGCTTTCCCCGCCGACCCACGGCCACGTACACGAGGTAGGCGGAGGCGGTGTGGGTCAGCTTCCCGGTCAAGAGATTCTCCGCTTCAACCCGCACCCCTACCTCCATCGAAGTCTTGCCAACAGAGTTGACCGAAGCCTTGGCCGTGACCAGGTTGCCGACGTACACGGGCGCGAGAAAGCTCATGCGGTCGATGGCCGCGGTGACCACCGGTCTCCGGGCGTGGCGGAAGGCGGCCATCCCACCGGCCTCGTCGAGCATGCGCAGGATGACCCCGCCGTGGACGGTTCCCATAAAGCTGGCGTCATTTGGATGCATGACCCGCGACAGGATCACGCTCGAAGCACTCACCGGTTTTCCGCGCATGCAGGAACCTCCTGTCGAATGGAAGCCGGGTGCTGAGCCGCCAAGACGCCAAGACCGAAAAGGTCGAAGGCAGAAGTCCGCTGGAAAGATGGGAGACTCGGATGCTGGATTGCTTCAGGCCCTCTAGCCGCCTCGCCTCCAACCCCCCCCGGCAATGTGTGCGGTTCGACCGCCCTAGCGGACAGGGCGAAAAAGGAAAACCACGGCCGGAGCACGGGCCGTGGTGTCATTGGGAGTACAGCCGGGGAAAATGCGGCGCGTGCGGCCCCTCACGTGTGAGAACAGAACTCAGCCACCTTGGGGTGCACCAGGCGGGCGAAGTCGGTGTAGTGCATGGTCACCAGCTCGTGGTGGTTTCCCGCCTGGAAGACGATTTGGGGGTACTTGGCCAGCTCCTCGTCCACGTATACCTCGAGACCGTAGAGATTTCCGAAGGCCGGCATGGCCCCCGTGTCACAGTCGGGGAACAGCCCGGCGAACTCCTGCTCGCGCGCGATGGTGATTCCGGATGCGCCGAAGATGTTTTCGAGACGGTCCATGCCGACCCTGCATGCCGCCGGCAGGACCGCCATCACCATCCCCGTGCCCCGCGTGACGATGACCACCTTGGCCATGGCCTTGCCGGAGACGTGACTGGCAGCGGCAATCTCCTGGCCCGTGAATGCCTCCCGGTGCGGGGCGACCTCGTACTGGACGCCGTGGGAATCGAGGAACTCTTGCAGCCTCTTCACCATCGCCATGACGCACCTCCCCCGGGCAGCCGTCTCGCCCAGGACCGCCGCGGCCATGAGCGAGCCCCCGTCTCCGTTGGCGGCTCTTCTGGGGTAACCCTAGACGTGGGATTCAGGGAGAGTTTGATCCATGCTGTCCGGTCCGATGCCTCCCGCGACCAACTCTTTCAGGCTCCCGATCTGTCTCGCCACTTCCTCGAGCTGAGCCTGGACGGCTTCAGGCTCCACACCGCTTCGGACGTGGGTGGTGCACCCCACGAGGGCCCCTTGGAGCTGATCGAGCCGCTGGAGAAGGGCCTCGCGGCGCCGATGCAATGCCTGACCGAGGAAAGCCATGCTTGTCGCGACCTCCTTCAGGCCATCGTGATTCCGCAGCGTCACAGCCTGAGGGTACTGGCCAGAGGCCATCTCCCCGAGGATCCGCTTGAGGCGAGATGCCGGGCCGATCAACCGTTGGGAGATCAGGATGGTTTGCAGCACAATGACGAGCGCCATGAGCAGGCTTAACAGCAGAGCCTCTCTTGGCAACCTCAGGATTCTTGCTTTGACTTCTGGCGTGAGGCACTCGAATGGCAGGATGTTGATGGTCTCTGCCATCGTTTGCAGGCCCGAGTACAAGATGGCGGCACTACAGATGAAGAGAAAGACTACGGCCGTGGTAGCCAGAAAGGGCGGCAACTGTGGCCGGGCGAGGAAATTCCTTCCTCGAAACATGAAGCTGGCCATGCTCGTTTCCCCTTTTTTCCAGGAAGCTGGTGCGCATACGGATGGAACCCGTCCGACCCATTGTCGTCTGCGGGCACATTTCCGGCCAGGGCTTGTCTAAAAACAAAGATGGAGATGAGATCCCACTCCTGAGCGATCACGATGGGCTCGCAGCCGCATCCACGTCGGAGCCTACCAAACGCGGTTCCGGTGTCAAGACCAAAGACCGACCGGATGCAGACACGACGGACGATCTTACGATTGTTCCCGCATGGGACGCAAGGTCCTGACACACCGGCCAGGCTGGGTCGGGTGAGTGCGGAGGCTTTCCTCTTCCCGCACCAGATCTCGATTGACCCATGCAGGCGAAGTGCTGGCCGTAGAGTGCCGACTCTCAACCCACTTGTGCCAGCGTCATTATGCGCCGCCGGGATGAACAATCGTGTTGCGCGCGATGACGTGGACCATCCGGGCTACGCCGCGGTCTCAGGACCGACCGGACCGGCGGCAAAAGGTACGTCGCCGCCATTTTCCACCAGGCACCCATCCATCCCGCCCCTCGCGATCGCCCGAGCATCCGCAACCGCTCGATCCCGGACGCCCTGGAGGCTCCCCCGTACCGGGGGCTTCCCGGGAGGGGCAGCAGGGGGACCATCCCAACCAGAGCCTTCTCCTGGCTGAAGACGCCCAGGAGGCCCATCGCACTCACCTTGCGTTCAGGAGATCCATCGCCATCAGGATCGCAGCCTCGTCAGGGTCGCGGTAGTAACGAGCGAGGTTGCCGCGCTCCGCAAAGCCCATGGCGCGATAGAATCGCCGAGCGGATCGGTTCGACGCCCGCACGCGCAGCCACAAGAGCTCGATCCCGCTCCGTCGACAACGGCGGATGATCCACGCCATCAACATCCGGCCCACGCCCCGCCGGCGATGCTCCCCCGCCACGGCGATGTTGATGACGTCCGCCTCGCCCCACAGGGCGCTCACCTCGATCCCGGCGTAGCCCAGCACCGCTCCGCTGCCGGAATCCTCGGCGACCCACAGACCGCCGCGGGTCGGTCGTGCCTGGCGGAACGCCCGGAGCAGCTCTCTGAAGGCTTGGCGGGGCCAGGCCTCTCCACCGAAGCAGGCGGCCTCCATGGCGACGACGTGCTTCAGGTCGCGGGCGGTCATTGGGCGGATGCGGACACGCAGCGGCATCGGTCGGGCGGCCATGCGCAGCCCTCACCCCGGCCAGCGTACGCCGAATTCCGCGCCCACGGCGCGTACCTCGTCCAGCACCACCGGGCTCACCGGGAATCCGTCCCGCAGGCGCTTTTCCCGCCGCCGCATCTCCATCTCGCCGGGCATCCAGATCTCTTCCACACCCTCGGCCCGGGGCGTGCTCTTCAGGTCGTCGATCATCCCCTCCATGGCCCGGAGGAATTCCGGGAGGGGACAGCAATCCGCGATGTTCACGGCCATCACCAAGTGGCCGAGGCGCTGCGGCCGCGTCAAGTCGTAGATGTCCCCCAATCCCGCACCGAAGGGGCTGCCCGCCAGCAGCCCGCCCAGGATGCCCACGATCAGGGCCAATCCGGAACCCTTGTGCCCGCCCACCGGCATGAGGGATCCCCTGAGGCCCGCATCGGGATCCTCCGTCGGGCGGCCCCGCGCGTCCAGCGCCCAGCTGGGCGGGATCGTCTTCTTCATTTTCGAGGCCAGGATCAGGTTGCCGCGCGCCACCTGGCTGCACGCCATGTCGAAAATGATCGGAGGACGGTTTCCCGCCGGAACGGCCACGGCCAGCGGGTTGTTTCCCAGCTTGGGGATCACGCCTCCCCAGGGCGCGATCACCGAGTTCGTGATGGTCAGCGTGATTCCGATCATCTGGTGCGGCACCGCCATGGCCGCGATGTACGCCAGGGCGCCGAGATGCGTCCCATGCCGGATGGCGCACAGCCCCACGCCGTACTCCCGGGCCAGGCCTACCGCATAGCGCATCCCCTCCGCTCCGATCACCTGGCCGAACCCGTTATCCCCGTCCAGGACGATGGTCGCCCCCTTGGCGCGCACCATCTGCATCCGGGGCTTCGCGTTCACCAGCCCCTTCCGCAGGCGGGTGACATAGATCGGGAATCGGACCAGGCCGTGTGTGGACACGCCGCGCAGGTCGGCGTCAATCAGAGCATCGGCGACGAGAAAGGCATCCTCCGCGGACAAGCCCGCCCTCTCGAAGACTTCCTGGCAGAATGTCCTGACGATGTCAGCCCGGACCAGCATCTGATCGGCGTTCATGCGGTAGTTACCCCCCCCTGTTCGGGCTGGGAGATTCGCAAGGTACTATTGCCGTCGGGGAGTGTTGGGGGCACCCACGCCACGGCGGTGGGGATCCATCGCGGTGCCTTGGGCCCCGACCGTTCGGCGGTTCGGTTGTCCGAGGACAGCGGAATCCGCCGAAACCGGAAATAGGGGAGCCCGTGAACGCTCGTGAATACAGAGACACTGCGTCGTCAAGCGGCGACCGGCAGATTGAAACGGAAGGTCGAGCCCTTCCCGGGCTCGCTCTCCACCGCCACGTGGCTACCGTGCGCTTCGATGATTTGCCTGACCACGGCCAACCCGATTCCCATGCCCCCAAAATGCCGGGTGGACGAGTTGTCCACCTGGTAGAACCGCTCGAAGATCTTGGCGTGAAACTCCGCCGGGATACCGATCCCATTGTCCTGGATGGCAACCTCGACGATCACGCTTCCGTCCTCGCCTGTCACCGGCCGCGCCTTCACCATCACCCGCCCGCCGGCCGGTGTGAACTTCGTCGCGTTATCCACCAGGTGGGTCAGGGCCATCGTCAACTCCTGGCGATCGGCGATGACCGGCGGAAGGTCACCCGCCGCCTCGGTGACCAGGGACAGCTTCCGCTCGACGCCCTTGACCTGGAACGACCCCAGCACCTCGCTGATCAAGGGGACGATGTCCAGGGGTTCCCGATTCAGCGCCATCTCCCCCTGGTCCAGGCGGACGAAGACCAACAGGCTCTCGATGAGTGACAGGAGCCGCTTGCCGCTCGTCGCGATGGCCTCCACCCCCCGGACGCAGCTCTCAGGCAGAGACCCCAATCCGCCGGACAGGAGGATGTCGCAGTAGCCGAGAATAGGCGCCAGGGGAGTCCGCAGCTCGTGGGAGATGGTGTTGAGAAAGTCCGACTTCATCTTGTCCAAAGCCTGGAGCTGTGTGTAGGCCCGCTGGACCTCGTCGTAGAGCTGGGCGTTCTCGACAGCCACGGCCGCCTGCGAGGACAGGCTCGCCAGGAGCTGCTCGTCCAGTGCGGAGAAATCCCCGCCGCGCTTGTTCAGGACTTGGAAGACACCGATCACCCTCCCTCGCGCGTTCCGCATCGGCGTGCACAGGATGTTGCGGGTACGGTAGCCGGTGCGCTTGTCCACATCGGGGTTGAAGCGTGGATCGGTGTACGCATCGCTGATCCGGATCGCAACCCCCGTGGAGGCCACCATCCCCGCGATGCCCGCGCCGAGGGGGATGCGGATCTCCTGCCGATCCAACCCCTCGGCCACCCGCGACCACAGTTCATTCCGCCCGTGATCCACCAGGAACACGGTGCTCCGCTCGGCCTGGAGCAGGTGGGACGTCGTCTGCGAGATCGTCCGGAGGAGGGCGTCCAGGTCCAGTTCCGAGCTGATGGCGGCTCCGACCTTCATCAGCCGGGAGACCCGGTCCAGGTTGGTGCGGAGCCCTTCGTACAGCTGGGCGTTGGCCAAAGCAACGCCCAGCTGGGTCGCCAGCAGGAGGAGCACCTCCTCGTCCTCTGGCGTGAAATGTCCGGTGCGCTTGTTCAGCAACTCCAGGACGCCCAGGACGTCGCCCCGCCTCGTCTTGATGGGGACGCAGAGGATCTGCCGCGTTCGGTAGCCGGTCGCCTCATCGACGGCACGGTAGAAGCGGGCGTCGGTGTAGGCGTCGTGCACCACGATCGATTGGCCCGTGGCTGCCACCAGCCCGGCGATGCCCTGATGGAGCTTCAGCCGGATCGCCTTGTCCGCAAGGCCCAGGGCCATCGTGGAGTGGACGTGTCCCCGCTCTTTATCCAGCAGGTACAGTGATCCCCGATCCGCTTCCAGCAGGGAACACACCTGTTCCGTGACCAGGGAGATCAAGGCGCCGAGGTCCGTCTCGGCGTTGGCCAGCCGGACGATCTCGAGGACTCCCCGCAGCTTCTCCCCTGAGATCTCAGATGGCATGTCAGCCCTCCGCCCCTGCGCGTGTCGACCCGAGTTCGACGCGTGCCGACCGGGCCGGCGGCCCGATCTATCGGTAGAACTCGGCCCGATCGACTGTCATGACCTCGACGGTGGTGCGCCGGCCCTCGCGGAGGATGGTGAAGCGCAACGGCTCCCCCGCCTCATGCTTCCACATCTCCTGGTACAGCTCCTGCCGCGTCGCCACCTCGCGGAGGTTGACCGCCAGGATCACATCCCCCTCGCGGATCCCCGCGCGGGAGGCCGGCGCCTCCGGGACCACCCCTGCGACCTGGATCCCCGACTCCGTCGCCTGGGGGTAGAAGCCGACCCAGGCTCGCCGCATGCGTCCCGCCACGTGTCCGAAACGAAGCAAGGCCTCCCGATACTCGCTGAACAGGTGAACCGGGATCGCCAGGCTGAAGCGACCCACCATGCCCAGATTGAGCGACATGACGCCCACCATTCGTCCGCGGGCATCGAACAGGGGCCCGCCGCCCAGGCCGGGATTGAAGGCTGAGGTCTGGATGGCCGAGTCCAGCATGTACTCCCAGTAGGCATCGAAGGGTCCCAGCTCCGTGACGACGCCGGTGCCCACGCGACGGGTCGTGGGCTCAGTGCTGGCCAGGACGAACACGTCCTGCCCCACGGCCAGGCGTCGCGAATCTCCCAGGCTCGCCACCGGCCGGTCGCGCGCCGGGATGGAGAGCACGGCGATCCCGCTCTCGAAATCCTGCGCCACAATCTCCGCTGGGAATCGACCTCCGTCGGGGAATGTGGCCACGATCTCTCCGGCACCAATGACCACGTAGTTCACCGTGAGGAGGATCCCCTCCGGGTCCACCAGGGTGGCGGAGCCCATGCGCTCCTCACCCAGGGCAGGGACCGAGGCGTGATGGCTGGGAACGCGGACGTGGAGCGCCAGGGTCACCGGGACCAAAGCGCGAACCAAGCCGACCTGGGCGTCCATGCGCAGTGCGGTGTGTGGTGCGAGCGATTCGGAACCCCACCGGAAGCAGGGAGAACGGGTGGCTCAGCCGGAGTGCCCGCGGGCGCGCTCGACGCTGGCCAGAGCCATGTCCACGCAGTTCGTCAGCGTTGCCTTCCGGTAGGGTTTCGTAAGGCAGGCCGCGGCTCCCGCCTCGAAGGCCTTCTGGTTGAGGTGGGGATCGCTGCTGGCGGTGAGCATGATCACGGGAATGCCCCGCGTCTTCGGATCCGCCTTCAGCAGCCGGCACACCTCGTATCCATCCATCTTCGGCATCATGACGTCGAGGATGATCACCGACGGTTGGTACGTTTTGGCTCGCTGGATGCCCGACGGGCCATCCTTGGCGTTGATGACCTCGAGGTCGGACCGATCCAGCGTGAGGGCGTGCGCCGCCAGGACGCACAGATCCTCCTCGTCGTCAATGATCAGGATCTTCTTTTTCGCGGGTCCCTTGTCGGCCACGTCACGCACTCCACCCGAAAGAAAGCCCCGGCCGCCATCCGCCTTTCCGAAGGAGTTCGTCACCCGCGGGACTGCCGCGAATACCCGTCGGGGACTGGCGGACCCGAGCGAGCTCTTTCACTCCCGATCGGTTCAACCCAAAGCGCGCCACCGGGATGCTTCCGTGAACGTCCGGTATTCTGCCGGCTCGCTTTCTCCGGTATTCCCGACGTTCGCGACGCCCTGGCACTGCATAGGATCCGGATCGGCCTCAGTGTCCAGCGTGTTCCAGGAACCGCTCCGCGTCCATAGCAGCCATGCAGCCGGACCCGGCCGCGGTGATCGCCTGGCGGTACATCCGATCCTGCACATCGCCGGCCGCGAACACGCCGGGTACGCTGGTCTTGGTCCCGTCGTGCGTCGTGATGTAGCCGAGCTCGTCCATCTCCATGAAGTCGCGGAAGATCTGTGTGTTGGGTGTGTGGCCGATCGCAATGAAGATCCCATCCACCGGCCGCTCCGTGACGGCCGAGGTCCTGAGGTTCCTGATGCGGACGCCCGTCACCTTCCCCTGGTTCACGTCCAGGATCTCGTCCGGGATCGAGTCCCAGGTGAAGTCGATCTTGGGGTTCTTGGAGGCCTTCTCCTGCATGATCTTGGAGGCCCGCAGTGTGTCCCGGCGGTGCACCACGGTTACGCGCTGGGCGAACTTGGTCAGGAAGATCGCCTCTTCCATGGCCGAGTCGCCGCCGCCGACGACGATGATCTCCTGGTCCTGGAAGAAAAAGCCGTCACACGTGGCGCAGGTGGAGACCCCATGGCCCATCAGCTTCCGCTCCGACTCCAGGCCCAGGAGCTTGGCCGATGCGCCCGTGGCGATGATGAGCGCCTGGCACTCCTCCTCGGCCCCGTCAATCGTGATTCGGAACGGCCGCCGGGACAGCTCCGCGGCCGCGGCGCTCCCGCCTCGAAAGCTGGCGCCGAAGCGCTCCGCCTGCTTCCGCATGGAAGCGATCAGGTCCGGGCCCATGAGCCCGTCGGGGAAGCCTGGGAAGTTCTCGACCATCGTGGTCAGGGTGAGCTGTCCACCGGCCTCGTGCCCGTCCACCACCAGCGGTTTGAGATGAGCTCGGGCCGCGTACAGGGCGGCCGTCAGTCCCGCCGGCCCCGATCCCAGGATGATGATCTGGTGCATCGTTGAAAACTCCTTGTGGGCTTCCGCAGTTCCAGGCAGGGGCCAATGGACCAGCCGTTGCTGCCCGCCCGCCCTTCAGACCGGGGGTTAGTATACCCCACGAATCTTCTTCCAGTGCTCCTTCAGCGCCTCGAGGCTGAAGTCGGGCGACTGACATAGCTCGGTGGTCTGCCGCTCCTGCCGCTCCACCCGCGCCACGGCCGACGCCACCTCCGCCGCGATCGACGGCGGGACGACGACGGCTCCGTGCTTGTCTCCGTGGAGCAGGTCCCCCGGGCTGACCGTCAGGCCGCCCACCCGCACCGGGATGCCGAAGTCCACCAGGTGGACGTAGGCCTGGGACACCAGGACGTGGGCCGCGAACGCGTGAAAGCCGAGGGCCTGCATCTCATCCAGGTCCCGCACGCCGCCGTCGGTGATCACTCCCACGCATCCCAGCGCCTTGTGGATGTTGGCGTTCTGCTCGCCCCAGTACGCGCCCTTGACCACGCGGTCCAGATCCTGAATGACCACCACGCGGGGCTTCGGGATCTCCTGCAGGTAGTCCCACCAATCCGGGCGGGAGACCTGATGCCCCTCGACGGGCGGCTCGTCCGCCATGATCCGGGCCGTCGCCGCGTAGCCGACCATGACGCCCAGCTCCGGGAAGATGCAGCGGATGTCCGAGGTCATGAACCCCTCGTTCCGCGGCCGGACGTTGAAGGTCTCGATGGCGTTGCAGACGGCCGGCGTGCTGACCTTCCGCAGTGCCTCCAGCTCTTTGGCCAACAGACTGATGGCCATGCGCCTCCTCCCCGCTAGCGTGAGGGGCAGAACATCTTTCCCGGGCTCGGCCGGCGCCGGCGGGCCGTCCTAGGGTCGAGCGTCTCGCAGCACCGCCGCCGCATCGTAGAGGAGGACGTCCCCGGTCTCGATGAGGGCGCCGAGCCGCTGGACCTTCTCTCGCGCGCGCGCGCGATCCGAGTACCCGCTCATGATGTCCTCCCACGTTCGGCCGTGCCGTCGGGTGCCGGGGTGAGCCGCGGGATGGGGACGCGGCGTGGGTCGACGGGTGTAGCGTCGCGGGCCGCCTCCAGGACGTTTCGAGTAGCCGCGATCCCGGCGCGAAGCCCGTCTACATCCAGGCCGAGGAAATCGCCAGCGAACCCTTCCAGGAGACTACCAGCCGAGCCAAGCTTCGACCAGGCCGACACCGTATCACCCACCGTGACGTAATGGAAGCCCATGGCCGCGTGGATGAGGCTGCGCAGGAAGTGTCGGCGTCGGCCCACTTCCGTAAGCCACAGTTGCTCGAATTCCTCGTGGGCCTCGACGTACCGGCCCGCCTCCCACAAGGCGATCCCGTGGCGAAGCTCTTCGTCCGGAGAGACGGCCTCAGCCATACCCGCACGCGCGCAAGACTACCCACCGCGGATCAAAAAGCGGGGGACCTGGTGAATGAGGATCGCCGCTTCGGCGGTGAAGGCGCAGAGCCAGATGATCGAAAGCCCCCAGGCGACGTCCCCGCCTGGCCGCGGATCGTATTGGCCTGACCCGTGCCTCGCCTCGCCGAATGCGACCCAAGACCGCATGGAACCTAACCCACGCTACCAAACATCTGCTGGCCCGTCAAGCAGAGGCGAAGCTCCGCGCAGGGAACGGGCACCGCAGTCCAGCGCTCACGGGAATAGGCATAGGAGGAACGGCTGATGACCTTTCGGGTGGCGCATCGCACCATGGCTGGGTATAATTTCCATCGCGTTCGGGGGAGTCTCCCCGGCGAGAATTGGGTGTGACCTCTCCAAAGGGGCGCGTGCATGACCGCTTCGGCAGCCACGATCGAACTCATCGGCGAACTGAAGGCGGAGGTCGCCGACCACTTCAGGCGCCAGGCCCGCCGGCTTGGATGCAAGTACGCCGACCTGCGCCTGGAGGTCGTCGAGTCGCAATTCGCCTGGGCCGAGAACGGGCACTGCAAACAAAGCGGCAGGGACGATGCCTTGGCCTTCGGCATCCGGGTCCTCGCCGGGGACGATATGTCAGCACCGGGCTACTACGGGCAGGGCCTTGGCGCGGCCGATCGCGACCGGCTCGGCCGCATAATCCGGAACGGCCTAGGCCACGCCCACGCCCGCGCCGTCGCCAATGCCCGGGGGAAAACCGCCGCCCGAACAGCGTTCCCCGGCCTGGCTGGCGCCCTCTGGGACACCCGCCTCGGCCCTGTACCTGCACACCAGGACACGCTGCCGGCCGTATACGAGGTGGATCCTCGCTCGGTCCCCCTCGCAGAAATCGTTGCCCTCACCCGCGACGCCGGCAGCGCCCTCCAGGTCATCGCGTCAATCACCTACACCTCGGTCGGCGCCGTCACGCAGATCAGCCGCGAGCTATTCGTCAATACCGAAGGCGCGGTGATCGATCAGGCCTTCGCCCTGACCCAGGGGACCTGCTACGTCGTGGCCCAGGAGGACTCGGTGACCCAGGAGCTGTTCGATTCTATGGGGCACCAGCGCGGGTGGGAGGTCCTGACCCGCGGCGTGCAGGATCCGCCGGGGAGACCCATGCTGTCCTTCCCGGACTTTCGCGCCTTCGCCACGGCTCTCGCCGATGACGCCGTGAAGCTCACCCGGGCCAAGCCGGCCCCCACAACCGACGGTGAGGTCACCGTGGTGCTGGATCCTCACTTCACGGCCCTCCTCGCTCACGAGATCATCGGCCACCCGACCGAGCTGGACCGCGCCCTGAAGATGGAGACGGGGTATGCAGGACGATCGTGGTTGCTCCGATCGCTGGATGAGACTCAGATCGGTAAGCAGATTGCCTCTTCCCTGGTCACCGCCTTCTCCGATCCGGCGCTCCCTGGCTTTGGCCACTACCGATACGATGACGAGGGCGTGCCGGCCCGGCGGGTGGTGCACATCGACCGGGGCATCTTCCAGGGATTCATGAACAGCCGGCAGACCGCCGCCATCTTCGGCGGCGAGCCCAACGGCCATTGGATGGCCACGGATCCCTCGCTGGTCCCCCTGATCCGGATGTCCAACACCGTCTTCGCCGGGGGGGATCGCGACCCTCGCGACATCATCCAGGAGGTCGACCACGGTTACTACCTGGTCGGCCACCGCACGCCCTCCATCGCGGAGTCTCGGGAGAATTTCCGGATCTCGGCGATGAAGGTCTACGAGATCAGACAGGGGGAGCTCGGCCAGATGTTCCGCGACGGCGGGATCATGGCGGACAGCCAGGCGTTCCTGATGCAGGTGGATGCTGTGGGCAACGATTTCCGTCTGACTCCCATCCCCAATTGCGGCAAGGGACAGCCCATGCAGACGAAGCGCGTCGGCAACGGTGGTCCCACGCTGCGCAGTCGCGCCATCCTCACGGGAGCGTCCGCATGATCCCCACGCGGAAACTGGCTGAGACCGCTGCGGACACCCTGGAGATCCTCCGGGGTCAGGACGATCTGGTGGAGGGCGAGGTCTTCGTTGCGGCCAACACGTCCCTGGTGGCCCGGGTGCATTTCACCTCCCACATCCCGTGCAACGGCGTCGAGGAACCCAAGTCGCTCGAGTCCATCGGTCTCGGGATCCAGGCGGTCTTCCGCAGCCCTGAAGGCCCGCGCATCGGGTTCGGCAGCGAGCCCAATGATCTCACCCCGGAGGGGATCCGGCGGGCGCTGGCCAAGGCGCGGCAGGCGGCCGTGGTGGATCCGGAATTCGTCTCGCTCCCCCGCGGGACCGGCGAGCATCGCCGCCTCCGGCGATACCACGACCCCGCCCTGCTCCGGCTTTCGGACGATGAACTCGTGGAGGCAGGATGGAAGATCATCACGCGCGGCCTGGAGGTCTTTTCGCGCTCGCCGGAACTCGCGCGCCTGGCCGGATCGAGTGAAGCCATCCCCCGCCTGGGCCTCATCCTGAGCGGCGACGTGACCATCTTGCAGGAAAGGATTGCCACCGCCTCCACCCACCTGCCCGAGGTTCAGACCGACGAATCCACGCTCATCCTGAGCAGCCTCACCGCCATGGTCGAGGCGGCGGACGCCAAGGGGAGCGGCTGGAGCGCGGGGACTCGCCTGGCCGACTTCGGGGGCGAAGCCGGCGCCGAGGCCGCCGACAATGCCATCCGGGCCATCGGGGGCGAGCGCGTCCCGAGCGGTCACTACCGGGTGGTCTTCGGCCGGCAACCGGTCGCCGACCTCCTCAACAACCTGGTGCTTCCTTGCCTCTCCCTGGGCAGCTTTTACGCGGAGAGCTCGGTCTTTCAGGGACGATTGGGGAAACGGGTCGCGAGCCCGCTCCTCACTCTCTATGATCACGGGTCACTCCGAGGCGCGACGGCCAGCAAGGGGATCACCTGCGAGGGGCTCCCCACGGGGAAGACCCGGCTGATCCAGCGGGGGAGGCTCGTCGGCCTGCTCGCCAGCTTCTACGAGCAGCAGAGGATCCTGAAGGACCCGCAGGCCGCCGCCAAGCTGGGCCGCGATCCCCGAGCGGTTCCGAAGGCCCTGGTGCCCCGCAACGGATTTCGCTTCGGCGAGGGAGGCGGCCGACGCTTCGAGGGGCCGCCCGGCATCTCGCCGACCAACATCATCCTGGAGAGCAGTCAGCCGGCCTCGCGCGAAGAGCTGCTGGCGCAGGTGGGGGAGGGTCTCTACATCGGCCGCATCTGGTACACCTACCCGATCAACGGCCTGCGGGCAGGGGATTTCACCTGCACGGTGGTGGGCGACTCTTTCCTCGTCAAAGACGGCCGGCTGGCGGCTCCCATCCAGGCCAACGCCATCCGGATCAACGACAACATCCAGCGCGTCCTGCGCGCGATCCTCGGGATCACGGCCGACCGGCGCGAGACCACGGTGTGGGCCGCCGACGAGGTGATCCACGCCCCCGAGGTCGCCGTGGAGGGCGTCCGCGTGGACGCCATCGCGCAGCCGCGAGGATCGAGCCTGCCATGAGAGGAGAACGAACCCGAAATAATCCTTGACACCGGATGCGGTGCCCGCTATCCTTCCCCCCGTTGCAGGTCAACGTTCCGTTGGTTGCTTTGGAGCAGAACCGTAGGAGCAGAGGCCGCTCCTACGGTTTTTGTGTTTCAAGGGCCAACCGCCCCGATGCGGGGCGGAGTAGCGAAAGCAGGAAAGGAGGTGTTGTAAGTTGAGAAGCAAAGGAACCGTGAAATGGTTCAACGATGCGAAGGGCTTCGGCTTCATCGAGCGTCCTGACGGTGAGGATGTGTTTGTGCACTATTCCGCCATTCAGGCCAACGGCTTCAAGACCCTGAACGAGGGGCAGGCCGTGGAGTTCGACGTGGTGCAGGGCCCCAAGGGCTTGCAGGCGGCGAACGTCACCAGGGCGGCCTAACACAGCATCGCCACAACCAAAAGGCCCCCGGGGGGTTCCCCGGGGGCCTTTTTTTCTTCTGGAGGAACGGGTCATGCCGAGTCGGGAAGCTTCTTGCCGCACCCGGGACAGAACACGGCGTCGGCCTGAGCCGTGCGGCCGCACGATGGACACGTTTTCCCGGCAGGAGCCTTCACGTCTCCCTTGACTTCCCCCTTCGGCTCTAGCGGCTCCGGCTCCCGCTTGTCCGACGCCTCTTTGAATCCCTTGATCGCCTTGCCCAGGGAACTCCCGATCTCCGGCAGCTTTCCCGCGCCGAAGACCAGCAGGGCGATCACCAGGATCACCAAGAGCTCCGGCATTCCCAGTCCGAACATGGATACCCCTTTCGCCAGCCCTCGGCCAGCCGTTCAAAGATGTCTCATGCTACCATTGCAGGCGGGCGGCCTGTCAAGCAAATAGCGGTGAGAGCTCAGGCGGTGAGCATCATCTCGCGGTAGACGGCGGCCGCCTTCACCACCTGCTGGATCTCCACGTACTCCGTGGCGGTGTGCGCCTGCGCGATGTCCCCCGGGCCCAGGACCACGCACGGAATCCCTGCGGTTGACAGCGCTGCCGCATCGGTTCCGTAGGCGACGCCGCGGATCGGGTGCTGGCCATCGACGCGCCGGACCGCCTCGTGGGTCAATCTGACAATGGGCGCGTCCTGGGCGGTCTCCATGGCCCCGAAGGTCTGGGAGGGCGACTCGATGGTCACGTCAAAATCCGCATCCTCGGCATGCAGGGTAGCCAGTAACGCTTCCATCTCATCCCGAACGGTGGTCCAGGTTTCGCCGGGCAGGAGCCGGCGATCCAGCTCGATCGTGCAGCGGTCAGGCACGATGTTGACCTGCAGCCCTCCCTCGATCCGCGCGATGCAGAGCGTGGGCGCCCCCAGGAGCGGGTGCGTCCGCCGGCGGAGCTGCGGGATCAGCCGGTCCTCCACCGCGCGGATCAGCATAGCCATCTTGACGATGGCGTTGCAGCCCTTCTCGGGGTTCGAGCTGTGGGCGGACCTTCCCCCTGCCACCATCTTCCAGCGGGCCACGCCCTTGTGCGCAGCGACCACGTCCAGGCCCGTCGGCTCCCCGATGACAGCCGCGTCGGCTCGGAACCCCGACGCGGCAAGGTGCGCTGCCCCCTCGTGGCCCAGCTCTTCACCCATGGTGAACGCCACCGTGATCGTTGCGCGCCGCTCCCGCACCGGGAGGATGCTCGCGAGGGCGGTGAAGGCCGCCGCAGCGGACGCCTTGGTGTCGCAACTCCCGCGGCCGTAGAGCCGATCCCCCTCGATGCGCGGGGTGAATGGATCCATCTGCCCCGTGGATGGGGGGACCGTGTCCGTGTGGGCCTCGAACAGGAGGTGCATGCCTTCTGTTTTCCCAGGCACGCTGACCAGGACGTTGGGCCGTCCCGGCTGCACCTCGATCACCGTAGGCGCGAGGCCCAGATCCCGAAGGCGGTCGGTGAGATACCGCGCGATTTCCGCCTCGCCCTTTCCGCCTGCCATCCGGGGGTGCACGCTGGGGATCCGGACCAGATCCGAGAGCAGGCTGAGGACTCCCTTGCGATCAATGACGTCACTAGACATGAGACCTCCTGAAAGCGAACCCCCAGAACACCCAGCGCCTATGCTGGGTAGCCGGAACGCCAACCTTCCGACGGGTTGGTCGGGAGAGTTCCCGATTCCCGGCTGAGAGTTGTCGGTTGTCCGTTTTCAGTTGGCTAGAGGAGGTGTTGGCCCCCGTCCACCCTCAGGACCTCCCCGGTGATGAAGTCGTTCTCGACGAGGTACACGACCGCCCGGGCAATATCCTCGGGGGAACCAAGCCGGTGCAGAGGAACGCGGCGGACGGCCCGCTCCTCCTCCTCCGGGATGGTCCCCTCAGGCAGGAGGACCGTGCCCGGGGCAATCGCATTCACCTGAACATGGGGAGCCAGCGCCTTGGCCAAGCCGATGGTGAGGGCGATCACTCCTGCCTTGGAAACCGAGTAGGGAATGTACTCGACCCAGACCTTTTGCCCGGCGATGTCCGCCAGATTGACCATCTTCCCCTGGCGCTGCCGGAGCATGATCGCTCCGACTTTGCGGCACAGCAGGAACGGCCCCTTCAGGTTCACGTCCAGAAACCGGTCCCAGTCCTCTTCGGTCAATTCTTCGAAGGGCGTCCGGTAGAAGATGGCGGCGTTGTTGACCAGGATCTCGATCCGGCCGAAGGCCTGCATGGCCCTCTCGACGATCCGGTCCACATCCGCGGCGACCGACACGTCGCCCTGCACCGCCACGGGCTTTCCTCCCGCTCTCTTGATCCGGGCCAGGACCTCCTGCACCTCGCGTTCCGAGCCGCGGTAGTGAAGAACCACCTCGGCGCCCCGCTCGGCCAGCGCCAGGGCGATACTTCGCCCGACGCGTTTGGCCCCGCCCGTCACCAGGGCAACCTTCCCCTCGATCTCCATCGAACTCCAAGAAAGGCTCACATCATCCGCAGATTACGCAGATTCACACAGGATTATTTTTGGAACGCCTTCCGGATCGAAGTCTGCGAACGCTGCGTAATCTGTGGATAAGGTCAGTCTCGGTCTGCGGTTTCGTTTGAAAGGACGGAGCCCGTCAGGGCTGCGCGCCTGTGCGAACCCGCCCCAACGCCTCGGCGATCGCCCGGCGAGTCAGCCCTCTCACCAGATCGAAACGCTCTCCCGCCCAGCCAGCAACGGGCAGGGAGCACCGGGCTGTCAGGTCCGCCGCCTCCTGCAGGACGTTGTCTTCCAGAACTTTGCCTGCCAGGAACCGCTCCGCCTCGAGCGCCCGTATCGGAGCCGGGCCCACACCGCAAAGGGTGAGCCGTGCCCCGCAACAGGTGGAGAGGTCCTGCTCCAGGACCAGGAATGCCCCGACCCCGGCAACGGTGTCCGGCCGTTCCCGGGAGACCGCGCGGAGGTAGGCGCCATTGGATCGCGGCGGCGGAGCAGGGAAGTGCAGATCCACCACGAACTCCCCCGGTTGCAGGGCGATCCTCCCCGCGCCCGCGAGCAATGCCTCCACCCCCAGCTCCGACCAGCCATACGGGCCGAAGATGGCAGTGGAGGTCCGCAGGCAGATGAGCGGAGGCGCCATCTCTGCAGCGGAGACCGCGTGGCTCAAGTTCCCCCCGAGGGTGGCGCTGTCCATGAGTTCGCCCGGGCGCATTGGGACGGAGCCCTCGGCCAGCATCGGGTAAAGGTGGCGGACAGGCGGGAATTCCAGGAGAGTCTCGAACGGGACGGCCGCGCCGATCCGGAGTCCGCTCCGCTCGTCGTAGTCGATGCGGTTGAGTTCGGGGATCCGTTTCAAGTCGAGGACCAGGCATAGCGTGCGCTGGCCCTCGGTCACCTCGGCGATGAGGTCGGTGCCGTCGGCCAGCGGACGGGCCTGGCCGCCCGCCGCCAGGAGCAACGCGGCCGCCTCATCCAGCGTCTCGGGGGAAAAGTGTTCGACGTCCGTCATGGCAGGTTTGGTCTTTCCCCTTTGATCCCCATCCCCAGGTGCGCCCCCACCTGCTGGAGAAGCGTCAACATCCGGTGCGTCTCCTCACCGGCCTGCCACGGAGGCGTCGAGATTTCCCCGCCGTGCTATCCCGTCGCCCCGGAAATCGTGGTCCGCTGCGCGATCTCCTGCACCGCGGGGGTGACCCGATCTCCCTCCTCGAAGCTCCAGATACGGAGGTCGGCGTAGGCTAGCACGACCCGGCGGGACCGTCAACGAAGGCGGTTCCTGCCACAACGACCCTCTTCCAGCCAACCATGCCCACGGCTGATTGGGCAGCCCGGGTCGCGTTGACTCTCCTCGATCACTACTCTATACTCCCGCAACTTACCAACCCATGAGGAGGGATAACCATGAAGCGACTGGGGATATTAGTCCTGGGACTGCTGATCGGTGGGTGCGCGACCATGCCGTACTCCCGCCCCGACGCCACGGCGCAACTGAAAAACGCCCAGGGGGATCCGGTTGGAGTTGCCGCGCTATGGGAGGATGAAGGTGGCGTCCGCTTCTTCGCAGATGTCCGGGGGATCCCCCCAGGTCAGCACGGGATTCACCTTCACGCGGTAGGAAAGTGCGAGCCGCCGGACTTCACCAGCGCCGGTGGGCACTTCAATCCCGCAGGGAAGAAGCACGGCCTGGCGAATCCGGATGGCCCCCACGCGGGTGATCTACCGAACCTCACCGTCGGGGCGGACGGGACGGGGCAGCTCAACTATCTGGCACAAGGAGTGACGCTCGGCTCCGGCGCTGGCTCCCTCTTCGACGCCGATGGGACCGCGGTCGTGATCCACGCGGGCCCCGACGACTACAAGACCGATCCCGCCGGCAACTCCGGTGCGCGCATCGCCTGCGGCGTCATTCAGAAGGCGCCCTAGGCCGGGGAGAAGCCGTCGCCGGCCGACCCCACGCAGTCACCGCTGATCAGTCGCTGACGGCCCGGCGTGCCCCTCCGGGCCTTGCCCTTTCCCTGACAGCCCCCGGCTCACTGAATGCGTGGGAGCAGCCGCTCCTCAGGAGGTTTCTCCAAAACGGGCCAGGTAGGTCGCAAGGCTCCTCGCCTCGCGCTCGCCAAATGCCACGGCGATCCTGAGCTGCTCCAGATGCTGCTCCTGCGTCTTGCCCCCCAGCGAGATGTTCCTGGAGGCGAAGAACTCCCGCACATCCTCCTCCAGCGCCGGCGTCGCGAGGGCCGTGATCCCCTCGCACATCCGCCGGAGGCCGCCCAGAGGATACTGGCGCTCCATAGTCTCCCAGTTGTCCTTGACGAACTGCCAGGCGAGATCCCGGGCATGAACGTTCATCAGGAGGCTGCGCACGAGGTAGGGCGCATCCTGGGTGCGCACCTCGCCGTTCACGGCAAGCTGGAGCGTCTGCCGAAGGAGCCCCGCATCCCGGAAGCCGGCAAGGGAGGAGAGATACCGCTGTTCCTCCTGGGGCGTCTGCGCCGTCTTGAACTTTCCCAGGAACTCGGCGTACTCCGCCTCGCCGCCCCCGTGGGCCAGGACGGCAATCAGGGCGGCCAGCACGTCCGGGTCCACCGAAGACGCATCCTGGCGATATGCAGCGTAAAGGACGCGCGCCCGCGCTTGGACCACCGCGTCGTTCCCCAGCGTCCCGATCGTTCGCAGGAATTCCCCACGGAGCTGGCGGACGAGCTCATCCTCGCCCGGCGCGGGGGCAAAGCCGAGCCGCGCCGCCGCCGCGCCCATCCGGTCGCGCACCAGGGCCTCCATCCGCGAACGATCACCCGGCTCGATGATCCGGTTCAGGTAGGCGAACGATGCGAGGAGCGCCGTCCAGACGTTCCGGTCGCCCTCCTCCCTGAACCGTGCCGTGAGATCCAGGTACTCGGCGGCCGGGGTACGCCCGGCGAGCGTCAATGCCCATGCATCATTGATCAGGTTGAATCGTTCAACGGGCGTCAAGACGTCGAAGGGCGCGTCGGTCAGCCTCCCGAGCAACTGCGGGGCGTAGCCCACCCGGTAGAACCCGTGGCCGCCCTCGTTTACCACAACCCAGTCGGGTCGGCCCGGCAGCTCCAGGCGTTGCTCGGCCGAGGACAGGAGCAGCCGCATGCTCTGCAACTCGCCGTTCAGCCGCACCCGGAAATTGATCGGCACCCGCCAGAGCTCCGAGGCCTCCGACTCCTTCCCAAGATACGTGAAGCGCCGCTGGGAGAGGCGGAGCGCATTCCCTGACTCGTCGGTCGTGACCGTCACCAGGGGATAGCCGGGGCGGAAGATCCATCCGTCCATGATCTCCGGAATGCGTTCACCGGACGCCTCGCCGAGGGCCCGCCACAGGTCGGAGGTCTCGGCGTTCCCGAACTGATGCGCGCTGAGATACCGCCGGACCCCATCCCGGAAGGCGGACGCGCCAAGGTATTGCTCGAGCATGCGCAGGACCGCCCCGCCCTTCTCGTACGTGAGGACGTCGAACATGGCGTCCGCGTCCTTGGGGGCCACGACCTCGAACTCGATGGGCCGGCTCGAGGCCAGTCCATCCACGAGCAGGGCTGCAGCCCGGGACACGCCGAAGGTGACCCAGCGCTTCCAGGCAGGCTTCCACGCATCCACCGCCAGCATCTCCATGAACGTGGCGAAGGCCTCGTTTAGCCACAGGCCGTTCCACCACGCCATGGTCACCAGATCGCCGAACCACATGTGGGCGATCTCGTGGGCGACCACGTCAGCCACGCGTTCCAGCTCGGCATGGGTGGCGCCCTCCTCGCCCACGAGGAGGGCGGTCTCGCGAAACGTGATGGCCCCCAGGTTCTCCATCGCACCGGCGGCGAAGTCAGGGATGGCGACGAGGTCGAGCTTGTCGCTCGGGTAGGGGATGCCGA
>JBIOJT010000006.1:0-31974 GCA_044451055.1 Methylomirabilales bacterium (SeqCode)
CATGCTGAGTCAAGTCGACAAGAAGCTGGTGGATGACCTCACCGCCATCCAGGCCCTGAAGTTCGGCGAGTTTCGCCTGAAGTCCGGCGTGCTTTCCCCTTTTTACGTGGACCTGCGCGGAATCATCGCCCATCCGCCCATCCTCCAGGCCATCGCGCTCCGCATCCTGGAGGTCCTGCGGCCCCTTCGCTTCGACCGGATCGCCGGCATCCCGTACGCCGGCCTGCCCATCGCGACGGCCGTCTCGCTGGCGGGGAACCTTCCCATGCTCTACGCCCGCAAAGAGGTGAAGGAGCACGGCATCCGCCGGGCCATCGAAGGCGCCTTCGTTCCAGGCGATGTGATCGTCCCGATCGACGACGTGATCACCGACGGGGCCAGTAAATTCGAGGCAGCGGCGCCACTCGTCGAGGCGGGGCTGGTCGTGCGGGACTTCGTGATCTTCCTGGACCGCGAACAGGGCGGGGCCGACAAGCTGAAGCAGAAGGGATACGCGCTCCACAGCGCCCTGCGAATCTCTGCGGTCCTGGCATACCTCCGGGATGCCGGCCGCCTCGCGCCCGATCAGTTCCAGCACTGCATGGATTTCATCGCCACCATCCGGTTCTGACTTGCCCATGGACACCCTGGACCTCTTCCCCCGCGAATCCTCGCCGTCCCGAAAGGCGGCGCCGCTGGCCGACCGCATGCGACCCCGCACGTTGGAGGAATTCGTCGGCCAGGCGCATCTTTTGGGCGAGGGCAAGGTGCTCCGCGTGGCCCTGGAGCAGGGAGAGGTCCCGTCCCTGATCCTCTGGGGGCCACCCGGCACGGGCAAGACCTCCGTGGCCATGCTCATCGCGAACCATGTGAAGGCCGCCTTCATTCCCTTCTCTGCAGTGACGGCCGGCATCAAGGAGATCAAGGAGGTCATCGGCGAGGCGGATCGCAGGCTGCGCGGTGCGGGCCAGCGCACCATCCTTTTTGTGGACGAGATCCACCGTTTCAACAAGGCGCAGCAAGACGCCTTCCTCCCCCACGTCGAGCGCGGCACCATCACCCTGATCGGCGCCACCACTGAGAATCCTTCCTTCGAGGTGATCGCGCCCCTGCTCTCCCGGGCCAAGGTCCTGGTGCTGCACCCGCTGTCCGAGGCCGAGATCCAGCTGATCCTGGACCGCGCTCTCAAGGACCCCGAGCGGGGGCTGGGGAAGAGCCGGGTTCAAGTGCCCGAGGACGCGCTGGCCGCCATCACCGGCTGGGCCAACGGGGATGCGCGCGCCGCGCTGAACGTGCTGGAGCTCTCGGCCCGGCTGGCCGGGGCGTCGGATCAGCCCGGCGTCATCAGTCTGGCGGTCGTCCAGGAGGCCGCACAGAGGCGGAGCCTCCTCTACGACAAGGCAGGCGAGGAGCATTACAATCTCATCTCGGCCCTGCACAAGAGCCTGCGGGGGAGCCATCCGGATGCGGCCCTGTACTGGCTGGCGCGCATGCTGGCCTCGGGCGAGGACCCGCTCTACATTGCGCGACGGCTCATTCGTTTCGCATCCGAGGACATCGGCAACGCCGATCCGCAGGCGCTCTCGTTGGCCGTTGCGGCCAAGGAGGCCTACCACTTCCTCGGAACCCCGGAGGGAGAATTGGCCCTGGCCCAGTGCGTGACCTACCTCGCCACCGCGCCCAAGAGCAACGCCGTCTACGCCGCCTTCGGCGAGGCGCAGGCCGACGTGGCCTCTGCCCCGGCCGAGCCGGTGCCTCTCCACATCCGCAACGCGCCAACCCCGCTGATGAAGGACCTGGCCTATGGCGCGGGCTACAAGTACGCCCACGACTTCGAGGGCGCCCACGTAGAACAGGAATACCTCCCCGAGAGCCTCAGGGGACGTGTATACTACCGACCCACCGATCGCGGCCTGGAGGCGGAGATCGGGAAACGCCTGGCCGCTTGGCGCCGTCGGACGTGATGGAATCCGGTTCCATTTCCCTCGACCCGTGATCACTGTCTTTCATCCTCACCATGTGGCTTTTTGCCTTGACACTGGTTGAGCGCTTTTGATAAGAGCCACACGCGTACCGGCGGAATTCCTATTCATTCTCAGCTTTCATGTCGCCGCAGGCGGGAGAGGAGGGGTCTCATGACGAAGGCGGAGCTGGTGCAACGAATCGCCAAGGATGCCAAGATCAGCAAGCAGGTGGCCGAGACGGCATTGGACAGCTTCATGGCGAGCGTGCGGGACGCATTGCGGAAGGGGAAGCGAGTGAGCCTCGTCGGATTCGGCACGTTTGCGGTCGGCCGCCGGGCCGCCCGGAACGGGCGGAATCCTCAGACGGGTGAGACGATCAAGATCAGGGCGACGAGGGTACCGAAGTTCAAGGCGGGGAAAGTCCTGAAGGATGCCGTGCGGTAGCACGTGACGGCGACGAAAATGCAAAGGGCCCCGGGTGATGCACCCAGGGCCCTTCGTGCTTCTTGACGAGGAATCCGGCTCAGGCGAGGATTTTCTTGAGCACCTCCAGGGTCCTGAGAATCCCGGCTCGGTCCACATCCTTGTGGGTCACCATCCGGATGGAATCCCGGCTGACGCTGAACGCCTTGATCCCCTGCTCCGCGAGCTTCCCGATGAGACCGGGGGCATCCAGGTCCTGGCGACGCAGGTTGAAGACGACAATGTTCGTCTGGACGTGCTGGCGATCAATCGCGATGCCCGGCAGGGCGGCCAGCCCCTCCGCCAAGACGCGCGCGTTCTCGTGATCGTCCCGCAACCGGTCCACCATCGTCTCCAGGGCAACCAAGCCAGCCGCGGCCAGGATGCCGGCCTGCCGGGTGCCCCCGCCAAACATCTTCCGCGCGCGCCTGGCGCGGTCGATGAAGGCGCGCGTTCCCACCACCACGGATCCCACCGGGGCCGCAAGCCCCTTGGAGAGGCAGAAGGTCACCGAGTCGGCCTGGGCAGCCAGGTCTCGCACGGACGTTCCGGTGGCCACGCTCGCGTTGAACATTCGGGCGCCATCCATGTGGACGGCCAGGCCGTTTTCGGCGGCAATCCGGCGGATCTCTCGGAGCGTCTCCATGGGGTAGACCGTCCCGCCGCCGCGGTTGTGAGTATTCTCGACGCAGACGAGGGTGTCTTTCGGGTAATGGATGTTCGGAAGCCGGATGGCCTGGCGGACTTCCTTAGGTTCGAGGATCCCGTGCTGACCGCGCAGCGTCCGCGGCTGGAGACCCGACAGCACCGCCAGGGCGGCGACCTCGTAGTTGAAAATGTGCGAGTTCTCATCCAGGATGATCTCATCCCCTCGCTGCGTGTGCGCCATCAGGCTGACCTGGTTTCCCATGGTCCCCGACAGGACGAACAGACCGGCCTCCTTGCCCAACCGCTCGGCCGCTACAGCCTCCAGGCGATTGACCGTGGGGTCCTCGCCGAAGACATCGTCCCCCACCTCCGCCTCGGCCATGGCTCGCCGCATCTCGGGCGTCGGCTTGGTCACGGTGTCGCTTCGGAGATCCACCACCTCATCGGGTCCTTGGGCAGGCATGCATCGCTCCTCTTCGTACCACGACGTAGACAGGCTCGACCGCTCGGAGTCATCGGATGGCTTCACCTCAGATGCCTTTCAGGCGTCGCTGCCGCTGCCGTTCTGACTTGGGCAGGCGCCGCGCGACGCCCTTGCCTGGTTTCACTGGCCGCTCTTCCTCGTCCCCACCCTTCAGGGAGCCCAGTTGGCTCGCCTCGACCCGAGCCAGAAACTCCGCGGCCGAAAGCCAGGCAGCCCCCTGCCGCCGCGCGGCATCGGCGACTTCGCGATCCGAGCTGATCACGACGGTCCCCTCTCCGCACTCGGCGACCAGCCGGGCGATCACCGAGTCGGCCGTCTCCCCCCGCTTCGAATAGCGTACGCCGATCCCGCCGGCGTTCTGGGTCCCCTCCGAGAACCCCCCTTGCTCCCGCCCGTCGAAGACCACGGTGATCCTGTGCCCTTTGGCCCGGCGGTACGACTGCAGCTCGCGCAGCAAGGCCTCCCGGCCCGACTGGAGGTCGGCTCGATCCAGCATGGCCAGTTCGGGCCACTGCCGAATCACGTTGTACCCATCAACGATGATCCACATGTCACCAACCCAAGGCGTTCGAATGTTCGACGGTTCGATGGTTCGGGTGTTCGTGTCCGCCCGAACGGTCGAACGCCACTAGACTCCGCCAACCAGCGGCGTCCCTTGAGTTCTGGCGCGAGCGACAGCGGCGAGAAGTTCAGCGGCGGCCGCGGCAGGATCCGGGGCGGCCATCACTGCAGAGATCACGCTGACCCCATCGGCACCCGCCGCCATCACCTCGGGAATTCGCATGGAGTTGATGCCCCCGATCGCCAAGATTGGAAGGGATGTGGTCGCCCTCGCCGGCCGCAAGATCGCCGTCCTCAGGGGGGCGCCGAAGGGAACTTTCGACGGCGTTTCAAAGATGGGCCCGAGCACGACGAAGTCCACGCCGCCGTCCTCTGCCTCCCGAACCTCCGCCAGGGAATGGCACGAGATGCCGATGAGTTTCTCTGGTCCCAAGAGGCTGCGGGCCTCCCTGGGAGGGAGGCTGCGCCGCGTCAGGTGGACCCCGTCGGCCGCGAGGGCCATGGCCACGTCCACTCGATCATTGATGAGGAGCGCCGCCCCGGCCCCCCGGGTCATGGCCAGGAGTTTTCCGGCGAGATCGTACAGATCTCGGGTGGCGAGATCTTTCTCCCGAAGCTGGACTGCGCGCACCCCGGCTTGCAGGGCCTGTTCCACGACCGCGAAGAGATCGCGGCTGCCCGTCTGGTGACGATCGGTCACCAGGTACACACCCCAGTCCCTGGGGTGGCTGATGGC
This sequence comes from Methylomirabilales bacterium (SeqCode), assembly GCA_044451055.1. Taxonomy (GTDB): domain Bacteria; phylum Methylomirabilota; class Methylomirabilia; order Methylomirabilales; family 2-02-FULL-66-22; genus 2-02-FULL-66-22. Next base: position 4,835 of record JBIOJT010000006.1, read on the forward strand.
TGATGGCTGATGGCTGATGGCCGCCGCCTGCACTACTCGATCATCCCTTCCATTGTCGTGGAGGCGGAAGCGTACGCTTTCTTCGGGATGCGGCCGGCCAGGTAGGCCTGCCTCCCGGCTTCTACCGCCTTCCGCATGGCATCCGCCATCATCACCGGATCCTTGGCCCCAGCGATGGCGGTGTTCATCAAGACCCCGTCGCAGCCCAGCTCCATGGCGACGGCGGCGTCCGACGCCGTCCCGACCCCGGCGTCCACGATGACGGGGACCTGGACCGTCTGGAGGATGATCCGGACGTTGTGGGGATTCCGGAGCCCCAGTCCCGACCCGATGGGCGCCCCCAGGGGCATCACGGCGGCCGCGCCCGCCTCCTCGAGTTTCTTGGCCATCACGGGGTCGTCGTTCACGTAGGGAAGGACGATGAACCCTTCCTTCACCAGGGTCCGGGTGGCCTTCAACAGTTCCTCGTTGTCGGGGAAGAGCGTCCGCTGGTCCCCGATGACCTCCAGCTTGACCATCTCCGGCATCCCCACCTCCCGGGCCAGCCGCGCGTACTTGCAGGCCTCCTCGGCCGTGTAACACCCGGCGGTGTTCGGGAGCAGCGTGTACCGCTTGAGATCGATGTAATCCAGGAGCGACTCCTGCTTCCGGTCCAGGTTCACCCGGCGGACCGCCACGGTGACGATCTCCGTCCCCGATGCCTCCAGCGCCTTCTGCATGGTGAGATAGTCGGGATACTTCCCGGTCCCCACGATCAGACGTGACTGAAACTCCTTCCCGCCAAACTTCAGCGTTGCGCCATTCCGCATGGTACACCTCCCGGAACACGACGTCGGCCCTGGGCGAAGCCGCGCCTGCCCTTGATCGTTGGGTTCATCCACCCGCCATGATGGTGAGGATCTCGACGGTATCGCCCGGCTGCAAGACAACCTCCTCGTACCGGTCGCGCTTGACGATATCCTGATTCCGCTGGACCGCCACGCGCATCGGGTGCAATCCCAATTCGTCCAGGAGCCGGCGGATCGAGATCCCCTCCGCCACTTCGCGCACCTTCCCGTTCAGCCGAATCTCCATGGCATGCACCCGCCGTCTGCCGACAGCCATGACCGACAGCGACCCTGGATAGAATCCGCCAGCCTTGTGTCGCTGTCCACTCTCGGCCACCCGCGCTGCTGCGCGGGTACCCGGTTCTCGGCTCTCGACTTTCCGTCAGATGACGGCGGCCCGCTTGCCAGCTTCCAGCATGCGATGAATCACCTCGGCCGTCCCAACCGTCATCTGATACTGGGAGAAATCTTCGGGTGGCACCCAGCGGGCCTCCAGCACCTCGGACGACGGCGCAAGTTCCCCGCTCACCCATCGAGCCAGGTAGTCGACGATGACGTAATGATATTGGATCCGCCCGGACTCGTCGCGCACCATCCGTTCCACGATCTCGATCACGTCCGTGAGGTCGACCTCGATCCCACACTCCTCCCGGATCTCGCGCTGGGCGGCCGGCCGCAGGTTTTCGCCCAGGTCCACCGCCCCGCCCGGCACCGACCAGAGGCCATAGCTTGGCTCCTTCCCACGCCTGGCCAGCAGGACGCGCCCATCCTTGATGACGATGGCGCCTACCGCCAGGATCGGCCGATCCGGATACCGTCGCGTCGTCATAGGCAGAGCCGGGTACCCTTTGGGTGGCCGAGAGCCTAGAGCCGAGCACCTCCCGAGCCACCGGGTCCTTCTCGACTCTCGGCTCTTGAGAACAAAAAGCCGCGGCCCCCAGAGGAGATGCCGCGGTTGATTCCTTGCGTGGGCCGCTTTCCTACGCCGGCATTACCCGGGTCAGGTTCAGAGGGTTGCACCGTCCGTCCGGGCGGCGACTCTCAGCGCGCGCTCCCCTAGCGGTAGCTGCATCGTATCGGATATGACAGGAGTTGTCAACGGTTGGCGCACGGTTGTGCGCACGGTTGGCTCACCCGGTTCTCATCCCCCAGTCTGCATTCCGAATTCCGCATTTCCAGTTGCCACCCGCTCGCTGGCGGTCCGCGGGTCTTGGCACGCCCCACGTGGTGGAGTATAGTCTGCCGCATGGATGCCCTGACGTTCCTCGCAGTCATTCAGGATGTGCGAAAAGTCCTGCTGGGCGCTCGTGTGCAGACCGTGCAGGCAGCCGGCCTCCACGGGCTGTGGATCGAACTCGCGACTCCGGGCGGCCAGGAGGCCCTGCTCCTCTCGGCAAACGACGTCTTCCCACGCCTGTCGCGTGGTGCGAGCCGGCCGGGAAAGAGTGGTCCGGTCTCACCCCTTGCCGGTGCGGCGCGGCGGGCGCTGCCTGGGGCCAGCCTCCAGACGGTCACACATCGCGGACTCGACCGCGTGGCCGTCCTGGAGTTCGCCTACCCCGTGCCCGCTCCTGGGGCCGGATGCCTGCTGGTCGCAGAGCTGTTCGGACGCCAGCCCAACCTTGTCCTCGTGGATCGGATGACGGGCCAGGTCCTCGAGGCGGCGCGACACCTCCAGGGCCCGGACGGGCGAACCATCGCCCCCGACCGCACCTACGTGCCGCCGCCGGCGCCAGCCCGGCCGGACCCCCGCCTCCTGGGAACAGTCGAAGCGATCAGCGCCGCCCTGGCGCCGCACCTGGCCGCCGGGCTCGCGCTTCCCCTCGCCCTGCGCCAGAGCCTCGCGGGCCTGACGGGCCCGTGGGAGCGGGAACTGGCCGCCCGCACCGGCAACGGCGCGCCCGAAGAAGTGGCGCGCGCCCTTGTGGATCTTATCCGAAGCGTCGAGAGCGGGCCGTGGGAACCGCGGCTGGTGCTGGACTCCACCGGCGGACCCATCGCTGCCTCGCCCATCCGGCTGCGACATCTTCCGGAGCAAGACCAGCAGCCGTGTGCATCCCTCGGCGAGATGGCGGAACGGCTGGCCAGCTGCCTGAACTCTCGGCGCGCCTTTACGTCGCGGCAGAGGATGCTGCGACAGGCCCTGCGGCGGCTGGAGGTCCGACTGCGGTCCCGCCGGGCCAAGCTTGCCGCCGAGTCGCTGGAGTTCGGCCGCGCCGATCTCTTTCGCCGGATGGGCGAGATCCTGGTAGCCCACCAGGGCGACATCCCCCGGGGCGCCAGCGAGGTGACCCTCCCGGATCACGCCAGCGGATCTGAGGCGACCATCACGATGCCGGTGGATCCGGGGCTTTCGCCGGCCGCCAATGCCGAGCGGCTCTTCAAGGCGGCGCGGCGAGGGAGGCGCGGGTCTATCCGCGTGGCTTCGCGGCTGGCCGAAACGGACGGGGAACTGGGACGGGTCCACGCCTGGAGCGAGCGCGTGGCGAAGGCTTCCAACCTGGAGACTCTGGAAGCCATCCGACAGGAGATGGAGCAGACCCCTCGCCTGCTGGCGCCTCAGGACCGGGCGGCCCTCGCCGGGGCCAGCGGGGCGGAGGGAGCGGCTCCGCACGTGCCAGGGCGACGCGCCGTCTCACGGCCTTCCGGCGGTCGCCGGAAGGAAGGGCCGGAGCCGCGCCGGTTCGTTTCCTCGGATGGACTGCCGATCCTCGTCGGTCGGGATAACGAGGGGAACGACTACCTGACACTCCACCTGGCCAAATCCCACGACCTCTGGCTGCACGTGCAGGGCCACGCGGGCTCGCATGTCGTCGTCCGGGTCCCGAACCGCTCGGGCAACGTCCCCCGCCGCACCCTGATCCAGGCCGCGCAACTTGCGGCCTACTACAGCCAGGCCCGCGACGACGGGAAGGTGGTCGTGGACTACACGCTCCGGAAGTACGTCCACAAGCCGAAGAAGGCCAAGCCCGGCCTGGTGATCATCAGCCAGGAGAAAACGATCATCGTGTCCCCGGACAAGTCCCTCATTCAGAAACTGTCGGCGCCGGCGGACTGAACTCGACTATTGAAGATTGCAGATTGCTGAATGAAGATTTCCAACTCTGCAATCGCCAATCAGAAATCTTCAATGATTCGCTTTGCCTGCATCGACCTGGGCACCAACACCGTGCGCCTCCTGGTGGGCGAGCCGGACGGGGCCGGAGGCTACCGACCCGTCTTTGCCGCCCAGGAGATCACCCGGCTCGGCCAGGGCTTGCTGCCCGACCGGATGCTGCAGCCCGAGCCGATCCGCCGAACCCTGGCAGTGCTCCACCGGTTTCGCCAGGCCGCAGAGTCCCATGCGGCCGGCCGGATCACCGTGGTCGGAACGAGCGCCTTGCGCGAAGCGAAGAACCGTGAGGGCTTCGTGTCCCGCGCCCGCCGCGAGGTCGGTCTCGACGTGCAGGTGATCTCCGGGAAGGAGGAGGCGCGCCTCACCCTCCTGGGGATGCTGGCGGCGCTCCAGATCGGCCGGGGACGCCTCGTGGCGATGGACATCGGGGGCGGGAGCACGGAATTCGTCCTCGCCGACGGACCCGACATTTTGAGGACGGTCAGCACCGGGCTGGGGGTGGTGAAGCTCACCGAGGCCCACTTGAAGAGCGATCCTCCGCTCCCACACGAATTGGCGGCGGTCCGCCAAGTCGTGGCCGCCAGAATGGCGCGCCTCCGCACCCTGGAGTGGCCGGATGCCTTCTGGGGCACGCCTGCGCACGGGGTGACCTTCGCCGGCACCGCGGGCACGGTGACGAGCCTTGCAGCCATCGACCTCGCGCTCGATCCGTACGACCCCGGGCGGGTGAACGGGCACCGGCTGTCCCGCCAGCGGGTCGAAGCCCTCTGCCGGGAGCTGGCGGCCCGGCCGCTCCTGGAGAGGCGACAGGTCCGTGGCCTGGAACCGGCGCGGGCTGACGTGATCGTGGCCGGGGCGCTGGTCTGCCTGGGCGCCATGGACGGCCTGGACTTTCCCGACCTCACGGTCAGCGATGGAGGTCTGCGCGAGGGCATCCTGTTGGATCTGTTGAGCCGCCAAGAGGCCCGCCTCCCCTCCGACGGGCCGGCCAACCAAGACAGGTAAACTTGACAAAACGGAGGCCTTTTGTTAAACAAAACAAGCGAACCGTCCCAGACGACACTGTTGCTCTATGGACTCTGCCAAAGTACTGATCCTGAACCAAACCTTCGAGCCGCTGCAGGTTTGTAGCGCTCGAAGGGCGGTGGTTCTCCTTTTCACCGGAAAAGCTGAACGGGTCGAAGACACCTCGCGGGTCATTCGCTCCCCGTCCACGGCCCTCCTGCTGCCCTCGGTGATCCGCCTGCATCGCTTCGTGCGCAAGCCGGAGCAGCCCAGCATTGCCTTCAACAAGAAGAATATCCTCAAGCGGGATGCCCATACCTGCCAGTACTGCGGGCGGAACGGCGGCGAGCGCATGACCATTGACCATGTGATCCCCAAATCGCTCGGCGGGCGCACGGTGTGGGAGAACGTGGTGAGCGCCTGCCGGGCCTGCAACTTGAAGAAGGGGAACAAGCCCCTAGAGGAGGCGAGGATGTGCCTCCTGCGGAGGCCGACGAAACCCGTCTCGGCTTTCTACCTCGGGGTGCTGGCGCACGCATCCCAACGCTACGAGAGCTGGCGCAAGTACCTGCCGGTGAAGTCGGACGGGCACGCGCTGGTGGGCGCACGCTGACAGGAGGGCCGCCATGTGGACACTACGGGCATCGTTGATCGTCATGCTTTCGCTGCTGGGCATTGGGGCCAATCTTGCGTGGCCGGCCGCCCCGCAGGCCGCCCCGGCCGCCCAGGACGCCATGCACGAGGTCATGCCAGGGGATAATCTGCACCTGATCGCCGGCTACTACTACGGCGACGCGCGTCAGTGGGAACGCATCTGGGAGGCCAACCGGGACCAGATCCCGAACCCGAATCGGATCGAGCGGGGGGCCCTGTTCCGCATTCCTGACCCCGTTCTCCCGGACGAATCCTACGCCGATTTCGTTGCCCGCGCCCGCGGGGTCGTCGCACCCGCCGGCGGCCCGGGGAGGTGAGAGGTCCCGCGTCCCCCCGAGGTCGAGGTCCGGATCGCCGGCGAGACGCTCGTGCCGGCGACCCCCGCGTCGCCAGGGACGGAGCCCAGCACCCTGCCCGGAGCCATTTCGCCCGAGTCCGCCGGCCCACCCGCGAGGCCAGCGCCGGCCTCGCGCCCCTGGATACTCGGGAGGAGATGCGCGCTCCAGAGGCTGGCAGGCCGGGACGCGCGAGTGGACCGCGGGACGTGTACGTTCGGACCCTCCCCTCGGAGCGATGACGTCTCCACAGAGACCATGTCCCGATTCAAGCTCGTCTGCGAATACCAGCCTCGCGGTGACCAGCCCCGCGCCATGGCTCAGCTCACCGAGGGTGTGCTGCGCGGAGAGCGCCACCAGGTCCTCCTGGGCGTCACCGGCTCCGGCAAGACCTTCACCATGGCGAACGTCATCGCCAACGTGGAGCGCCCGACCCTCATCATCGCCCACAACAAGACGCTGGCGGCGCAACTGTACAACGAGTTCAAACAGTTCTTCCCCGAGAACGCCATCGAGTACTTCGTCTCCTACTACGACTACTACCAGCCCGAGGCGTACATCCCCCAGACTGACACCTACATCGAGAAGGACTCCCTGATCAACGACCACATCGACAAGCTCCGCCACTCCGCCACCCGCAGCCTGTTGGAGCGCCGCGACACCATCATCATCGCCTCCGTCTCGTGCATCTACGGCCTGGGGTCGCCCGAGGTGTACTACGGCATGCTGCTCCTCCTGGAAGAGGGAGGGTCGTGCCCGCGGGATCACATGCTGCGGAAGCTGGTGGAGATCCAGTACCAGCGCAACGACCTGGACCTCCACCGGGGGACCTTCCGGGCCCGCGGGGACGTGGTGGAGATCTTCCCCGCCTATGACGACACGGCCGTCCGGGTGGATCTGTTCGGCGACGAGGTGGAGGCCGTCTGGCAGATCGATCCGCTCACGGGCGGGAAGCTCGCGCGATTGCAGCGAGTCCCCATCTACCCGGCCAACCACTACGTCACCCCCGAAGACATGCGGGAGCGCGCCTTCGCCGGCATCGAGGCGGAGCTGGAAGCGCGCTGCCGGGACCTCACGGCGGAGCGCAAGCTCCTGGAGGCCCAGCGCCTGCGCCAGCGGACGAGGTTCGACCTGGAGATGATGCACGAGATCGGGACGTGCAAGGGGATCGAGAACTACTCCCGGCACCTGTCCGGCCGGGCCGCCGGCGAGCCGCCCCCGACCCTGATGGATTACCTCCCCCGCGACGCCCTGGTCATCATCGACGAGTCCCACCAGACCGTCCCGCAGATCCGCGGCATGTACCGCGGCGACCGGTCCCGCAAGCAGACCCTGGTGGAGTACGGCTTCCGCCTGCCCTCGGCCCTGGACAACCGGCCGCTCACGTTCGACGAGTTCGAGCGGTGCGTGAACCAGGTCCTCTACGCCTCCGCCACCCCGGGCCCCTACGAGATGGGCAGGGTCGAGGGGCGCGTGGCGGAGCAGATCATCCGGCCGACCGGCCTGATCGATCCCGAGATCGTGGTCCGGCCCATCACCGGCCAGATTGACGACCTCATCCACGAGATTCGGGAGCGCGCCAAGCGCGACCACCGGATCCTGGTGACGACCCTGACGAAACGCATGGCGGAGGAGCTCACCGACTACCTGTCCGACGTGGGAATCCGGGTGCGCTACCTCCACTCCGACATCGACACCTTGCAGCGGAACGAGATCATCCGGGACCTGCGGCTGGGGAAGTTCGACGTCCTGGTGGGGATCAACCTGCTGCGCGAGGGGCTGGATATCCCCGAGGTGTCCCTGGTGGCCATCCTGGATGCCGACAAGGAAGGATTCCTGCGGTCGGCCGGCTCCCTGATCCAGACGTCCGGCCGCGCCGCGCGGAACGTTGAGGGCCAGGTCATCCTGTACGCCGACGTCATGACCGGCTCCATGCGGGAGGCGATCGCCGAGACCACCCGCCGGCGCCAGCTCCAGCTGGCCTACAACCAGGAGCATGGCATCACGCCCGAGACGATCAAGAAGGACATCCAGGACGTCCTGGCCAGCATCTACGAGCGCGATTATTACACCGTCCCGGCCCTCAAGGACGAGGAGATCCAATACATCCCGCGGGAGGAGATCCCGGCGCTCATGGCCCAGCTCGACAAGGAAATGCGAGCGGCGGCCAAGCGGCTGGAGTTCGAGAAGGCCGCGGAGCTGCGGAACAAGATCGCCGAACTGGAGAAGCGCCGTCTGGGAATCGTGGACAAGAATCCATGATGGGAGTCTACGACGGGTTGCGCCCTATGGGTCACGGACCACGTTTCAGGCTTCACGCCTCACGCCTCCCATGCTTTTTCCTGGCCATGGCTGTCTGGCTGCTGCCGCCGCCGGTTGCGAGCGCGCAGGAGCCGACCGTCAGTCTCACCCCGGACAAGGGGCCGACCGCCGGCGGGACCAGGGTGCTCATCGAGATCGATGACGGCCTGACGCTGGGATCCTTCCAGGTTGAGTTTGGCGGCCGGCGCGTCCCCGTGGTCCGCGGGCTCGGCCTCTCTATCGTGGAGGTGATCGCCCCGCCGGGAAAACCCGGACCGGTTCCCGTCCGCGTGGTGTACGGCCTCCTGGGGAAGAGTACGGCCTCGGCCGTCTTCACGTACGTGGCCCCGGCCCCACGCCTGGCTCGGCTGGATCCGCCCACGACCCAGGCCGGATCGGGGGATCTCTCCCTCTCGGTGACGGGCGAAGACTTCACGACGAGCTGCAGCGTGCGCATCGGCGAGACCCAGGTGCCCACAACGGTCCTGAGCCGGCAGCGCCTCCAGGCCCGAATCCCCGCCTCCCTCCTGGCCAGGACCGGTAACCTGGAAGTGCGCGTGACCGACGCTGTCATCGGAGGGGGGGTGTCCAACGTCCTGCCCCTCACCGTGGTCAATCCCTCACCCCAGTTGACCGCGGTGGAAGCACCGCCGCTCAGGGTGGGCGGACCTGCTCGTACGCCTCCAGACACTTCCGGACCGGCGACCGTCACCGCGCGCGGTCGCGCGTTCCGCCCGGAATCGGTTATCCATCTGGCAGGGACCGCCGTGCCAACGCAGCACCGCTCGGACCAAGAGCTGACAGCCGTCATCCCGCCGGAGCTGCTGGCCAAGCCGGGGGAACTGCCGATCGTCGTGGTGACCCCCGGCCCGGGTGGAGGGACATCCCGTCCCCTCAGCCTGTCGGTCGTGGCCCCGTTCCCGGGGCGTTTCCTGGCGTTCACATCCAACCGACACGGCGGACGGAACCACATTTATCTCCTCGACCGCCAGACCGGGCGCCTCGACCCGCTGGAGGAAGCCAACAGCAGGAACAGCGAGGATAGCTACCCCTCCATCAGCGCCGACGGCCGGTTCATCGTGTTCCAGTCGGATCGCCGCGGCCGCCAGTTCCACGTCTTCCTCTTCGATCGGGAAACCCGCAGCCTGGATCCGCTGCCGGAGCTGAACCATCCCACCGCGTTCGACGGCTTCCCGCACATCAGCCCCGACGGCCGATTTATCGTCTTCGAATCGGACCGCCTGAACGGCAAGCCGAAAGTCTTCCTGTTCGATCGGCAATCGCGCAGCCTCTCGCAGATCACCCAGGCGAACGAGGCCACGGCCGAAGACGGCCTCGCCGCCATCAGCAACTAACAGAGGAGCAGCATATCCGCGGACGAGTCAGAATCACCCGTAAGCAGGTCGAGATTGGTCTTGGGGAGGAATCCGGGTGATCCAGTCCAAGTAGGCGGGTGTCGTCACGCCCGACACATGCCAAGCCCCTGGCCGGCGACGGGTGTGAGAGCGGTGAAGGAAATGGAACCAGAGGCTCGGGGGCCTTAGCAGGGGGGAGGACACTATGAAGGGCAAGGTGAAGTGGTTCAACATCACGAAGCGATACGGGTTCATCGTGCGGGAAGACAAGGGTCCGGACGCCTTTGTCCATGCCAGCGACGTGGAGGGCGCACAGACCCTCCGCGAGGGTGAAACTGTCGAGTTTGAACTGGGCCAGGACGACCGCGGCCGGCCCAAGGCAATCCAGGTCAAGGTCGTCGCCTAGGCCACAGCCCGGGCACTCCAGCCGGACTCCGGACGGGCTCCTGCGGGATGTCGGTGCCGTCCGGCTAAGTGGGATTCTTTTCTCGACAGCCCCCGCTGCATGCGGTGGCTTGTGCCTCGAGAAGGAGGAAATCCCCAGCGGTTCTCGCCGGCTCTTCTCGACGACAACCCTGACGACCGCCTGCTGAATCCTCCTAATTGAACAAAGCAGGCGCAGTCTTCCCGGACCCGAGGAAACCGGTTGACAAACCCCGGACGGAACGCGAGATTAGTGGGTATCGTGCGCATCCTCTCGAACTCAGGCTGGGGCAGGTCTGCCCTCGAAGCTTCCTTCTCGGAAGGCAGAGCGGGTTGAGGGCGCCCGAAGGGTCTCCCTTTCGTTTGCGCGGTTTCCTCGGCGAAGGCGCGTGCTGCCTCTGCCGTGTCTGAACCAACCAGAATCGGCGCTGGGAGAGAAAGGGCCCGACCACCACCCCGCCAGCCACGGAGAGAAAGACTTCCCATGGGAAACTCCGCCTCGCGAGTTGCCCTGCGCCTAGCTCTCCTGTTCGCGCTCATCGCCGGGTTGTGGGTTCTGCTCTCTGAACTCCTCCTGAGAGATCTCATCACCGATCCCCGCTTGTACTGGCGGCTCGACACCCTCAAAGAGGAAGCCTTCGTCGTCGTCACGGCGCTGCTCCTCTATGCTCTGCTGCGCCGGGAATTGCAAAGGCTCGAGCGCCGTGACGAGCAAATCCGCGATATCGAGCAACGCCTGCACCTGCAAAGCACGACTCTGGAATCGGCCGCAAACGCCATCGTCATCACCGACCGGGAGGGCCGGATCAGCTGGGTGAACCCGGCTTTCACCCGCCTGACCGGCTATACCGCCACAGAGGCCATCGGCCAGAATCCCCGCCTCCTCAAGTCCGGCGAGCACGATCAAGCCTTCTACAAGAAGATCTGGGAAACGATCCTCTCCGGCCAGGTGTGGCAGGGAGAGATCGTCAATCGCCGGAAAGACGGATCTCTGTACTTCGAGGAGCAGACCATCACCCCGGTGCGGGATGCAACCGGGGCGATCAGCCACTTCATCGGCATCAAACAGGATATCACCGAGCGCAAGCAGGCTGAGGCTGGGCTGCGAGGGAGCGAGGAGAAATTCCGAAGTCTCGTCGAGAAGACCAGCGACTGGGTGTGGGAAATCGATGAGAGAAATCGGTACACCTATGTCAGCCCGCGGAGCCGCGAGATCCTGGGCTATGCGCCGGAAGAAGTCCTGGGCAAGACCCCCTTCGATCTCATGCCTGCGGAGGAGGCGAATCGCGCTGTCGAAGTCTTCGCCCCCATCACTGGCCAGATGAAGCCGTTCGTGCTCTTAAATAATGTGTACCTTCATCGGAAGGGTCATCGGGTCGTCCTGGAGACGAGTGGCACGCCGATCTTCGACAGCCAGGGGGTGTTCCGCGGGTATCGTGGCATCGATCGCGATGTCACGGAGCGCAAACAGGCCGAGGAGGAGATTCGGAGTGTCGCGAAATTCCCCGCCGAGAATCCAGAGCCTGTCCTCCGCCTGAACCAAGACGGCATAATTCTTTATGCGAACGAGGCCAGCCAGGCGCTGATGCGAGAGTGGGGATGTTCGGTTGGCAGCCGCCCTCCGGCACCCTGGCCCGAAACAATCCGTCAAGCGCACGCGAGTCAGTCCAGCAGAGTCATCGACCTCAAGTGCGGAGGCCTGATCTACTCATTTTTCGTTGCGCCGGTTCCGCATGCCGCCTACGTCAATCTGTACGCCCGTGACATCACCGAGCGCAAACGGGCGGAGGAGACGCTCCGCACGCGCACTCAGCAGCTCGAAGCGGTCCGGGCCGTGACCGCAGAGATCACGCGAGAACTGGATCTCACCTCGCTCCTGGAGATCATCACCCGGCGCTCCATAGAATTGGTCGGAGCCGTGGCCGGGGTGGTATACCTCTGGGACGAGGCAGATGAAATCCTGATTCCCCGGGCCTGGCATGGTCTGGGCGAATGGATGCGAACAGTGCGCCTCAAGCCGGGAGAGGCAGTGGCGGGAACGGTCGCCCTGCGGCGGGAGGGAATGGTCGTCAATGACTTCCCCGCCTCACCCTACTCGTTCCCGGTGTTCCGGGAAAAGGCCCGGGTCGCCGCGGCCCTGGCCGAGCCGCTCCTGTACCGGGACCGGCTCGTCGGCGTGATCGCGCTCAATCACGAGAAGGTCGGCTGGCAGTTCACCGAGGAGCACCAGCACCTCCTCCGCCTTTTCGCCGCCCAGGCGGCCATCGCCATCGAGAACGCGAGGCTGCATTCCGCGGCCGTGCGCCGCGGGGAGGAACTCGATGCGCTCCTGCGGGCCACGCGCTCGGTCATGTCCGGTCTGGATCTCCAGGGGATCCTCGACCGGATCCTCGCCGAGGCCGCCCAGATCAGCGGCTGCTCGCACGTCAAGGTGCTCCTCGTGGACAGGGAAGCCGGAGTCCTTCAGGTGGGCGCTCTCCAGGGCACGGCGATGTCAAGCGGGGACCGACTCCCCCTGGGAAAGGGGCACTCGGGCATTGTGGCGGCGACCGGGCAGCCCCTGATCAGCGAGGATTGCCCGAACGACCCCCGCAACGCCTATGCCGAACGGGACCGGGAGCTCGGGATCGTCACGTATCTCGGCCTGCCCATCAAAAGCCGGGATGAAGTCATCGGCGTGCTGACCTTCAACACGACGGCTCCCCACCGCTACACTCCTGACGAGGTGGCCTATCTGACGTCCTTCGCCGACCAGGCGGCCATCGCCATCGAGAAGGCCCGCCTCTACCAGGAGATTCGCCGGCACGCCACCACGCTGGAGCAGCGCGTCCAGGAACGCACCCGGGAACTTGAGGAGGCGCGCGTCCAGGCCGAGGAGGCCTCCCGCCACAAGTCCGAGTTCCTGGCCAACATGTCCCACGAACTGCGGACCCCGCTGAACTCGATCATCGGGTTCTCGCAACTCCTCCAGGAACAGTACGCGGGCCCCCTGAGCGAGAAGCAGGCCCGGTTCCTCGGACATATCTACCACGCGGGCGAGCACCTTCTCGAACTCGTCAACGACGTCCTGGATCTCGCCAAAGTGGAGGCGGGTAAACTCACCTTGCAGTGCGAGGCGTTGCCGGTCGCCGCCATCCTTGAGGAGGTTTCCGTCATCGCTCGCGCGCCGGCCAGCAAGAAGGGCCAGACGTTCGAGGTCCAGGTGGAGCCTGCTCTTCCGCCGCTCCGGGCTGATCCTGTCCGTTTCAAACAGATCTGCCTGAACCTCCTGAGCAACGCGGTGAAGTTCACTCCGCCGGAAGGCCGGATCACCCTGACGGCACGCCGGGTGGATTCGTGGAGCCGTGAATCCGTGGATTCGTCCAAATCAATCCACCAATCCGCTGATTCACTGGTCCACGCTGAAGGTCCTATCCTTGAGATCACGGTCCGAGACACGGGGATCGGCATCAAACCCGAGGACCTGTCCCGCCTCTTCCAGGAGTTCACCCAACTCGAGCCGGTGACCACCAAACGCTACGAGGGAACGGGCCTTGGCCTCGCGCTGACGAAGCGGCTGGTCGAGCTCCATGGAGGGTGGATCTGGGCCGAATCCGAGGGGGAGGGCAGAGGGAGCACCTTCACGGTGATGCTGCCGTTCAACGGTCCGGGGCGGTGATCCATGATCGGCGATTGACGATTTTCGAATGAAGCCCAATCGCCAATTGGCAATCGTCAATCGAAAATCGGTCCGGCCAACCGGAGGAAGTCCTCGGGCACCGGGGCCGTGAACTCGACCCAGGCGCCGGTCGTGGGGTGGTGAAAGGCCAGGCGCCAGGCGTGAAGCATCTGGCGATCCGCGCGGGGCTCATCCGATGCGGCCCGCCGCCGCTCCCGCCGCCCGCCGTACACCTGGTCGCCGATCACCGGATGGCCGATGTGGGCGAGATGCACCCGGATCTGGTGCGTCCGTCCCGTTTCCAGATCGAGGGCCAGCACCGTCGTTTCCGGCAGCCGTTTGAGGACATGGAAGGCGGTCCGCGCCTCCCGGCCACCCCGAACCCGGACACCCATCCGCTTCCGATCATCCTCCCGCCGGCCGATGGCCGCCTCGATCCGCCCCGAGTCCTGCCGGACCACCCCGTGCACCAGCGCCAGGTACCGCTTCTTGACGGCCCGCGTCTTGAACTGCCGGCTGAGCGACTGGTGCGCCGCGTCCGTCTTGGCGACCACCAGAACGCCGGAGGTGTCGCGGTCCAGACGGTGGACGATCCCCGGCCGCTCCACGCCGCCGATGCCGGCCAACGTCCCGCAGTGGGCGAGCAGGGCGTGCACCAGGGTACCGGTGCTCCGTCCGGCGCCAGGGTGGACGACCATCCCCGGAGGCTTGTTCAGGACGATGAGGTCGTCATCCTCGTGCAGGATGTCGAGGGGGATCGCCTCCGGCGTGAGAAGGAGCCGCGTGGCAGGCGGGACGTGGAGCTGGATCTGCTCGCCGGGAGTCACCCGATGGCGCGGTTTCTGCGGACGGCCGCCGACCAGCACGTGCCCGCCCTCGATGAGCCGCTGGACCCGCGCTCGCGACAGGCCGCTGGCCCCGGACAGGAACACGTCCAGGCGCTGCCCCGCTTCCGCCCGGGTCACGATGAACTCCCGCAGGTCCACCTCCTACTTTGGCCTCTCGCGATGCCAGTCCAAGAGGATGTCCAGGATCATCAGGCCCACACCGATGGAGATGGCTGAGTCCGCGACGTTGAAAGCGGGCCAGTGGTACGGGCCGACGTGAACATCCAGGAAGTCCACCACCATCCCGGAGTGCAGGCGGTCGATGAGGTTACCGACGGCGCCGCCCAGGACGAGACCGAGGGCGACGGAGACCAGGCGGTGCGACCGGAGGTAGCGCGTGTGATAGATCACGATCAGGATCACCGCAAGGATGGAGACGAGGATGAAGAGCGGGTTCCGCACCCGATCCGGTAGCGTGGCCAGGAATCCGAAGGCCGCGCCCGGGTTCAGAACGAAGACGATGTCGAAGAACCCTGGAATGACCGGAATTCCCTGGCCCAACCGAAGGGTCTGAACGATCGCCAGCTTGGTGGCCCGATCCAGGAAAATAATACCCAGGGCAATAAGGTAAAACGTCATGACGCAGGTTGCCACTTACTCCGCATTGGTCAATGGGAATCGGTCATTGGTCATTGCTCTTCGGTCATTGGTCACTGCTTTTCCTGAAGGACGGCCACGCAGCGGTCGCACAGCGCCGGGTGTGCGGCCGAGGCCCCCACACTCTCCCGGTAGTTCCAGCAGCGCTGGCACTTGGCCCCCGGCGCCCGATCCACCCGGACGGTGAGGCCCGGCGCGGCCGTTCCCTTCTCGCCGCGCGTGACCGTCAGGCGGGAGACGATGCAGATCATCTCCAGCGCCTCCCGGCGTCCCGCCAGGTAGTCGAACGCCTCTCCGGTCGCCTGCACCTCCACCGCCGCCTCCTGGGCGCTGCCGATCCGCCGCTCCTTCCGCGCCGATTCCAACGCCTTCAGGACCTCATCCCGGACCGCGAGCAATCGCTCCCACTCCCGCACCAGCCCCTCGTCCAGAAGATCCGCCCGGACCTCCGGGAACTCGGTGAGGTGCACGCTCGCCGGCTTGTCCGGCATGGGCAGGTACCGCCAGACCTCGTCCGCGGTGAAGGACAGGACGGGCGCCATGAGCTTCACCAAGCCCACCAGGATCTGGTACATGGCCGTCTGGGCCGAGCGGCGGAGCTGGGAGGCAGGCCCCGAGGTATACACGCGGTCCTTCAGGACGTCCAGGTAGAAGGCGCTGAGGTCCACGGCGCAGAAGTTGTGCAGGCTGTGGTACAGGACGTGAAACTCGTAGTCCCGGTAGGCCGCCCGCACCCGTTCCGTGAGCCCCTGCAGGCGGTGCAGGATGAAGCGGTCGATGGGCAGGAGGCGGTCGGTCGGGACCGCGTCCCGCGCCGGATCGTAGTCGTACAGATTCCCCAGCAGGTACCGACACGTGTTCCGGATGCGGCGGTACCCCTCGGCCAGGCGAGTCAGGATCTCATCCGACAGGCGGATGTCATCCCGGTAGTCCTCGGCCGCCACCCAGAGGCGCAGCACCTCGGCCCCGTACTTGCCGATGACCTCCTGCGGGGCGATGACGTTTCCCAGGGACTTGGACATCTTGCGGCCCTCGCCGTCCACCACGAACCCGTGGGTGAGGACCGCCCGGTAGGGTGCGCCGCCCTGGACCCCCACGGCCGCGAGGAGCGAGGAGTGGAACCAGCCGCGGTGCTGATCGCTGCCCTCCAGGTACATCTCCGCCGGCCAGTGCTGGTCGGGCCGAACGCGCAGCACGGCCGCCTGGCTCACCCCCGATTCGAACCAGACGTCGAGGATGTCCATCTCCTTGGTGAGCTCCTGGCCCCCGCACTTCCCACACCGGGTGCCTGGCGGCACGAGCTCCCGCGCGGAGCGGACGAACCAGACGTCGGCCCCCTCGCGGTCCATGAGGGATGCCACGTGCTCAATGAGCTGTGGCTCGGCCAGGAGCGCCCCGCACCCCGTGCAGGAGAACACGGCGATGGGAGTGCCCCAGGCCCGCTGGCGCGAGATGCACCAGTCCGGCCGGTTGGCGATCATGTTGGAGATACGTTCCTCCCCCCAGGGCGGGATCCACCCCACCTGGCGGATGGCGTCCAGCGCTCGCTTCCGCAGTCCGCCCGCCTCCATGGAGATGAACCACTGGTCGGTGGCCCGGAAGAGGATCGGGTTCTTGCACCGCCAGCAATGCGGGTAGGAATGCCGATAATCCTCGGCGTGTAGCAGCCGGCCCTCCGCCCGCAGCCGGTCGATGATGGCGGCGTTGGCGTCCCAGACGCTCATCCCGGCGAACTGTTCCACCTCGGGGACGAAGCGGCCCATGTCGTCCACCGGATTGTAGATCGGCAGCCCGTGCTTGATCCCGGTGTCGTAGTCGTCGGCGCCGTGGCCGGGCGCCGTGTGGACGCATCCCGTCCCCTGGTCCATCGTCACGTACTCGGCCGTGAAGATGGGCGAGGCCCGGTCCAGCCACGGATGCCGCGTCGTGAGGCCCTGGAGCTTCGCCCCCGGTGCGCGGAAGAGCACCTCGGGCTCGGGCAGGCGGCACTTCCGGGCGGTCTCATCCATGAGCTTTTCGGCCGTGATGAAGCACCGTCCCCGCGAGCGGAAAACCACGTACTCCTCGGTCGGATGCACCACGATCGCCAGGTTCGCCGGCAAGGTCCACGGCGTGGTCGTCCAGATGATCACCGAGACCTGGGCCCCCGCCAGGGCGGGATCGAGCGTCGCCGGGTCCGATGTCAGGGGAAACGCCACGTAGACCGAGGGCGACGTGTGGTCCTCATACTCGACCTCGGCCTCGGCCAGCGCCGTGAGGCACGAGGCGCACCAGTGGACCGGCTTCAGCCCGCGATACACGCCGCCCGTCGCGAAGAATTTCCCCAACTCGCGCAGGATATCGGCCTCGTAGCGGTACTCCATGGTGAGGTAGGGATGCCCCCAGTCCCCCAGGACGCCCAGGCGCTTGAACTCCTCGCGTTGGATATCAATGAACTTCTGGGCGTAGGCCCGGCACATGCGGCGCTTCTCCGGCACGGGGATCTGGGCCGCCTTCGACCCCAGTTCCTTGTCCACCTGGTGCTCGATGGGCAGGCCGTGGCAGTCCCAACCCGGCACGTACACCGCGTTGAACCCGGACATGGACCGCGACTTCACCACCATGTCCTTGAGGATCTTGTTCAGGGCGTGGCCCATGTGGATGTGGCCGTTGGCGTAGGGCGGCCCATCGTGCAGGATCCACATCTCCCGGCCTGCGCGCGCCTCACGGACCTGCTGATACAGGCCCTCGGCCTCCCACCTTCGGAGGATCTCGGGCTCACGCTCCGGGAGGTTGGCCCGCATCGGGAAGTCGGTCTTGGGAAGATTCAGCGTGGTCTTGTAGTCCATATCGCCATCGGTCCTTCAGAAGGAACCGCCAACCGCATGACGCCACGACCGCCGAGGAGACCCCATTCCTGGTTCAGTCATGGCGTACCAACGGCGGTGCCCTTGGTACCGGTGGTTCAACAAAAACGCCCCAGGCCGGGGCGTCATGCAGGTCATCAAGAAAACGGTCCGGAATCATCAAGTTAGCAGGGACTCACGCGCCTGTCAACCCGCGCACGCCCTCGCACGGCTCGAGGGTTCGACCGTTCGGGGGTTCGGCGGTTCCGGGAGTCGGCTGATCAGGGGAACGACCGAACGCCCGAACCGCCGACCCATCGAGTGCTTTTGGCGCCGTGCATCGATTGCTGAGATCCAAGTCACGTCGTCTGCACCATCACGACACCCGCCAGGACCAGCCCGCCGCCGAGAATCTGGAGCGGAAGCAGGGTCTCCCCCAGGATCACGTAGGCGGCTGCTGCGGCCACCACGATCTCCAGCATGCTGATGATGCCGGCCTGCGTCGGTGGCAGGAACCTGAGTGCGCTGATGAACAGGCCAAACGGCACCACGGTGCCGATGGTCGCGATCGCCAGGAAGGCCCCCCAGGTCCCGAGGCTGAAACCGTGGGTGAGGAGTCGCCATGGAGGCACCATCAGGGACCAGGCGAGGCCGGCAGAGAGATACCCGTACGTCAGGAGCGTCCAGGCGTCCAGTGTCCGGAGGGCCACCCTGCTCGCCAGGATGTAAAACGCGAAGGCGCCAGCCCCGCCAAGACCCGCCGCCACACCCAGTAGATTCGGCCGCAGCACCTCGAAGTCGTACGCCCGGACCACCAGGGCACATCCCAGGAGCGCCAGGGTCATCGCCAGCACGATCCGCCCGCGAAGGGGCTGACGCTGCACCAGGACCGTGTACAGGGCGACCAGAATGGGTGCCTGGTATTGGAGGAGAAGGGCCGTGGCCACGCTGGTCAAGTGCAAGCACTGGAAGTAGAAGAAGTTGTTGATCGCGAGTCCAACTATCCCGACCGCTACAGCGATCCAGAGGTCTCGTCCCCCGATTCGTAAACGCGTGGGCCAGAGCAGGCCCAACACGGTGAACAACGTGAGGGTCGCCAGATCCGCCCGGACCACCACCAAGAGGAAAGGGTCCACGCCGCGATCGCGGAGAAGCATCTTCACCACCGTCGCCATGACGCCCCAGCAACAGGCGGCACTCACCACCATCGCATAGCCGCGCCATTGCCCGTGCTCGACCACTCGCTCCTCCTCACATACGGCTGGGTGTCAACTCGTCAATTTGTCGATTGGTCAAGTCGTAAGATCATGCACTTGCAGCGCGTGTTCCGCCCAGTCGACGGATGGACCAATTAACCAATCGACCCAGATCGCCTCGTCGCCCGAAGCTAACACAGGTGTGGCCCGTCCTCAAGCCGCCGGATTCGCGCCTCTTCGCCGAGAAAGCGCGGGGAATCGCCTTGACACGTTGCGCGACGCTTGGGTATAGTCCCCTCCGGTCGCTTGTCCCCATGCGCGAAGGTCATCCCGGCTCGCTTCGCGTCCGGGTTTTCCATTGCTCGCACCCCGCGCTCCACGCTTTTCTCATCGCCACGCTCAAGAGGGGGGAAGAGCTGTCATGAAGCGCTACCTGCTCGCCCCGGGCCCCACCCCGATCCCGCCCGAAGTCCTGCAGGCCATGGCCCAGCCCATCATTCACCACCGGACACCGGAGTACGAGGCCCTCTTCGCCGACGTGCGCCGGGACCTCCGCTTTTTCTTCCAGTGCAAGAACGAGGTCCTGATGTTCGCCGCCTCCGGGACCGGGGCCATGGAGGGGGCCGTGGTGAATACCCTCTCCCCCGGCGACCGGGTCATCATCGTCCGTGGGGGAAAGTTCGGGGAGCGTTGGGTCGAGATCTGCGAGGTCTACGGGGTGCGCGTCCTGCCCGTGGACGTACCCTATGGGAAGAGCGTGGATCCCGCGGCCGTCGCCGAGGCCCTGAAGAGTGATCCGGCCGTCAAGGCAGTCTTCGCCACCCACAGCGAGACCTCCACCGGCGCGGTGCATGACATCCAGGCCATCGCCGCCGTCGTCCGGGAGACGCCCGCCATCCTGATCGTGGATGCCATCACCAGCTTGGGCGTGATGGATCTTCCCATGGACGCCTGGGGCGTGGACATCGTGGTGGCCGGCTCCCAGAAGGCCCTGATGCTGCCGCCCGGCCTAGCGTTCGCCGCCCTCTCGGACAGAGCCTGGGCGCTGGTGCCAACCGCCCGCCTGCCCAAGTACTACTTCAATTTCCCTGCGGAGCGGAAGGCCATCGAGAAGAACCAGAGCGCCTATACGCCCGCGGTGTCCCTCGTGGTGGGCCTGCGCGAGTCCCTGCGCCTCATCCTGGCGGAAGGGCTGCCCAACGTCTTCGCCCGGCACGACCGCCTGGCCCGGGCCACCCGCGCCGGCGTCCAGGCCCTGGGGCTGGAGTTGTTCGCCGAGCACCCCGGATGCGCCTGCACCGCCGTCAAGGCGCCGGCCGGCATTGATAGCGGCGCCATCGTCAAGGGCTTCCGCAAGCGGGGCATCACCATCGCCGGCGGCCAGGGCAGCATGAAGGGGAAGATCTTCCGGATCGCCCACATGGGGTACGTGGATAGCTTCGACGTTCTCACCGCCCTCACGGCCCTGGAATTCGTCCTGGCCGACCTGGGTCATCCGGTGACGTTCGGCGAGGGCATTCGGGCGGCCCAGCAGATCCTGCAGAAATAGGATGAGGCCATGGCCGAGCGCATGCAGCGCGACGCGGGGGAGACCCCATGACCAGTCCGTTCGACCTACCCGCCTCCCGGGTTCGGGTCCTGGTGACCGACAATCTATCCCACCGGGGCGTGGACCTGCTGCGCCAGAGTCCCGGGGTCGAGGTGGAGGTCCGGCATAGGCTTACACCGGAGGAGCTGAAGGACCTCCTCCGGGACGTGGACGCGCTGATCGTGCGGAGCGGCACGCGGGTCACCGCGGACGTCCTGGCGTCGGCACCCAGGCTCAAGGTCGTTGGCCGCGCCGGGGTCGGCGTGGACAACGTGGACCTCGAGGCGGCCACCGCCCGCGGTGTGGTGGTGATGAACACCCCGGGGGGCAACACCATCAGCGCCGCCGAGCACACTCTCTCCATGCTCCTCAGCCTGGCCAAGCACATCCCCCAGGCCACCGCCTCGATGAGAGGCGGCAAGTGGGAGAAAAGCAAGTTCCTCAGCGTGGAGCTGTCGGGCAAGGTCCTGGGAATCATCGGCCTCGGGCGCATCGGCACCGAGGTGGCGAAGCGGGCCAGGGGCTTCAACCTGCGGGTGCTGGCCTACGATCCCTTCAGCAGCGCCGAGGCGGCGCAGTCCCTGGGAGTAGAGCTGGTGGAATTACCCGAATTGTACCGCCAGTCCGATTTCATCACGATCCACACGCCCCTCACGCCCGAGACGAAGGACCTGATCTGCGCCGCCACCATCGCCCAGATGAAGGACGGCGTCCGGATCGTCAATTGCGCCCGCGGCGGCATCGTGAACGAGGCCGACCTGTGCGAGGCCCTGCGGAGCGGGCAGGTGGCCGGCGCGGCCCTGGACGTCTTTGCCCAGGAGCCCCTCACGGATAGCCCCCTGTTCGCGCTCCCCAACTTCATCTCGACCCCGCACCTGGGCGCCGCCAGCGAGGAGGCGCAGGAGGCGGTGGCGGTCGAGATCGCCCAGCAGGTGATCGACTACCTGCAGAAGGGCATCATCCGCAACGCGGTGAACGCGCCGTCGGTCCCGCTGGAGGTGCTGCGCATGCTGCAGCCCTGGCTGACCCTGGGGGAGAAGCTGGGCCGCCTGGCCTCGCAGCTCTCCGAAGGCCGCCTGGCGGAGATCCGCCTGGGGTACCAGGGCGAGATTGCCTCGCTGGACTGCATCCCGCTGACGGTGGCCACGGTCAAGGGGATCCTGGATCCCATCCACGACAGCGTGAACATGGTGAACGCCATGCCGATCGCCAGGGGACGCGGGGTCCGGGTCGTCGAGAGCAAATCCACCGAGGTGACCGACTTTGCCAGCCTGATCACGATCACGCTGCAGACCGACAGGGGGAAGACCGAAACGGCGGGGACGCTCTTTTCCCGCCAGGACCCACGGGTGGTGGACATCGACGGGTTCCGGCTGGAGGCCATCCTCGACGGCTACATGCTGGTCTTCTCCAACATTGACGTGCCGGGGGTCATCGGGCGGATCGGGACCCTCCTCGGCCAGAACAACGTGAACATCGCCGGAATGCAGCTCGGGCGCGAGAAGCGTGGCGGCCGCGCCGTCTCCATCCTGAACGTGGACGATACGATCCCGGGCCCGGTGCTGGACGAGGTCCGGCGCATACCCAACATCGTCTACGCCAAGCTCGTCCGCGTGTAAGCCGAAGACGACTATCGCCGGGGGCAGGGAGTGTGCTATCCTGCCCCCATTCGTTTGTCAGGCCGTGGGTTCCGGTCACAAGAGATGATTCCCCGCACAGCGATTCCGAAGGGCGTCCGCGTGTTCACGCCGGAGGAGACCGCCCAGCGCCGGGCGATCACGGCAAAGCTCCTCTCGGTCTTCCAGCACTGGGGCTTCCGGGAGATCATCACGCCCACCTTCGAGTATCTGGAGGTCTTCGAGCAGCCCACGGGAGAGGATGCCGGCGACCAGATCTTCAAGTTCGTGGATCGACAGACCGGACGCCTGCTGGCCTTGCGTGCGGATATCACATCCCAGGTGGCCCGCCTGGTGGCCAGCACCATGCGGCAGGCCCCCCCGCCCCTGCGCCTCGCCTACGCGGCGACCGTCTTCCGCTATCACGAGCTGCGGGCCGGACGCCAGCGGGAGTTCGAACAGATCGGCGTCGAGTTGATCGGCCTGGACCTCCCCGAGGCGGACGCCGAGATGATCGCCATGGCCGAAGAGGGTTGCCAGGCGGTGGGCCTTCCCGCCTTTCAGATCGACGTGGGCCAGGTGGAGGTGGTGCGCGGCCTCGTGAACGCGCTCCAGCCTCCGGCGGAATTGCGTCGCCGGCTGATCTCCGCCATCCGCCGCAAGGACGCGCTGGAACTGGACCTGCTCCTGGCGGAGGTCTCGGCCGACACCGGCCTGCTGGAGGCCATCCGGGCCTTACCCAAGCTGTATGGCCGCCGCGAGATCCTGGACGAAGCCGCCCGGCTTGCCCTCCCGCCGGCCTCGCAGGCCGCTCTGGCCAATCTGGCCGAGGTGGTGACCATCCTGGAGAACTACGGGCTGGCGGACCACGTGATCCTGGATCTGGCGGAGACCCACGACTTCGAGTATTACAGCGGAATCGTCTTCGGCGCCTTCGCTCGCGGCTTGGGCTACCAACTGGCCAGCGGCGGCCGCTACGACCATCTCATCGGGCAATTCGGGTATCCGTGCCCAGCCACGGGGTTCTGCTTCGACCTGGAACGGGTCCTGGGGGCCTTGGCGGCGGCCGAGGCCTTGCCGCAGACGTCCGGGCCTGATGTCCTGCTGATCGACTTCAGCCCGGACAAGCGCGCCGCGCACCGCCTGGCCCGCCTGCTGCGGGACCGCGGGATCGCGGTCGCTCGCGACATCATCAAGCGGGATCTGGCTGGTTCCCTGGCTTACGCCAGGGCCTCGGCCATCCGCCGGGCCGTGATCCTGGGATCCGCGGAGCAGCCGCCGGAGACCGTGCTCATCCACGACGTGATCACCGAGAGGCAGCACACCGTGCCTCTCGAGATCTTCGTGCTGGCCGTCGCACAAGGGGACTCCCCATGGCCAACCTAATCGTCGTCGGCGCGCAGTGGGGCGACGAGGGCAAAGGAAAGGTCGTTGACATCCTGAGCGAGCGTTTCGACGTCGTCGCCCGGTACCAGGGGGGTAACAACGCCGGCCATACCGTGGTCGTCGGCGAGGAGAAGGTGGTCCTGCACCTGGTCCCGTCCGGCATCCTGCGGAAGGGCAAGATCTGCGTCCTGGGCAACGGGGTGGTCATCGACCTCGGCGAGCTGATCCACGAGATGGACCAGCTCGAACGGCTGCACGTGCGCTTCGAGAACCACTTCTTCATCAGCCGACGCGCCCACCTCGTCCTCCCCTACCACAAGATGCTGGACGTGGCCCACGAGCAGCGTGCGGCCAAGAAGATCGGCACCACGGGTCGCGGGATCGGCCCGGCCTACGTTGACAAGATGGCGCGCGTCGGGATCCGCATCGGCGACCTGCACGAGCCGGGTCTGTTCCGGGAGCGTCTCCAGCACAACCTCCAGGAGAAGCGCGCCCAGTTCCCGGACAACGAGGCGCTGGCTGTCTTGGACGCGGAGGCGATCTACGTCGAGCACCTGAAGCACTATGAGCGGATTCAGCATTTCCTGGTGGATTCAGCTCAGATCCTCGACCGGCTGATCCGGGATGGGAAACGCATCCTGTTCGAGGGCGCCCAGGGCACCCTCCTGGACGTGGACCTGGGAACGTATCCTTACGTGACGTCCTCCAGTGCCACGGCCGGCGGCGCCTGCACGGGCACGGGCGTGAGCCCGAAGAAGATCGATGGCATCCTGGGGATCTGCAAGGCCTACACGACCCGCGTGGGGGAGGGGCCGTTCCCGACGGAGCTCCGCGAGGCCACCGGCGAGCACCTTCGAACCCGCGGGCAGGAGTTCGGCGCCACCACGGGTCGGCCTCGCCGGACCGGCTGGTTCGACGCCGTCGGCGTCCGCTACGCCGCCCGCGTGAACGGACTGGACGCCCTGGCCCTGATGAAGCTGGACGTCCTGGACGAGCTGGATCCCATCCAGGTGTGCACCGCCTACCGCTATCGGGGCGAACTCCTCACCGAGTTCCCCAACGAGACCGACATCCTGGCAGAATGCCAGCCGGTCTACGAGGCACTCGCCGGCTGGCGGCAGAACACCGTCGGCACGCTCGAGGAGGCGCAATTGCCGCCGACCTGCCGGGACTACATCCGCCACCTCGAGACCCTGGTGGGAGTCCCCATCACGCTCGTCTCCACCGGGCCACGCCGCGACCAGACCATCGTCCGCCCCGATGCGCAGTGGCAGGCGTGGGGCCTGGCCTGACCCTCCGCCAGCGTGGTTCGAGGTTCGCGGGTCAAGGTTCTCCGTCTTGGCTCTGCTCCGAGTCCCTCAGACGCCCGCCGCATTCCGTGTAACACCACCTGCCGATACTGGTGGCGTTCGCGGTGGGGGAGCCGCTGCTCCGGGGCTAGAAGTCTGGACATGGGTGACCTTCTTTCCCTGGGCAGGCTCCAGTCCACCGCAGAAGCCGGGAGGTGGACCCATACCTGTTCATTACACACCTGCTTGCGCAGTTGACCTTGACACCACCCAGTCAGGACTGATACTTTGCCCTCCGTGAGGCGGGACCCACAGATCTGCCAACTCCACTTTCGTCCTTCCTGGAGGGACCAGGATGAAGGCCAAGACCTATCCCCATATCGCTGTTGACCCCACCGTCTGCAGGGGTGTCCCCAGGGTTGCGGGGACCCGAATAACGGTGGCCCACATCGCGGAGGCAGTGGAGCATCTCGGCATGATGCCCGACGATGTCGTGGCGCTATACCCCTCCCTCAACCTTGCAAAGGTCCACGCGGCGCTGGGCTACTATCACGAGCACCAACGGGAGATTGACGCCAGCATCCGACGGGCTCAGCGGGTTGAGGCGGAGCTGCGCCGCCGCTTCCCTCCCCGAGTCAAGGACGTACTCCTAAGACGACTCGGGTGAGGGATGCCGCTTCGCTTCTTCTTCGACGAGTGTGCCGATGAGGACGTTGCGCGCGGGCTGCGCCGCCGCGGGATTGATGTGGTAACCGCAGCAGAGTCGGAGCGGAAGGAACTTTCGGATGAGGACCAATTGGAATTCGCACGCCGCACGGGTCGGGTAATCTACACCACGGACCGACACTTTCTGACGCTCGTGGCAGAGTGGTTGCGAAAGGGCATTGAGTTTCCCGGTGTCGCGTACCATGCTCAGGGTGGTTTGACCAAGGGTCAAGCGACTCGGACACTACTCCTCCTGAACGAAGTCCTTGCCCCATCCGATATGGTCAACCGCGTGGAGTTCCTCTGATACGTCCAAGATCGGCTCCCTGCCTGCCCCAGAGTCCGCCTCTCCCTCCGCGACCCCCGGGCCAGGCTGGTCCGCGCGAGTGGATCTCCGGAACCCCTGTTCGCCGACCTCCCATTTGGCGATCCCGCCAGTTGAGCCTACGGGACCCTGTCCCGAGCCTGCCACAAGCACCTGCGAGGCTTTCCCAAGAAAAAAAGATGACCGGCCTGACTTTTCAGTTGTGGTCGAATAATTATTCGACCATGTGCGATCCCTCATTCCGGCGTAGCCACCTCGAATGCCTCGAAGTGCTTTGGAGGCGACTCTCCGAGCGTGCCCCATCCAGGATCCGATTGCGTCGGTACAAGCGCGCTTGGACTCCACCCGGCGCCATCCGAAATTCAGGCCGCTGATCCTCTGCGAGAAAGCGGGCCTTGCCAACGCTGACCACATGGGCGTGCAAGCCATCGAATGGAGAAAGTTCCTTCTCTCGGGCCCGCCAACGGGGAGGAGGTAGCCAGGCAGGAGCTCAGCCGGCCCGACGACCCCAGGTCGGGTTTCCAATTGCCGATGGACTGCCTCTTCGCTTGGGGCCGACTCTGGTGAATCTACGTACTCCCGCTCACATCAAGGCTGATCCGAATCGCGGCATTCACTTTGTCTATGAGATCTGAAGAGAGGATACCGAGCCGCCGTCGGAGCCGTGATTTGTCTATGGTCAGGACTTGAGCAAGGTTGATCATTGAGGCTGTTTCAAACCCCCTTGCCCCTTCCTCAGCAGGACCGTCACCGGGTAGATTTTGATCGTAGATGTAATGGCTGCGACGATGGTCGTGGCTGCATATTGATTTCCGACATCATTCTGGATGATCAACGCAGGCCGGACTCCCCGTTGCTCGCTGCCGCGACTCGGAGAGAAATCCACCATCCACACTTCTCCCCGTCGAGGTGACGGCGGCGTCATTTGATCACCTCCCACCCTGCCCCCAGGCGGCCCTCAGCCGTTGCACGGTCCTCTTTACCCATGGCCTGGTAGCCCTCTTTCAACTGTTGCTCCAGCTGGCTGCGTCGCCAGAGCCGAAGCGCCTCCTC
>JBIOJT010000007.1:0-31764 GCA_044451055.1 Methylomirabilales bacterium (SeqCode)
GTACCGCGCCAGTCCTCGACCCTACCGATGAGGGGGTGCTGGGGTTCGCGCACGGTCGGGCTCGTGAGGCACCGCCAGACGAAAGGGGCGGAAACAGATAGGCCCGACCTACCCGCGAGTGGCCAGTGCTCTACTCTACCCCACCCGTTGTGTGGCCCAGATGCTGTTGCTGATCACAAACCGTCGTTGATTGAAAAAG
This sequence comes from Methylomirabilales bacterium (SeqCode), assembly GCA_044451055.1. Taxonomy (GTDB): domain Bacteria; phylum Methylomirabilota; class Methylomirabilia; order Methylomirabilales; family 2-02-FULL-66-22; genus 2-02-FULL-66-22. The sequence continues at coordinate 200 of JBIOJT010000007.1, forward strand.
CCCTCGTGTCTTGGTTGAGGCGCCAGGAAGGCGACGACGAACGGGGTCCGGAATTCGAACAGGACGCCGACGCGCAACGATTCAAAAAGCTGAGCGGCACGTTCTCGGATGTAGTCGTCACGCAGGATGTGGCGCTGACCGAGGTGTTGGTAAATCAGCAGGGAGTGTTCTTGCCGAAAGGCATCGACCAACTCAGCGAAATACAGGTACTTGCTTGAGCCAGCGTTACCGCGAGCGGACTGTTGATTCTCTAATCCGGTGTCAGGGTCAAAGAAGATTAAGTCGCGATCGCGGAAGTGACATAGCATCTCCGCGAAGTACTGGTCTCGGCTGTTGAGGTTGTCAGGCAGGCCCTTAGCAAAGTAGGTTGTGCGCGGAAGGATCTGCTCTACGTCCAGCTTGTGGACGCTGCGGTTCACGACGGGATCGCTCTCGCGAACCGCGCAGCCGCTCAGGAAGTCGAACAGAGATGGGTCGTAGCGGCGGTACGCGTCACGATCCGTGAGGTAGTCTCGTACGTTGCCCTCGTTGCCCCCGTCGTTGTCGGTGAGCATCCAGCACACGCCTGTTTGCAGCTCGCTGTTCAATACGAGAAGACGAAGCAGCCCGTATTTTCTGTAGTCGTGATGTCGCCGAAGTACTGGTGCTTCATATAGGTGTCAGCCTTTTCGGCCGCGAAGTTGCGTAACGGATAGCGTTTAAGCTGTGCGCCGAGACCGCAGGATGCCGGCCGAGGCGTAGCGCCGCTGGCCGCGCAGAGTAGCCGTCGAGGCGCGGCAGCTTCAAACGCCGGTTAGGCAACCACATTGGACAACATAGTTCCCACTGTGAGCGCCAGAGCCCCGGCCAGCAGAACTTGCCATCGCCGCCTGAGTCCGAACACGCGGAAGGTCCCAACGAGGAGGCCTGCCGCGAGCAGTGTGTAACCGAGCTGCGCAAGGCCATAGCCCGCGACCACTATGAGCGGGGCCGGCGTGCTCTGCGCGAGGTAGATGACGGCAGCGGTCGGGTAGAGAAGCGCAACCGCGCTGGCCGGAGGGGAGGAGAACCTATGCACGGGATATCCATGTTGCTCGAGGAATCGCGCTTGGGAGGCTTCAATCTGGTCATGGAGCCCGTAGATGATCACACGCCTCCCACCGAGCTTTGGAACCCAGAGAAAGAAGGGACCGGTGTACGCGCTTCTAAGCTCGGGCTTAGCAGTGGGTCCCGACGCCGGGTCTTGCACTACCCAGCAGCTCTCCGTCATGAACCATTCGTAAGCTTCGTCTGGCATTGCGGCGGCGGCCTTCCAGAACTGCCGGTTTCCGGCGCGCATCGTAAGCCAAGCCAGAACTGCCACAATCAGCCCGATTAGAACGAGGCCAGTCATGATTGCGGTGCTCCGATCAGATGGCCCTGGCGCGGGCCGCCTAACGCCCACGTTGAGCGGGCGCGGCGAGCGAATGCGAGCCAGCGATCCGCTCGAACGTGAAGTTCGGCGGTTGTAGGCTCGACCCACCGCGAGTTATCGCTGTCAGCTTAGACGTGAAACAAACCACTGAATGATGACTCATCAACAACACGGCTGGTACCACATAGCTCACAGGTGAACATCAGGCTCGGTGTCGTGCCGGCTGCGATCGGCTTCTCGCGTGCATCTGCCAGCGTCGCCGTGACCTGAGAGTGCGTCGGACTGAAGACGGAATTACACGATGGGTTGCTACAGAAGAGATTCGCTGCCTGAAGCTCGAGAAGGCGCCCGCCTTTGTTCCCAAAAAAGATGCCAAATACCGAGCCCTTTGGCACCCCTTCAACTGGTATAGCCGCCGCGTGCTCCCTGGACATCCACCATTCACAGATTAGGAACGTCGAGACGGCGGGCCCGCCGACTTCAGCGCTTACGGCGAGAGAAGGCGCAAATGAGGACGATCCGAGAAGTGTTCCCGTCCAAGCGTCAGGCGTGCGTCTTCCGACCTGAACCAGGACCCGCTCGGCCAAGAAGCCGCGATACTCCATCTTGTCGGCCGTCGTCACCTCGTACGGGAGCAGTGCCCAGTGTCGGCCGGCGGGCAGGGGTTGGGGCCGGCGTTGAGGATCGATGAGATCAAGGATCTCGGAGTAGGTGTAGCGGGATTCGACGCCACAGTGATCGCACATCAAGGTAAGAGCTGCCGCGGGGTTGTTGCGGAGATCATACTCGAGAAGGGCGCGGGCCTGCCCGACCTCGACATTCAACGGGGTGTTCTTACAGGACCGGCTGCGACACGGCACGCACCGCCGTCTCATCCGTCCCTCCGTTGCTCGGCCTGGCCTTGTTGGTCACCCAACGAGCCCCGTGCACTCGCTGATCTTCTCTTGCCGCCGAACGCTCGGTATCACCCGCGGCCGAAGGCCGTCGGGTGCATGCCGTGGTTCGGCGGTCGACGCCGCCCTCACGCGATGCGCAGGTCCGCATCGATGAGTTGGTCAAGAGATGTCGTCTCCCTTGTCCAGCCGAATCTGGCGCTGAACGCCTCATCAAGGAGATCCGTCAGAGGCACAAACCAGAAATGCATCGCAACGGGCAACCCGAAGGGCAACTCGATCAGCGCTCCGTCGGTCAGACCCGACTGCGGGTACTCCGCCAAGAGTTGTGCGTCGGCTCGGCCGGCGGAGTGAACCAAGCGATGCCGCAGGTCTGCCGTGGCTTGCAGGAACTCGACCGGATCCGTCGTTGCCTTGCCGAGGAACTGCATGTCGATCGCCTTGTACGCCGCGACGTACCGCTTGTGCCCGAGCGTAAGCGAGAACCGCTGTGCGATGCGGTTGAGCTTACCCCTCCATTTCGTCATCGCGACAAGGGTCACCGCTTCCTCGAGGGGTTCCGAAGACCCAAGCGCCGCGAGGGCGTCACGAGCTAAATCTGCCAAAAAGGCTTCGAAGTTTCCGTAGAGCAAGAGAAACATTTGGTTGGTCAACTGAGCAGCGGCCTTGGCGAAGGCCGACCGCACCATCTTGTAGTTCGTCTGGAATGTGTGATCCCCGAGGACAATTCTGATCGGGGTGGAGTCGCCAATTTTGCCGGCGGCAGCCCCCGCCTCGATCGCCTTCTGGCCTTGCCCTGAGTACGCTGTGACGGTGGCGTAGGTAGCGATGATTCGGTTAGCCCGCTGAAAATACTCCCTTCTGCGTTGAGAACAGGCCATCGGCGCGAGGACGAAGGGCCCGCCCTCGGCCAACGGTTTCATCCCAAGCGGGTTCTTATCGGGCGCCGGTACCGGCTGACTCAACGCTGATCCGCCGAACGACCGCGTTCAGGGGCGTGCCGGCACGATGCCAGCAAAGCACAACGACGCTGATCGGCGCGTCCCCTGCAACGCGCGGTTAGGGCCGTGCATCAAGCGTCCCCATAAGCTGATCTCTCTTGGGCTTCGTTTCGTAGTGAACATACGCCGCTGTGTTGACCAACTCTCTGAAACAGCGAATCGCGACAAACTCCAAGTGCCCAAGGTGCTCGAGATTCTTTCCCGCATCATCATCAACGACCACCCGGCCATGGGTCATATCAGAGCGAAGCTGGTAGAGCTTCTTAATGTCCGCCTCAGTACAGCGGGGTCCGCGTCCAAGAAGTGATGAGATACGGCGTGTAATCGCTCGTGTCGCCGCCCCTGGCGTGTCATTCGAGAAGAGGGCCTCAAGAGAACTCATCATCAGCAGAAACGAGTCTATCCACTTGTCTGTGTGGAAGGCCCGATAAACGAAGTACAAGGCATTATGCGCTCTCGGAGAGATGGCATCCATCTTTCTCAGGTGCTGGAACCCAGCGTCGATCCGCCTCAGGTCGGTGTCGTCATATGGCTTGTGTGGCCTCTCAACGGCAAAGTTGTACATCATCGGCTGGCCGAGGCGGGTGCAGAGCTGGGTGTTGGCCCTGCAAAGGCGGTACTTGATGAAAGGCGGGTAGTTGTCAGAGAGAACGCGAAAGGAGATTAGAAGCAAGTTGACGAGCGATTTATAGCTATCTGTATCGGGAGAGTCGTATGTCAGAGCCCAGGACTCCGCTTGCATGAATCGAACGTCTTGCTCTGAGAAGATCGGAACTTTCGGAATGTCATCGCCCATGAACGGTTCGATGGCAATAGGACAATCAGTAAATGCGAATCGGGTCGCACGTTTCAATTCAAACTCGAAAAGCGGGATCACGATGCGCATACGATGTCTCCTGCGAAGGCCCTACAAGTAGACAGACCTATCTATTTCCTTTAGGGCTGCAGGAAGCTGCAGCCTATTTCGCTACGCCTGGCCATAGGTTCTGAGGGTATCCCCTTGACGGCAAACGCCCCGGCCTCGCGGGAGCGACGCTGGAGCCCACCGGGATAGGCTGCAGGCGCGTGCAGTCTATTTCTGCCGAGGATCGGGTGGCCTCGGGCGGTGGGGCAACTGCCGTCCGGACGCCGGTCTGTCCCTGGCTCTCGTGGTGCTGTGGGCGGATGGGAGGGTGGACGCAGGCGAGGAGCGTGGGCTTCGACGGCCCGACAGACCCGCCTCCCCTGTGGTCGTCCTCCCCGTGCTTCACGCCGGGAATCCTACGCTCAAGGCGCTGGACGTATCAAGGGAATTCTGCGGGGCGGTCCGGCCTTCTGCGTTTTCGTCAGAGGATGAGAGGTGAGGTAAAGAAAAACGGGGGCGCCGCGAGTGCGGAACCCCCGTTGCTGCCTTCTGTCTGCTGCGCGCTGCCGACTGCCTCGTGGAGACTGCCTACTTCTTCGAAAACGCCTCTTTGACCTCGGCGTAGGCCTTCTGACTGCTGTCCATGAGCCAGATGGCGTCGTTGCCCAGCGAACGCTGCGCCGGGTGAGATTACCCCGCGGGCCGGAGGCAGTTTAATACAAGTTGTTCGATCCTTGCCTTGCTTTGCGTAACCTTTCGTGTCGACCACGGTCTCAGTCGACAAACGGAGGAGTTGGCAGGCCTGGGAGGGCCTGGCTGCAAATCGGGACAATTGCCGCAATGTGATGGTTGACTCCGGGGGTTTCGGGTACGCTACGTCCCGCCGCGCTTGGATCAGGGCGGCGCGGCCGTCTTTTTCGGATTGGCTCACGTGCCTCGGGGCTGAAAGGAGACCGCACATGCACATCGAAGAAGCGATCCTCGGCCGTCGGAGTATCCGGGCATTCCGGCCTGACCCGGTGCCACCCGCCGTCCTCCGGGAAATCGTGGAGACGGCCCGGTGGACGCCGTCGGCCGCCAACACCCAACCGTGGGAAATTACAATTGTCGGTGGTGAGCCTCTCAAGACGCTGCGACAGCGCCTGTGCGAGACAGCCAAGGCCGACCCGGTCGGCAAGCCCGAGATGGGCTGGCCAGCGAATCTCCCCGAGCGTTTCAAGCAGCGTCGGCTGGAGGTGGGAAACGCCGTGACCAAGGCGCTCGGCATCGGGGCCGACGACAAGGCGCGGAAGGACGAATGGTTCCTTTTCGGGATCGGCTCCTTCGACGCCCCCCACGTCATTGTCCTCGCCATGGAGCGGCTATTTGCGGACTTGGCGGCAATGGACGTGGGGGCGGTGGCCTTCGCGATCATGGCCCTTGCGCATGGGAGGGGTCTCGGCACGTGCCCGCAGGCGGCCCCGCTCCGTTATCCCTGGGTGTTCCATGAGGTGCTGGGGATCCTGGAGAGCAAGCGAGTCATGCTCGTCATCCCCGTCGGCTACCCGAATGGCGAGGCGCCCGTGAACCAGTTCGCGCGGACGCGGGTTTCACTCGATGAGTGCCTGACTTGGTCGGGGATCGCACCAGGAAAACGTTAGGAGAGCACCGGGCCAGAGCACGCGTCGGGCGGAAAGGGTAAGGGGGGTAGGCGCCGAAAGAGCCAGACCGGGAAGGACGGCGGGGGTGCCGCGGATGCGACACCCCCGCCACTGTTTCCTGCCATGTGCCTGCCGCTTCCTGCCTTCTGCCGACTGCCTACTTCTTGGAAAACGCCTCCTTGACCTCGGCGTAGGCCTTCTGACTGCTGTCCATGAGCCAGATGGCGTCGTTGCCCAAGCCCATGAAGCGCATGCCCTTCTGAATCCACTTCTTTGCCGACTCGACGTCGAAGGCGTGCACCCCGCACGGCATGTTTGCCTTGCGGCAGATCTCCAGGGTGCGCTCGATGTACTTCTGCACCTCCGGGTGGTTGGGGTCGCCGGGGATGCCAAGTGTCTGGGAGAGGTCATTCGGTCCAATGAAGACTGCATCCACGCCGGGGACGGCGATCAACTGCTCCAGGTTCTCCACGGCCTTCTTGGACTCGATCTGGAGGACGATCATGGTCTCCTGGTTCAGTTTGGCGGTAAGCTCAGAGCCCTTGTACTTGCCCCACGAGGTATGGACGTTGCGCGTGGCCATTCCCCGCTGGCCCATGGGGTAGTACTTTGTGGCGTGGATGACGGCCTCGACCTCTTCCTTGGTCTCCGTCTGCGGACAGAGGAGCCCGGTGGCGCCGAGGTCCAGGGTTTGGTAGAGGCGCTGCGGCTCGTGGATGCTGGGCACGCGCACGATCGTCGGCAGATTCACGCCCCGCGCGGCGATGCAGAAGTCCGCCAGGTGACTCTGGGTGAAGCTGCCGTGCTCGCAGTCCACGAAGACGAAATCCCAACCGGCGTTCTTCATCATGACGGCCACGGCCGGCAATCGCAAGTGGCCGATCATGGTGCCGAGCACGACGCCGCCGGACTTCAGGGTCTTCTTCAATGGATTTTCCAAAATCATCGTAGCCTCCATCAGTTGACATGGATTTGGGATCGATCAGGAAACAGCGAATGGCAGGAAGGGTAGCGCAGAGAATGCGGAAGGCAAAGAAAAAAGGGCCAGAGGTATGCAACCCCTGACCCGTGCTACGTGAGTAGCGGAAGCCCGGGTGTGGGCGTCAGCCACCCATCAGGATGGGATGCAACTCGACGAACTGGCCGTCCTTGGGCGTGTAGCTCAGGTACTCGCGCTCCCCATTGACGGCGGCAATGCCGAACTCGACCTCGGGCAACTCGGCCTGCCGGATGAGATCCAGGATGGTCGCATCCCGCGGTCCGTGCACCTCCACGACGTCTGAGGGGAGCCGGTAGTAGCGCAGGAAGCTCCGCGGGATCTTCAGGACAACGGTCTTGCTCCCGCTGCCGTTGCCATTCCCGTTCCCATTGCCATTGCCGGTCACGCGAACACCACCTCTTTGTCTTCCGAGAGGTCCAGAGCGGAGAGGGTCTCGGCCGTCGGCTGCCCGTCGGGCGTCCAGCCCCGGACCTCGTAGTACTCGTCCAGCATCTTCCGAAACGCCTCGGGGGGGATGTTGGGGATCTCCTCCCCCCGCTTCTGGAGGGTGAGGATCCGGTGGGGGAGCTGGTCGTCCTCTCGGGTGACGCCCAGCCGGACGTTGTACAGCCGCTTGAGGTTGAAGATCCTGTCCCCCGCCTCCATCAGATCCTCCCAGGTCCAGTTCCAGCCGGTCATGTGGTTCACGGCCTCGGTGATGGGCGTTGGGCTCATGGCCCGCGCGTAGAACTTGCAAAGCCCAACCCCGTTGTAGACCGCCATGAGGCTGTGCATGCGGGCGGCCAGGAGGGCCTTCCCATCGGTGATGCGCGGATTCAGCTTGGCGTTGTAGCCGAACTCGGGCATGGGCACGCCGGTCTCGACGATGAAGGGCAGTCCCTCCAGGTGGCAGGCGCCCCGCGCCCCCGTGGCGTAGTTGATCCCCATGGACCAGAAGGCTCGTGGATCGTGCATGGGAAACTCCAGGCCCTTCACCGTGACCGTCAGCTTCTCGGCGTCTCCACCGATCTTCCTGGCGGCCGCCCGTGAGCCATCGGCCAGGAGGCTTCCGAGGCCCTTCCGGAAGGCGATCTGTTCCACCAGGGTCAGGATGGCCTCGCCGTCGCCCCACGCGAGCCTGAGGCCTCCTGTGTCCGCCTCCGAGATCAGGCCCCGCTCGAAGGCCTCGATGGCGAAAGCGATGCTGTTCCCCGTGGAGATGGTGTCCAGACCATAGCGATTGCACAGCTCGTTGGCCCGGATGACCGAGGGCAGGTCGTCGTTCAGACACATGGAACCGAAGGCGCCCATGGTCTCGTACTCCGGGTTGTGACCCACGTTGTTCCGGACACCGCTCCCGTTCTCGATGGTGACGTGCTGCCAGCAGTGGATGGGGCAGCCGGAACAGGAGCTGGACTTCACGGCGTACTTCTCGTGAATGGTCTTCCCGCTGATCCTGGCGGCCCCTTCGCGCCAGTGCCCGTCCTGGAAATTCTTGATGGGCAGACCGCCCCGCTCCTCGTGCACCTCGATGCTGCCCGAGGTTCCGTACACGGTGAACATGCCGAACTTGGCGGGCATCTCGTTGGTCTTTTGGAGGGCCCAGCCCATCAGGCCGGCCGGGTTATAGGCCGGGACGCCATGGGTGCCCCGGACCACGATGGCCTTGAGGTTCTTGGACCCCATGACCGCGCCTAGCCCGGTGCGCCCGGCAGCGCGGGCGTGGCGGCCCTCCACCATCACGGCCGCAAAGCGGACGAGATTCTCGCCAGCCTGGCCGATGGCGGCCACCTTGGCCTTGGGATCGGTCTCCGCCAGCAGGACGTCGCAGGCGTCGTAGGTGTCCTGCCCCCAGAGCTTGCCGGCCGGACGGATCTGCACGTATTCATCATTGATCCAGAGGTACGCGGGGCTCGAAGCCGCGCCCCGGATCACCAGCCCGTCATATCCGGCGCAGCGGAACTCCGCTCCCCAGGTCCCGCCCACGGTGGCCTCGCCCCAAAATCCGGTGAGCGGGGAGCGGGACACGAAAGACGTCCGGGTCCCGCCAGGAATGGTGGTTCCCGCGAAAAGGCCCGGAACGATCACCAAGGGATTACGCGGATGCAGCGCGTCCACCGTAGGATCGCCGAGGTCCATCAAGAGACGGGCTCCCAGGCCGCTGCCCATCAGGTACTTCTGATACACCTCATCCGGCAGGGATCGCGTCTCGACCTTTCGCGTCGTCAGGTCGACCAGCAGGATTCTACCGGTATAGCCCTTGCCTCGCTTCCTTCCAGTCATTGCCGTTCCCTCTTCCTCGCCTCTTCTCGCTATGGGTCGAGCATTCCATAAATGCGACCGTTATGATCCTGTATCAACAGCTCTCGCGCAAGCAAAAAGACGGGAGCCCTGCGTAGTGGAGGAGCCTGCGAGCACAGCGGATAGAGCCGTCCCCGACGTCGGCTACGACGGGGACACAGAGTACGGGCCGGTCGTCGGCGTGGGCCGCCCGGATGCGTGGGGCGCGGTCTGGACGCGGGCGAACGATGATTACGAGGGGCAGGTGAGCGGCCATCCCCTGGCCGACTGGTCCGCGCGAGAACCCTACACGCTCCCCGATCCGATGCAGGCGGGGGATTTCAGCCGCACCATCGAGATGGTCAGGACCAACCCCGGTCGCAAGTACCTGCTGGTGGATAGGGAGGCAGCGACGTACCGGCCGGGAGCTCATCAAAGCCCTGTCGGGGATGCCAGCACTGGATGACCATTGGAACCAGTTGCGAAGCTGCGGTGCCGTGTTCCATAGCGCGGTCCTTTGGGCGACCCTCCTGGTTGCGTCGTCCAGCCGCATGTGCCTTGGCGCGGACGGTGTTATGGGTTATAGTGCCTACCCAGGAAGATCATCCACTTTTTCTCGGGGCTCGGAGGTCGCAGAGGCGGCCTTCACCTGGGTCCAGCCACGCCGCACACACGAAAGGTGGGCATGATGAAGAGGAGGAGAATGATGCATGCGCTGTCCCGGATTGGTGCGGGCGCACTCGCCGGTGCGCTTGCTATCACAGCGGTCTTGACCGGCGGCCCTGCGCCTGCGCTCGCCGACGACGCGCAGGAGACCAGGCAGTTGGTGGACAGGGCTCGGCTCACGATCGAGAGCTTCGCCGCGGATCCGAAGATGGACGGCTTTCGCAGTCAGGTCAGGCGAGCCAAGGGCGTGTACGTCGGCCCGCAGGTCCTCCGGGGAGCCTTAATCATCGGCGTTTCCGGCGGAAGCGGGGTGTTCCTGGCACGCGATGAGAAGGCCGGCCGGTGGAACGGGCCGGCCTTCTACACGATCGGGGAGGCGAGCCTGGGCTTCCAGGCCGGCGGCGATGCGTCCGAGGTGGTGCTCCTGGCGATGACCGAGCGCGGTGTCACGGCGTTGCTCAGCAACAGCGCCAAGCTCGGCGCCGATGCCGGGATTGCCTTGGGGCCCGTCGGGGTGGGGGTGTCGGCGGCGACCGCCAATCTGAGCGCGGACATCATCATCTACGCGCGAGCCAAGGGACTCTACGCCGGCATCTCCCTCGATGGGGCGGTCGTGGCGACCCGGGATGGGTTGAATAAGGCCTACTACGGCAAGGACATCACCCCCACGGACATCCTCATCCACGGGGAGGTGACGAACCCGCAGTCCGCCGGGCTCATCGAGGCCATCGCCAAGGTGGCCGGCGGCCAGTGACCTGCGGAGGCAAAAGGTGTCGCCTGACAAGGGCGCGCGCCAGCGGCAGGGGCCGAGCCCGCGCACGGGCCGAGGCAACAGGCGCCAGGGCGCAACGGGGGCATGGGTCCGATGAACCAGACTGAGAGTCAGTTCTACCCCCGGGTATTCGCTCTCGCTGTCGCGGGTCTTCTCGCCTTCGCGATTTTCAGAATCGTCCAGCCGTTCATCGGGGCCATCCTCTGGGGGCTCCTGCTGGCGTTCCTTCTCTTCCCGGTGAACGAGAGACTGCGGCGAGCCCTGGGTGGGCGTCGAGGCGCCGCGGCGATCGTCCTCACGCTGGCTGTGATCCTGCTCTTGGTGGGCCCGGCTACGCTACTCGCGGTGGCCTTCGCAAACCAGGCCTCGGAGCTGGTCGGCCATGTGCAGAAGGCTGCCGCCCAGTATCAAATCGCCCGGCCGAGCGACCTTCTTCGGATACCGATCCTCGATCGGATCATGCGCTGGATCGAGGCGTTGGTGCCAGTCACGGCGGAACAGATTCAGGGCGGGATGGTGGAGGGAGCGAAGGGGCTGCTGCAGGTGCTCGCTTCATTCAGCGGATCCTTCTTCGTCGGAGCTCTGGGTGCGGTCGTCGGATTGGTCATGACCCTCCTGCTCCTCTTCTTCTTCCTGCGCGACGGAGAGGTGATGGTGCAGAAGGTATTGCTGCTGATCCCCCTGGATGCGGAGCATAAGGCGCACCTCATGAAGCATCTCGCCGCCGTCACGCGGGCGGTCGTGCTGGGTGCGCTGCTGACGGCAATCGTCCAGGGAGCGCTCGTCGGGATCGCCTTCGCTCTCGTTCACCTGCCATCACCGCTCGTGTTCGGGGTCCTGGCTGCGGTCGCCTCGCTCGTACCGCTCGTCGGTGCGTCGCTCGTGTGGGCACCCGCGGCCATGGTGATCGCGCTGCAGGGTCGCTGGGCGGCTGCGTTGTTCTTGGCAGTCTGGGGCGTGGCCGCGGTCACATCCGCCGACCATGTCATCCGGCCCCGTCTCATCGCGGGTCGGGCCCAGATCTCGACACTCCCGGTCCTGCTGGGCCTGATGGGCGGGGTCGGCGCCTTCGGCCCGATCGGCATGATCCTGGGCCCGGTCGTGATCGCCCTCGTGCTCGCCTTGCTTCGGTTCGCCGAGGAGTCGCAGAAGGAGATGAGTTCAACCTAGCGCCCGGCCCGAGCGGCAATGACGCCCTCCGCCCCACCGGAGGGAGCGGAATGGTCCCTCACGGGATCCGTGGGCGAGCCCTCGGAATTCCGCTTCCTCTAACCTCCGCAGTATCCCTCCGGCGAAGCCGATGAACCCTCGGGATCTCCATCGCGGGATGCGGCCGCGCGTCCCATAGGCGCCCGGCTTCGGATCTCCTTCCTCAAGGGCCGAGACGTCGATAGAGCGCGTGGTGGCGATTCTTGGTGAAGGGCCGCACCTGACCCGGCCACCGCCCCTGGTCTACAGCCTGGCCCCAGGCGTCGCTGGTCAGAACCTCCGGGCTCTCGATCTCGTACAGGGCGCTATAGGTGGGCTCGCTCTCGACCACCACGGTCCGGCGCTGTCCCCCCACGACCAGGGTCACCTCCTTCTGGGTCTTGAAGCGGGCGACCGAGATGACCCCGGGCACCCTCAGCAGCATGGGCACGTGCTCCTCGTCGTACACCTCGTTGAAGAGCGCTTCCTTCTCGGGCTCTACGTCCATGGCGGCGGAGAACAGGTACCTGCTCTGGAGCGGCATGGGGACATCCTCCTCTGGCTGGCATGGGTTGGCCAACGTGCGCACGGGGAGAGTTGGCGCGCCGCTGAGTATACCGGACAAGGCTTCCGGGGGCATCTGGTGTGACTAGCAGGCTGCTGAAAAAGGCCCATCTGCAGCGTTGGCGCGCTCGCGCGGCGCTGCGACGTACAGACTCAGTACGCCTCGCACCTCGCCTCGCGCGCCGCCTTGCATCTGGACCTTTTTGAGCAGCCTGGGCGAGAACGGGTTTTTCAGCATCCTGCTAGGAACCGGCTCGCCGGAATTCGAAGTCGAGGCGGGGATGGTCGGGAAGCCCCTGGGGAGCCACGACGAGACGGAGACTCTTGTAGCCCGGGAGGGGGCGGGGGAAATACACGAAGCCTTTCACCTCTGCGTCTGGCAGGAGGGGGCCCTCTGGCAGCGCCTGGGGGATGACGTCCCGGGTATCGGTGCCGGAGCCCCCCAGGAGGATCCCCAGACCCAGCCCGACCGAGGTCCCTCCGGCCGTGGAGCCGGAGACTCCGACAGCGGGCGACACGCCCACGCCTGAGGTGCGGCCTTCCAGCAACGTGACCACCTCGGACGAAGCCAAGGAGAAGTACTGTCGGTTGGCGTCATCCAGCAAGAGGAAGTCCGCCCACGTGATGGTGAGGCGGGCCATCCCGGTGTTCTTGAGAACGATCAGGAAGGGCAAGACGTGATCCGCGAGGCTGCGGGGCCGCCCGTGCCACGCCTCGGCCTCGACGGAGACGCGGAGGGACGGCATCTCTTGCACGATGGCCCCGGTCCCGGTCGGTGTCTGCGGACGAAGCGTCGGACCGGTGCAGGCGGCGATGAGGAGGAGCGCCGGAAGCACCGGCAGCCAGCGCCAGCCGCCGGCTTTTCCCTTGACACGCGAGAGGCGCCCGAGTAGTTTCGTCGCCGCTGTGGACGTCTCCGGTCCCATCCCGTTGCGACTCGAGGCTCCGCGGACGGCGTGACCCGTTTTCCTTCCCCGGGTAAGACGCATGGCCGAGATCGCTCCCTTCCGCGCCCTACGCTACAACCCGCGGTTCGTCCCCGACCTGAAGCTCGTGGTGGCGCCACCCTACGACGTCATCTCGCCGGAGGCGCAGGAGCGGTATCACGCCAGGCATCCCCACAACGTGGTCCGGTTAATCCTGTCCAAAGAAGGCGAGGCGGGGACGCCGGACCACGACCGGTACGCACGGGCCGCCCGCACCTTTACCGCCTGGCAGGTCGAAGGGATCCTCGCCTGCGACCCCGTGCCGGGCATCTACGTCTCGGAGCAGGAATTCTCGCTCGGCGAGGGGCATCGCCTCCGGCGGCGCGGCTTCACGGTGCTGGTGCGCCTGGCGCGCTACGACGAGAAGATCGTGTTCCCGCACGAGCGGACCTTCGCCAAATACCGGGAGGACCGGCTGCGCCTCATGCGCGCCTGTCCCGCCAATCTGGATCCAGTCTTCGCCTTCTACCCGGGCCCCGACGGGCCCATCCGGGCCGTCCTCGACCGTTGCATGGAGATGGATCCTCAGATCCAGCTGGTTGACGAGGACGACATCCGTCACCGGATGTGGATCCTGCGGGATCCCGCCGGTGTGGCGGGCCTGGCCCAGGCCTTTCGGGACAAGCCGATCATCATTGCGGACGGCCATCACCGATACGAGACGGCCCTGTCTTTCCGGGACGAACGCCAGGCGCGAGAGAAGGCGCCACCCGAGGCCGAGCGACCCCGCCTGCATGACTTCGTCCTCATGTACCTGGTGAGCGCGGAGGACCCGGGCCTTGTCATCCTGCCGACCCATCGCGTGATCCGGCGGCGCCCTGTGGTGGCGCGGGGAGAGTTGCGCCGGGCCCTGGAGCCTCACTTCCGGACGGAGGTGTTCCCGCTAGATCCGGGCAATCCGGTGATGTCGCTTCGCATCGCGCTGGCAGGCATTCACCGGCGCCGCCGCCATGCCGTGATCTTCGGTCTGTACGCCGGGGGCCGGGAGCTTTACGTGCTGGAGCTCACCGACCCGGCCGTCGTGCAGGACTTGGTGGCGGCCGGCCACTCGCCGGAGTTCGCGCGGCTCGACGTCGCCATCCTGCATCACGTGGTGATCGAGCGAATCCTGGCGATCCGGCCAACGGGGCAGGCGGATGACAGCATCTCCTACACCCGGGACGAAGGCCAGGCCCTGGCCGCGGTCGCCTCGGGGGAGGCGCACCTGGCGCTGTTCCAGAATCCGCCGCGCGTGGAGCAGGTCCAGGCAGTGGCCCTGGCTGGCGAACGGATGCCCCAGAAGTCCACCTTCTTCTACCCCAAGGTCCTGAGCGGACTGGTGATCAATCCGCTGGATCCGACCGAACCCGTGCCTGCCGGGCACTAGCCTCATCTCGCCGGCGTTCATTTCTGAGGCGCCCGCCCCACGGCGCCCCGCAATTCGCCGGGCGCAAGGGGGACACCGCCGCCCGGCCACGCATCGGAGGCCGAGGCGGCACTGTCCGGCTCGCCGGACGAAGCGGGCGATGCGGGAGGCAGCGATCTCCTCAGCTCTTCGATCGCGCGCTGGAGCTCCGTCACGCGGCCCATCAGGAACTGGAGGGTCTTGGCTACTGGGTCAGGCAGGTCGGTCATGTTGAGGTCCACGCCGTGTTCCACCTTCCTTCCGTCCCGGTGCGTGACGCGACCGGGGACGCCGACCACCACCGAGTTGGGCGGGACCTCCTTCACCACCACCGAGCCGGAGCCGATCCGGCTGTTGTCCCCCACGGTGAAGGGACCCAGCACCTTGGCCCCCGAGCCGATCACCACGTTGTTGCCGATGGTCGGGTGGCGTTTGACTTTCTCCAGGCTGGTGCCGCCCAGGGTAACCCCTTGGTAGATCGTCACGTTCTCGCCGACTTCGGCAGTCTCGCCGATCACCACACCCATGCCGTGATCGATGAACAGGCCGGGCCCCAGACGAGCGGCGGGGTGGATCTCGATCCCGGTGAGGAGCCGTCCCAGGTGGGAGAGGAGACGGCCGAGGAACTTCAGGTGGTGCTCCCAACAGGCGTGGGCCAGCCGGTGGGTCCAGAGGGCGTGCAGGCCGGGATAGCAGAACAGAACTTCCGGCAGGCTGCGGGCGGCCGGGTCGCGTTCGAAGACGGCGCGGATATCACGCTGAAGCGTGTCGAGCATTCCCCTCCCCGATCTGGAGCGCAGGCCGTCCTACGGGTGGGCGGCGATGCAAGCGTTTAGCTCCCGCACCAGTTGGTCGGTGTCCAGGCCGTGAAGGACCGCGCCCTGCTCGATGTTATCGTACTGGGCGGCGGAACATCCCACGCATCCCACGCCGTACCGGCTGAAGACCTGGACCGTCTCCGGGAATTGCTGGACAACCTCGTCGATGGTCATGTCCTTGGTGATCCGCATCGTACCGCTCCTCTCGACGTCCTGGAGTGGCTGGTCACGCCGTGATCGGGGCGAAGGACAGGAGCTGACGACGTAAAAGAGGGGCTCCTTGCGAAGGTGTCAAGCTGCCCGACCCTCGAGGGGCTATGCCCCGCCCCCATGTGTCCCTTGAGCTTTCCGGTCGAGCCGTCTGGCGGACAGGCCGTCCCTCAGCGGGTGGGCGGCCCGATCCCGGAGGCGCGCAGAAGGTACCCGATGGTGTTCCTGACGAACAGGTCGCGGTCCTGCATCCCTGCGAACTCATTCAGATCGAAGGCGATGCCAATGACGCGGCCGGTCCCTACGGCCAGCTCGGCGATCAGGGGATAGGGATAGGAGCCGCCGCCGCCGCCCCCGGCGCCCTGGGCGCTGCTCGCCCCCGAGCCGCCGCCGGCCGCCTGCAAGATCTCCGTAGCGTCCGCCCGCGGGTTCATGTCATTGAGACTCCCGACGGTGATGAAGGTGACTCCCGCCAGGATCGGGTGGCCGGGCTGGATCGGCACCGGGGACCGGAACGGTGTGAATCGCCAATCGCTGGCCGAGCGGATCTGGAACGGTATGATGGAGGCGACGGCGTCGTACCCACCGCTCCCGAAGGATTGCGCCCCCCCGGTGATCAGGACTGTCCCGCCGTCGTTGACGTACTGCACCAGACCCTGCTGGACCGGCCCAGGCAGCGCAGGGAAGGCGATGTTGGCCAACACAACCACGGAGAAGTCCTTGAGCCGAAACTTGTCCAGGCCCGTCTTCACCTCTGCGCCCGTGGCGGCCTGGATTCCCTTGGGATCGAGAAAGCCGGTGTTGCCCAGGGTCAGGATCATGCGGGCCGACTGGGCTGCGGCGAGTCCAGGCAGGCCCCCCAGGGCCAGAAGGAGTACGATTCCCACGACCAGTCGCGTGCGCATCCATTCTCTCCTCTCGTCCGCGTTCCTGCGTCGATTCAATCACACTATACACACCCTCCCGGGCGAAGTAAAGGCCGGCTGCGGCGAGTCTCTGTGGACCGTTGACGCCGGGCGATCGGCGTTACGATTTTCGCATTGACTTTCCCCGACGCCTCGGCTAGCGTAACCGCCGTTTCTCCCGCCGGGGGCCTCATGCGTCCCGCAGTCAAGCTCGCTCGCATCGCCACGCTGCTCCGCCAGGCCTACGGCTCCTGCCGCCCGCTGCGCCGCCGCGACAATCCGCTGAGCACCCTTATCCATACGATCCTGTCGCAGAACACCAACGATGCAAACAGCGACCGGGCCTATGCGGCGTTGCGCCAGCGCTTCCCTGACTGGGAAGAGGTGCACCGGGCGCCGCTGCGAACGCTGATCTCGACCATCCGTTCGGGTGGGCTCGCCAACATCAAAGCGGTGCGGATCAAGGCGCTCCTGGAGGAGATCTGGGCGGAGCAGGGACACCTCGACCTCAGCTTCCTCCGCGACCTGTCGGACGAGGAGGTGCGGGCGTACCTCGCGCGCTTCAAGGGCATCGGCAGCAAGACCATTGCCTGCGTCCTCCTGTTCGGCATGGGCCGGCCGGCCTTCCCGGTGGACACCCACGTATTTCGCGTCTCCCGCCGCCTCGGCCTCGTGGATGGCCGGCAGACGCCCGAAAAGGCGCAGGCGTTCCTGGAATCTCGCATCCCTCCGGGCGATCGCCACGCGCTCCACCTTCACTTGGTCCAACACGGGCGCCGGTTCTGCAAGGCCCAGCGCCCCCTGTGCGCGGAATGCGTGCTGGCCCGGGTGTGCGAGTCCGTCCGCGCTTGAGCCATGAAGCCCCTCCGCCGCCCGTGACCCTCCACACACTAGGACGCGAGGCCGGGCAGGCTTATTCGGGTCTGGAAAGACGTGCTGGGACCCGCGCGGACCATGTCACGACTGCGTAGCGGTCCGCGCTTCCACCCTGTGTTCGGAGCGGAGTTGACAGGGGTCGGTCAATCTGGTAGGAAAGGCAGCGCGCGGGTATCGTCCAATGGTAGGGCACAGGCTTCCCAAGCCTGGGATGCGGGTTCGATCCCCGCTACCCGCTCCACCGATTGGGACGGAGGGGCTTCGGGGCTGACCGAAGCCCCTCTTGCTGTTCCTGGGGAAGGATCAGTGATGCGGATTCCCGCAACGGGAAAGTAATTGGGGTGCCTGTGAGGCCATCTCCTGGGAACATGAAAGACGCCATCGCTGACGTGCTGCGCCAACGGGTCGCCAGGAGGGCTGACCGACCGGAGTTTCGGCAAGCGGCGGTTCTCCTCCCCTTGTACCTGAGCGACGCGGGGTTGTTTCTCGTCCTTACCAAACGGACGGAGCTGGTTCCAACCCACAAGGGGCAGATCAGCTTCCCCGGCGGTGGCTTCGAGGAGGCGGATGGGGACCTGCTGACCACGGCGCTGCGAGAGACCCAGGAAGAGATCGGGCTTCGCCCGGAAGATGTGGAGGTCATCGGGACGCTCGACGATACGGTAACCGTCACCTCTCGGCACGTGGTCCGACCCTTCGTGGGGATGGTTCCCCATCCATACCCCTACCGCCTGGATCCGTTCGAGATCGAACGGTTGATCCATCTTCCGATCTCAGCCCTGCTGTGCGGCGCGCCGTTCCGGGAGGAGATCTGGGAACGAGAGGGCGGCCCCGTCACCGTCTTCTTCTATGAATACGATGGGGACACGGTCTGGGGGTTGACCGCCAGAATCTTGAAGCAGTTCATCGAGACGGTGGGCAGGCCGCTACGGGAGCGGGGACTCCTGAGCTGCGAGGGGCCATCCACGGGCAGTGAGGCGTGACGCCGGGGCAGCTGATCGAGAGCGTGGCGGGCGCAAGGGAAAGCCCCGATACCGTCTAGGAGGTTAATCCCTGCGAGGGGACGACGAGAACCGATAGCGGGGTGAGCCACTCTTCGTCATGGCGCGTGTCTGCCAAACGGGTCGCCCTCGGGCGCCCCGTTTTTATCTCCGTTGGTTGTATCCATGGATCAGGCATGAGCCTGCCGCTTGACCCGTTCCCGCAGGAACGTCCCGAGGGGCCGCCGTTCGACCAGGGCGAAGCCCTTGGACTCGTCCCGGTACTCCCACCGCTCCAGGATCTGGGGATACAGGTCGAGCTGGAACCTGTTCCCGAATTCCGAGACCACCTGATTGATGATGGACGCCGCCTCGCGCTCCTGGTATTGCCCAAAGAGGCCAAATCGGATCGTCCGGGCACCCTGGTTCACCGTGATGAAGGGAAAGTCCACGTGGTGCTCGTCCGGCTGGCAGACGAATCCGCCCGCTGCCGGGTTGACAGGCCCCACGTTATCGAAGAGGAACTCCATCATCGCGGAGACGTCCCACGCACCGATGACCACATAGGAGACGCCGAAGCCGCGAGGTTTCTCCCCGGGTGAGACGGAGTCTTCTTGTGACTGAACCCGGTAAATCTGCTTGCAGCGCATGCAAGCGACCAGGCTGCCGAACGTACCATCACTCCGAACCTCGATGCTAAGACGCGAGTTGCACGTCGGGCAGTTTCCCACCAACTGGGAACGGTCCGAATTCACCATGACCTGGACCGTCCCCATACTGATCTCTCTTGATCCCATATGCTTCATGGTTGCTTCCGAGAACCCCGGCTACCGCGCGGAGTCTTCCTTCGTTTCTCTATACCAGCGGGAATGCAAATTAGTTTCAGTGCAGGTGACGTGCCAAGCCACACTACCTGGAAACCAGGCCGACGTCCTCCAGCCCACACCCCTGTTTCTGCAAGGGAAAATCAAATCATATGGCCTGAACCGGGAGGGAACTTCGGCTGGTGATGTGTTCCGGGATGACGTTCCATACCGACTTAAAAAGTTGCAATACGCGCTATGCGTGCCGTAAATCCGACAGGGGGGATAAACTTTTGTCACCCCGGTCGAATAGGCCTAGACCTTCGCGCACACTGTTGGTCCCAGCGCTCGAGGCCCTCAAGAAGCGGGAGCCTCGAACCTTCGCGGGAAAGTTAGCGCTGATTTCCACCCGGCTTTTCGCTTGACACCTTCGTTGTTAGCATATTAGCGTCGCAAGAGTCATCGAGAGTCGGGTTGTCGGTTCCTCGGACGCTCGGGGCGGCGCTTGCCCTTTCCAGTGGACTGCCCTGCAGGGATTCACGCCAGCACGCCATGACAAGCCTTGCGCCTTCTCCAGACAGCCGACCTCTGGAAGGTCCGCATAGCGGGCCGTCACGGATGGCGTTCGTGACGTCCACCCCGTTGAACGTCGCGGGCGGAAGCGGCACCTATGTTGGGATCAGCCATCTCGCCCGGGCCCTCGGCGACCGGGACATCCGGGTCGAGATGCAGTTCCCGGCCTGGCCCTCACCGAGCTTCACCCTTAAGCGCATCCTCTTCAACCTCTCGGTTGCCTCCCGCCTTCGGCGGGGCCGATACGACTGGGTCGTCGGCTTCGATCTTGATGGCTTTCACTATGGCCGGGCGAAGACCGCCCCCTATATCGCCAGCATCAAGGGAGTCATTGCCGACGAACTCACCAACGAGCGCGGGTTCATCCGCGCGATCCTGCGGGTCCAGGCGGCCTTGGAGCGACTGGCAGTCCGCCGGGCCGACGTTGTGGTGGCAACCAGCCAGTATTCCCGGGACCGGATTGTCGAGGCCTACGGCATCCCGGCGGGGAAAATCATCATCGTTCCCGAGCTCATCGACCTCCGTTCGTGGGAGGAAGGAGTCGGCCAAGCAGCCGGGACCCCGGCGAATCCTCCTGAGATCCTGACCGTGGCCCACATGTACCCGCGGAAGAATCTCGGCCTCCTCATGGAGGCCTACGCGCGCCTTCGGGATGCGGGCGTCCCCTTCCAGGGTTGGGTTGTGGGAGAAGGCCCCAGCCGGAACGCGTGGGAGCGCCTCAGGGATTCGCTCGATCTTGGAGGACGGGTGACGTTTCTGGGGACGATCCCCCGTCGGGACCTGGTGGAGCGCTACCGGCGCGCCGCCATCTTCTGTCTCCCCAGCCGGCAGGAGGGCTTCGGCATCGTCTTCCTCGAAGCCATGGCGTGCGGCAAACCTGTGGTCGCGGCCCGGGCCGCCGCTGTTCCCGAGACGGTGGTGGACGGCGAGACAGGCCTCCTGGTGGATCCGGACGATCCGGAAGCGCTGGCGCGGGCGCTGGCCGTTCTCCTCGCCGACCCTGATCGCTGTCGCGCGGTCGGCGAGTCAGGTCGCCGCCGGGTCGAACAGTATCGCGCCGACCGGGTCGCGGAGTCGTTCCTGCTGAGGGTGCAGGCCGCCCTGAATGGCCTGTCGGAGTCCCACCGCCGGACGCATCTGGCGCCAGAGGTCTCCCCGGCACCCGGCGGGCACCACGCGGGTGCGGCCGGGATGGGAGGGGTGCGATGATCCAGCTCACGAAGCGGGTGGAGTTCTGCGCCGCGCATTCCTATGTCAACCCCGCGTGGAGCGCGGAAGAGAACCAGCGCGTGTTCGGGAGAGAGAGCAATCTCCACGGCCACAACTATGTCCTCGAGGTCACGATCCGGGGGGAGCCGTCACCGGAGACAGGAATGGTGATGGACCTCAAATCCCTCAAGGATCTCATCGTCGAGGCGGTCGTGGATCGGTTCGATCACAAGCACCTCAACCGGGACGTCCCGTACTTCAAGGAGAAGGTGCCGACGCCGGAAAACCTCGCCGTGGTGATCTGGGAGCTCTTGGAGCCACGACTGGAGGGACGCCAGGGGCATTGGCTGCACCGGATCCGCCTGCACGAGGATGCCTTCTTTTTTGTGGACTACTTTGGAGAGCGGAGCGCCACCGTTGAATAACCCGCGCGAGCCTGGGGGGCCGAACACACCGCTGATCGAGGTCACGCGGGGCTATCAGTTTTCCGCGGCCCACCGGCTGCACAACCCTCAGTTCAGTGCGGCCGAGAATGCCCGCATCTACGGGCGCTGCAACAACCCCAGCGGTCATGGCCACACTTATCAGCTGGAGGTGACGATTCGCGGTCCGGTGTCCTGCGAAACCGGCTGGATCGCGGACGGGCAGCGCCTGGACGAGGTGGTGCGCATGGAGGTCCTCCAACGCTTCGACCGGATGAACCTGAACCTCCTGATCACCGCGGCGGATGGGCCGACCAGCACCACGGAGGTGCTGGGGGCGTTGCTCTGGCGGATCCTGGACGGGGCGCTGCCGCCCGGCCGCCTGTGGCGCCTGCGACTGGAGGAAACCCCCAACAACTTCTTCGAGCTGGATCGCGAGGGTATGGAACGGTCGGCGCGAGCGATCTTCCCGACCCCTGCGGATCGGGGCCAGAAAGTGAGCGCGGCATGATCGAGCAGCTGGTCAAGGACCTGTTGAAGGAGCTCGGCGAAGACCCGTACCGGGAAGGCCTGAGCAAGACCCCGGAGCGGGTGGCGAAGTCTTTCGGCTACCTCACGTCAGGGTACGGAAAGACCGTCGCCGAGGTCCTGAACGGGGCAGTCTTCACCGAGCCCTACGATGAGATGGTGGTGGTCAAGGATATCGAGGTGTACTCGCTCTGCGAGCACCATCTCCTGCCATTCTTCGGGAAGGCGCACATCGCCTACCTACCTGCCGGAAAGATCGTCGGCCTCAGCAAGCTGGCCCGGCTGGTCGACATGTTCGCGCGGCGCCTCCAGGTCCAGGAGCGGCTTACCACCCAGATCGCCGAGGCATTGCAGGAGGCGCTACAGCCGGCCGGCGTGGGGGTCGTCATCGAGGCTTCCCACTTCTGCATGATGATGCGCGGCGTGGAGAAGCAGAACAGCCAGGCCATCACCTCCTGCATGCTGGGCGCGTTCCGCGACTGCCGGGAGACCCGCGAGGAATTCCTTCACCTGATCCGACCGCACCAGGGCTGACTGTGAACACTGCGCCCGATTGCACCCCGGGATGCCCCGCCATAACCTCATCGGGTGTTCGTCGATACGAGGGCGGACGCTTTTACCTCGGGATCGGATCTTGACAGTCCCGCATTGCTCTGCTATCTAAAGTCACGGTTAGCAATGGAGGTAAAGCGTCGGCTTGAGATGAAAAAGCCTGCCGAAGCGCGCCGCGCGGCGCCGGCTCTTATAGAAGTGCACGGGGACCCCGGGGCCTGCTTTCCCATCGGAGTCGTCGCCGATCTCCTCGGTGTCACGGAACAAACCCTTCGCCTGTACGAATCCCAAGGTCTGGTGAAGCCCGCCCGACGGAACCGGGAACGGTAGTACTGTGCCGGGGACGTCCAGTGGCTGGAGTGTCTGCGGCGTCTAATCCACACGGAGAAGGTGAGCATCGAGGGCGTCAAGCGCTTGCTCCACTTCGCGCCCTGCTGGGAAATCATCGGCTTGCCGCAGGAGCTGCAGTGCAGCGCGTGTCCGGTGTTCCGGGAGCGCTCCGGCGGCCCGGTAGTGAATGGGAATTCGCAGCGGGTCGCGTCCGCCGAGTAATCCGACGGCCACGGGCCGCTCCGCGGTCGTGATGGAACGGAGAATACATGGGGGTACATCCTGCCGGTCCCGGCATGCCGGGTGCACCGGCCCCGACCAACGGCATCAAGCACAGCCTCGCCATCGCATCGGGCAAGGGGGGTGTGGGCAAGTCCACTGTGAGCGTGAACCTGGCGGTGGCGCTGGCGCAGGCGGGGGCAGCCACCGGCCTCTTGGACGCCGACCTGTACGGGCCCAGCATCCCCATCCTGATGGGGACCAGCCGGATGCCGGAAAATAACGGCCACAAGCTCCTGCCGCTCGAGGCGCACGGGGTCCGGCTGATGTCCCTCGGATTCCTGATGCCGGACGGTGCCCCCGTGATCTGGCGCGGGCCTATGGTATCCGGAGCGATCCAGCAGTTCCTGCAGGACGTGGAGTGGGGGAGCCTGGACTATCTGCTCGTCGATCTTCCGCCGGGCACGGGCGACGCCCAGCTCACCCTGGCGCAGTCACTCCCCCTCGCCGGGGCGGTGATCGTGATGACGCCGCAGGATCTGGCCATGCAGATCGCCGGCAAGGCGCTGGCGATGTTCCGACAGCTCAAGGTGCCGATTCTGGGCATCATCGAGAACATGAGCAGCTTCGTCTGCCCCCATTGCGGGAGGCGCTCTGCCATCTTCAAACAGGGAGGCGCCCGCCGGGCCAGCGAGCACCTGGGCGTCCCGTTCCTGGGCGAGATCCCGTTGGATCCGCGCGTGTGCCAGACCGGCGATCGGGGCGAGCCGATCGTCACCAGCATTCCGGATTCTCCGGTCGCGGAGGCGTTCCGACGGGTTTCGGAGGCGCTGGCGGAACGGGTCAGGGAGGAAGGCCTGTCCGCTCCCGTGATTCGATTGGGCGAGTGATCCTGCGGCAAGGAGCCGTGCATGCGCGTGAAGGGTGAGGAGGCAGTGGAGGTCATCCGGCGGGAATTGCAGGCCATCATGAAGCGGGGGAGCAAGATCACGGAGCGGGATCTCCTCCGCCTGTCGGCCCAGACCGGGATCAACTATTCCACCGTCCTCCGGATCCAGCAAGATCTGTCGTAACGGCCGCTGGCGGTCGCGCAAAAAAAGGAAACCGCTGGCCGAGCGTCGCCTTTGGCGCGGGCGCGGCCCTATCTTCTGTGTCTCGAGGTGGCGTGGTGGGTGCCCCAGAACACCGGGCCAGTGCCCGGACAGTCGGATCCGTGGTGTATGCGGTCCTCACAGTCAGTGATAGCCGGACCGAGGAGACGGACGATTCCGGGCGGCTCATCCAGCAGCTCTGCAATGAGGCTGGCCATCGTTTGGTGGACTACGAGGTGGTGAAGAACGAACCCTGGCGCATCCAGGCTGCGGTGCGCCGGTTCCTGCAGGGCCCCGGTCAGTGCCTGATCGTGACCGGAGGCACGGGGGTGGGCCGACGGGATTTGACCGTCGAGACGGTGACGCCCCTCCTGGAGAAGGCCCTGCCGGGCTTCGGCGAGCTGTTTCGCTGGTTGAGCCACGGAGAAATCGGCCCGGCGGCCGCGCTGAGCCGGGCCGTCTGCGGCGTGACTCGGGGGCGGGTGATCTGCTGCCTGCCGGGATCCGAGGCGGCAGTGCGCCTGGGCCTCAGCAAGGTGCTGCTCCCGGAATTGCCCCATCTCATCTGGGTCGCCAGCCGGTGAGAGGCCAGTCAGAGGATAACGCCCCGCCCGGGCGGGGAAGAAGGGAAGAAGGAGGAATGGGATGGCGGAGCAAGAACGGAAGCAGAAACGGACGGACGGACCGCCGTCGGGAGAAGGCGGGCAGCCGAGCCCCAAGGTGACGGAGAAGGGAAAGAAGCTGAAGGAGGACATGGACAAGCTGGTGGACGAGATCGACGACGTGCTTGAGGAGAACGCCGAAGAGTTCGTGAAGAGCTACGTTCAGCGTGGCGGCGAGTAGCCCCGCGAGCCCCTTGCGGGGCGTGGAGAGACCGGATGCCGATCTACGAATTCGTCTGTGACGAGTGCGCTCACGCCTTCGAGAAGCGGGTCGCCTCCAGCCGGAGCCGGGTCCCCTGCCCGAAGTGCGAGAGCCTGAGGGTGACGAAGCAGTTCTCCGCGTTCGCCTTCAAGGGCGAAGGCAGGTTCGTCGGCTCCCGCGGCAGCAGCTGCGGCGGCTGTACCAGCAGCGGGTGAGGGACGTGCAGCCACTGATCCTCCGCGTGCCGGGGGAACCGAAGTGATGGCCTGCGCGGTCGGATGGCTGGGGACACCCAGCCATTCTCGTTTGTGGCGAGGCTGCGTCTCGGGAAATTCCCGCGGCAGCGGACCTCGCGAAGTGGGGGGAATGCGACGTACCGAGAGCAATCCAAACGGCCCGGGGCGCAGTTTTCGGGGGAGAAAAAACTTGACACCCCTTCGAGGGTTTTCGGGTAGTTACGCCGGATCGGTTACGGGAGTTGCGCGGGGGTTGCGGGAATGCTCGGTCAGGATGGCCTCCCAAGCCGTCGCCGCTTCCCGGGTGGCATCGGGCGCCAGGTGCCCGTACGTGTCGGCCGTGATCGCAATGGTACTGTGCCCCAACTGCCGGGAGACCACCAACAGGGGCACGCCCCGCTGGAGGGCCAGGGATGCGTAGGTGTGCCGGAGGTCATGGACCCGGAGCGGCCGGAGGATGCCAGCCGGCTTGAGGATCCGCCGGAGCGCCGGCACGAAGCACTTATCCTCCCGCGGTGCCCCGGTCTTCCCTGGGAACAACCAGGTAGCCTCTTGCCCCCGCACGGCTGCCTCGGCTCGAATCGTGTCGATCCAGTCTTGCAGCACCGCCACCGTCGCCGGGGGCACGTCCACCGTTCGCGGCTTGCCGGACTTCGGGCTCCCGATCCGGTGCTTGCGGATGCTGCGCCGGACGGCGAGCTTGCCTCGGTCCAGGTCCACGTCGCCCACCTGGAGGCCCAGGGTCTCCCCCAGACGCATGCCCGTGCTGACGATGGTGAGGAAGAACGGGTAGTAGCTGGGCTCCCGCTCTTTCGCCACAGTCAGGACCTTGGTCAACTCCGGCTCGGTCAACCATTCCACCTGCCGGACTTCCCGATCTTCCTTGCCCATCCGGCCCGCGATGGCATCCGCCAGATTCCGACCCAGCAGCCCACCGACCACCGCACGCTTGAAGATCCCCGCCAGGACCCCGCGGATCGTGCGGAGCCGCTTGTGCGAGAGCCCCGTCCCCCGGAGGCTCGCCCACCAGGCCTCCACGTCCCCCACGCTGATGTCCGACAGCACGCGAGGGCCAAGAGGCGGGAGCAGGTGCTTGTCGAGGATGTTCCGGTAGGTGTCCTGGGTGCCGCCTTTCAGGGTGGTCCCGTCCACGGCCCACCAGTGCTCGGCGGCCTCCTGGAAGGTGGAGGCTGGCACATCGGGGGCAGGGGTGGGCTCCATGAACACGTCGTCCACCTTTCCCAGCTTCAGCAGGGCCTCGACTTGGTCCGCATACTCCTCCGCGGCCCTCTTGGAGTTGAAGACGCGGGTCTTCCGATGGCCCTTGAAATTCACCCGGACGTAGGTGCGGCGGTTGCCCCCGGGGTGTCCGGGCTCCCCGGGCTTCTGGATCTTGACGCCCATCACTGGCCCCCTTTCTTCACCGTCCGCAGGTACAGCTCCAGGGCCTTCTCCACCAGGTCCTTCAGGTCGCACCGCTCCTGCACGGCGCGGATCTTCGCCGCCTGCCACAGGGGCTCGGGCAAGATCATGGTGGTCTTCATGACGGGCACCTCCTTTCCGGAACGTTTCGGCTTCTTCATGTCTAGAGATATATGCGTCTAGGCATCTGTTGTCAAGGGGGGCCTACTTTTTCGGGCGAGCGTTCAGGAGGGCACGGGTATCGGCCGTAGCCAAGCGGGCAGCGGCCAGGGGCTTGCTGTTTCGGCGCCGGCTCATCCAGCGGTCGAACTCGGAGCGCTTGACCAGGAGCTTGCCGCCGATCCGGTAGGAGGGCAGGGGATCCCGGGGGGAGTTCACGAGGTCCTGAAGCGTGCGGCGAGACAGGGAGGCGTACCCGGCCAGCCCTTTCAGGCTGAAGTACGGGTCTAGGTCCTGCTGAATCGTCACCGCCTCGATCACGCGCATGGTAGCTTGCTACGTTGCCGCAGGTTCAATGATTCCGCTCCGGCCCCTCGGGTACTGCTCCCGTGTCCTTCGTCCCCCGGCACTCCTCGCACAGACCGGAGATTTCGTCCTTCGGGTCCAGCCGAGTTCCGCACCCGTCGCAGGAACCGAGACCCCGGAAGGTGAGTGGCGGCGCGTGCGGGAGCCGCAGAATCAGTGGGGTCTTGGTGCTGTCCTGATAAACCCAGACTTCTCTTGCCCATGACTCGTGGCCGAAGAAGGCCATCAACTCCGCTCGCTCCGCTCGCCCTGGTTCCTCTATCAACAGGTGAATTAACTTGACGCCAAGTTCTGCGTGAAGTGCCACGAGGTCCCACGGGCCGATGTGACCGTCCGGCCCGACGACGTACCAACCTTGGACTTTCAAGATTTTCCTAGCCCTGCGCTCGATCCGGCTCATCGCCTTCGCCGTCTCTCAATCCGCTGCAGGGCCCGCCCATACCAATGATTCATGTGAGTCAACGCCCGGAGGCGACACTGAATGTACTGAAGGGAATCGCCGTGCCTCTGGCGAAGATCGTTGGCCTTGTCATCGTAGAACCGTGACAGGCGGAGGCTACAGCTCACGTATTGGGATACGTACTTCAGTCCACCGCACGCTCGGCACAAAAGGCGATCGCCGAGGAGGTAGAGGGCCGATTGCCGGCGGGAGCACATCGGGCAGACAAGCCAGAGGCGCCGACCGCCAAAGTGGGGGATGGTCGTCGTCAAGCGAAGGTACCCCGATGCCCCGGGCGTGCCCGGTATCGCCAAGTTCCAGGTGGCTGTGAGCTCTCCATCCTGGGGGAGACCGGTTCGACGCGCCCGGGCGGCCAGAAGCAGATCCGTGACGCCGATCCGGGGGACGGGTCTCGTCATACGATACGCGGGTCTTGCCGAAATCTTATAGGGGCTTCGAGCCACCCTAACTACTCGTCTGGCTTGCTTGGAAGGGTTTTTCGAGCGGTTCTCGGGGAGGGTTTTTTGAAAAATCCTCCCCTCCGCTGACGGTGTGGGAGAGCCACCCATTTGACTCACCGTGTCCCCCTCGCGTCCTGTCACCACAGCCACGCCTCCGGATGCGCCGCCCGCCACAGTCCGAAGGGGCACCTCGAGCACTGGCGATTTGGGCGCCGGAACCTCCTGCTGGCTCCCGGTCGTCTCCGTCGGCCGCTGGCGTTGTTGGCACTCCTGGCAGTGCTTCCGGTCAAACGCCAACGGGACGAATCGCTCGCCACAGGTGAGACAGAGGGGGCGAGCGTAAAGGGGAATCACGGGTTTCTCCTCATCACGGTCTCCTCAGTCCGCGGATTCACACAGGCTGGGCACAGGCCGGAGAGCTGGTCCCTCTTTTTTTTATATGGGTCACTTGTGTCATGTGCGTGGCTTCACTCGCACCCCTGACCAGGCGAATGGTGATGGTGGGTTGGTCCAAGCCCACAAAGGCAGACGCCCGCATCCGGAGATCCTGGGGCACGTCCCGGGGCAGGTAGTGGACCCATTCCCCGTCTATCAGCGCCAGGACCCCCGGCCCGGTCCACACCCCGACATGCTGCTGGGTCACGAGGTCCGCTCCCGCCTGCGTCTTCTTCACCGAGTCCCCCATATCCGGTTTCTGTCCTGCCTACTCCTTCCCATCCCGGAGGTTACCTACCAACTACACCACCCCCCCTAAAGGGGGGGTTGGTAAGCTGGTAACCTCCTCAAGGAATGTCACCATCACACCTTCACACAGCCTACCAATTTGGCCCATTGGTAACCTCTTGCCCTTTATCGCATCGCTACTTCCGGAACCAATACACGGCTTGCTTACCAAGAGGCTTCCTGGTATCTGCCGCCCCGTCCTCCCTCAGTGCCTTCAGGTGCGCCCGGACGGTGTTCAGGGAGAACTTGAGTGCCTCGCTCAACTCCTTTACGTTCCGACCGATCCCCTCCGACTCGGGCGGGAGGGCCTCAAGCAACATCGCCCGCGTCTGGGCCCCCTTGTCCACCGTCGCCGGCCCCTCGTTCTCGATCCGCACACCCCCGCCCGGCACGTCCATCAGGTGAATCACGAACGGTTCCGCCTCTGCCACGTCTTTGTGCTCCGGGGTGACAATGAATTTCCCCTTCCCGCTCCCCTTGGACAGATACAGGGACGCCTCACTCCATCCGTGGAGCACGCCGGCCCCGCTCATTTCCTGCCCGCCTCGCCCCCGCCGCGGGGTCCCTTGAGCTAGTTTCCGGTTGTGGTGCAGGATCAGGAAGCCGCACCCGAAGTCCCGGCGGAGATCGTTCAAGGTGTTGGTCAGCTTCCCCATGTCCTGGTTGCTGTTCTCTTCCAGGTCGTGCAAGCGCCTCAGCACGTCTATAATCACCACGTCCGGACGGAAGGCCGCCAGTTCTACCCGTAGCCGCTCCACCCACTCCGGCACGTCCAGCTTGAAGCCGGTCCGTGAGGTGAACCGCAACCATCCATCCTCGGGCCGGATGCCTCCCAGGCCCGCCACGAGCTGGCGAATCCGGCGCGCCAGCCGGCGCCGCGAGTCTTCCTCGCTCATCAAGAGCACCCGCCGCCGCTCGGGCACCTTGAAATCAAGGAACGTCTGCCCCGTGGCCAGGCACAGGGAAAGGAGGTAGGCAAGCCACGACTTGGCGAGTTTCGGTTCCGCCGGGATGAATCCTACGTCTCCCCGCGCAAGGAGCGAATCCACCAGCCACTCCGGGTCCGTCTCGGGCTCCGCCAAGAGGGCGCTGATCCGCTCGACAAAGGGCCGCGTGGCCAGCTCCTTCTTCCGCCAATGCTCTGCCGCCGCCTTGAACACGCGATGCGTTGGCGGGATCGCGCCCGTAATCAGCCGGCGGAACGCCTCCACTGAATGCCGGCAAAGGAAATCATCCGCCCCGATCTTGACGATACCCTCCGCCCGCTCCTCCTTCGTCGGGCCGGGAAGCCGCACCGCGGCCGCCTTTCCCCCGAGTCGCTCCAGGTGGTGCATGAGGGCGTAGAGGGCGAGCCGGCAATCTGGCTTCTTTGTGTCCCACACGTCGGAGTCGAAGCAGTCGAGGAAGTGTCGGCCTGCGGTCACGAGGGCCTTGAGGTCAGGAATCAGGGAGGCAGGATCCGTGTACGGGGCTGCGCCCACCTTCCAATTCCACACGGCCGGGATGCCCACGGCGTTGAAACCCTCTTGCGCGAGCCGAGCCGCCTTCTTCACCCCCTCCGTGATAATCACGCTCTCGGCCGGATCTTCGATCCTCCGGCGGACGTCAGGCAGGATGTAGGCGCGAGACTCGGAGCCCATCGGCTGGATGTACTTGACGTGGTGTCCGTCGCTGTTGCGGAAGGCTGGGAAGACCTTGAGCTGGTAAAAGCCGTCGCAGTCTGGGTACGGGAAGACCATTGCGGAGGTCACGCCCCGGGAGGTGATGTCCCATCCCGCCAGCTTGTTCAGGTCTGCGGGTCGGGCCGAGTGTACTCCCATTCGCTCCACGGTGGCCGAAGTGAGTCCTGATCGCTCGAGGTCCTCAAGGTGTTCAAGGGACAGACTCATCGTCCGCGCTCCGTTCGCCGCTGTAACGCTTCACGCCGCCGCCATATCTTCCCGCGGCGGATTGCACGGGCATACTCCGCTTGGCTCAAGAGCAAGACGCACCCCTTGCCCACCGGGACGCTGACCAGGCCCGGGGGCGCCGTGCCGGCCGCCGAGGGAGCGAGGCGCGCCGGGGCCTCGCGGGGTGGACTCACCGTCTCCCCTCCGCTCTGGTGAGCCCGCGGAGCTCGCGCAGGCTCATATGGAATTTCCGGGCGTCCACCACATTTCGTCCAGGCTGATAAAACAGGGCCGCCGTATCCTTCGCGCTCCCCGGGAACACGAAGCGAACGCGCTCTCCTTGTTCGACACGTAGCAGGGGAAGATCCCGCGCCAGGCAGAAGGCCGCGATGCCTAGATCGCTGGTCTCGTATTCATCGGCTGGTGTGGCTCGTGGCGTGGTTATCTGCTGCATCTGCATTGCTCGGCTTCCACGTGTTCAAGCTGTGCTCGATGATCTCCTCAGACAGCTCCGGCGGAAACACGCCGACGATCTTCTCCTCGACCGATTTCTCCCGCTGCTGCCATTTGAAGGTGTTGGTTTTTATTTGTCAAAGGGGAGATGTCCAAAAATCTTCGTGCCCTATCGTCCAAAAGTCTGGTAACATCTCATCGGCACAGGGCGGCACGGGATTGGAGGAAATTTCCTATGGGCACCGAAAAGACGCGAACCACACCCGCGCAGAGGCCGACAGGGGAGCCCAGGCCCCGAAATATCTTTTATGTCGAGTCGCGTAAGAACCTCCGGCACATCTTTCACCGTGACACCCTTGCGCGGGAGCTAGAGCGCCGGGAGCTCACCCACACCGAAGCGGCGCGGCGCGGCGGCGTGAACAGGACCGTTCTGCTTAGGTGGTTGAA
>JBIOJT010000008.1:0-31710 GCA_044451055.1 Methylomirabilales bacterium (SeqCode)
CCGGGTGCAGAAGCGCCGGAGGTGCTTGGGCTCATTCGGGAACTGGCGCAGCTCGGGCTCCGTCACCTTGGGCCGCAGGATCCCCGCCACGATCGAGTTCTTACTGTCATCGAGGGCCACGTACGTGGTATGCTTCTTCATGACCGGTCTCCTTTCGCATGTGGCGCTGTTCCGTCCGCGGAACAACCCACGCTATTATGCGATAGGTCAGGCCGGTCCTTCCATATAGTCTAAAGCGCATTACGCTATTCGCTGGACCCCGCCAACTCCGTCATCGTCTACCTGGTGACCGCCGAGGTGGTTCCCCCGAGAAGCATATCACCTCGGCCGCCGCACCGCTTCGGGAACCGGCTCGCGGAATCGATCCGTAACGGGGGGTGCGGAAAGCAACTTTCGGAAGAACCTGGCCGAGACCGGACTATGCTATAGACGGCGCTCTCGGGGCCTCCCCCTTCACGAAGGAAGGCCAAAGGCTGAAACGGAACGCTCACGTCAGGGGCGCCGGGGGCGGGCACTACGTGTCGGTCGGGTCTGTCTGGTGGGGTCGTCCGAGTCCCAAGTACTTCCGGATGTGCTTGGCGAGACCGTTTTCGATTTCTGCGTGTCTGGGCACAGGCTGCTTCTAACCGGTTTTGGGATTGAAGTAGATGTCGTGGCGGGAGCCGGATCGGAGGAGTACGCAGCCGTCCCGGACCAGATGACGAATGAACTCCCTCCGTTTCATACCGCGATGGCTTTTTCGCGGTGGTCCTGGGGCACATCCTCCAGGATCATCATCCGGTATGCGTCCCGCAGATTCGTCTCGAGTTCCTTCAGGGTGCAACCTTGCGTCATGATCTCAGGATGCTCCTTGAGTTTTCCGAGCCAGAACCTCTCCCCTTTCCAGTAGATCATCGTCATCTTGCTCACGACAGCCTCCAGGGAACTTGGTTGAGTCCGGTACATCGATACTTGAAGTGCGCCCGTCCTCCTTGTCGACGACCGAGCACCGAGGCAGTGCAGACACAGATATGTCCGCGAGCGAGGAGGAAGCGCAACCAGTCAAACGGTTACCACGAGGGAGAGGCGGTGTGAAGTGACCGTGAACGAGGGGAAGGACCGACGCTTGCGGGGTTCAGAGGCTCTGGAGATAGGCCGGACCGAGTTGCGCCATCTGCTCCTCGATCCAGCCAGCACGCTCGCGTACGTAGGCAGAGGGATTCCGGACGTGGAGGCGCGCGGGGTTCGGTAACACCGCGGCCAGGAGAGCCGCGTCCTGTGCCTGCAGCTCGGATGGACGCTTGCCGAAGAACGTCTGAGCGGCCGCGCGCACCCCGTATGCGCCGTCTCCGAACTCGGCGACATTCAGGTAGACTTCGAGAATCCGCCGCTTCGGCCACAGCAATTCCAGGAGCACCGTGAAGTATGCCTCAAGACCCTTCCGGACGTAACTGCACCCGGGCCAGAGAAAGAGATTTCTGGCGACCTGCTGGGTGATGGTGCTCGCTCCCCGGAGGCGACCTCGCGGGCCCTCATGCTGCACGGCGTCCGCGATGGAGTCGAGGTCGAAGCCCCAGTGATGGGGAAACTTCTGGTCTTCGGCGGCGACCACCGCCAGACGCATCTGGGGCGAGATGGATTCCCAGCCGATCCAGCGGTAACGAATGACACGCTGGGGGTTGCCGCGCCAGAAATCCGCGGCGCGCCTTTCCAGCATGTACGCACTTGTCGGCGGCGGAACCCAGCGCAAGCAGACGACGGGAACGATCGTGAGCACGACCGCCGTCAGCAGTGCAACCCAGAGGATCCGGCGCAGTCGGGAGAGTATGCTACGTCTTGACGCGTCTGCCGAGGCCATCGAAGTCACCGCCCCGCGAGCCGAGCCGAAGTGTCCGTATGCGGGGAGCAGGCCACACGCTATTACCCCGTTGGGGGCGAGTCAAGATAAATGGGTCATACGGAAGGAGTCGTGCGAAAACACCGGCCCGTTTTTCGCTGCTCGGCCCTCAAGCCAGAGCCATAAATTCTCTCCTGCGCCCGGATGGTGCTTGACCCCCGGAACCTGGTAGAGTTAGCATGCAATAGGAGAGATCTCACATCCGCGAGTCGCCGTTCGTTCCTCGTCGGTAACGACCCGCAATCACGCGCAATTCATACCGCCGGAGAACTAGGAAAGGCCACCCCATGACCCACACCCCGATCGACGTGCTGCTCATCGGCGCTGGCATGCACGTTTCTGGCCGCGGAACCAGCGGCTATGGAACGGTCCTGCCTGCGGTCATCCAGGCCCACCGGGACGGACTCGTAGGGCGAGTCCTCGTTGCCGTCACAAGCGCAACCTCGATCCAGGCGGTTCATGAGAAGATGGCAGGGCTGAATTCGCTGCTGGGCACCACAGTCGCCATCGAGGGCTTTCCGAGAACCGGGCGGAATCCCCTCGCGTATGAGGAGGCCCTGGCTGCCCTGGGGAAACGGGGCTGCGTCATCATCGTGGTGCCCGACGATCTCCACTTCGCCACGGCCAAGGCGGCCATTGGGCGGCGACTTCCCGTGATGGTCACGAAGCCGCTGGTGCCGACCCTAGCCGAGGCCCAAGAGCTCATACGTCTCGCTCATCAGATGGGAGTCTACGGCGTTGTGGACTTCCACAAACGGTGGGACCTGCCGAACCTGAAGCTGCGGGAAACGATTCAGGCGGGCCGGTTGGGAACGCTCTTGTACTCAGTCGTGGAATACAGCCAGCGGCGCGTGATTCCAGAGAAGATCTTCCGGGGTTGGGTGGAGCAGGCAAACTCCTTCCAGTACATGGCGGTGCATTATGTGGACATCCTGATCTTTGCCCTGAGAGCGATCCCCCGCCGGGCCATGGCGATCGGGCAGCACGGGTACCTCAAAGAACGATCCATCAACACCTACGATTCGGTTCAGGCGCTCATCGAGTGGGACATCCCCGGCTCTGATCTCCCCTTCGTGTCCACGTTTCTCACCAACTGGATAGATCCGAACACAACCTCGGCGCTTTCCTACCAGAGCATCAAGGTCATCGGCACGGCCGGCCGCTTCGAGAGCGACCAGAGGGACCGCGGTCTTCATATGGTTACAGAGGCTGACGGGATCGAAGTCATCAATCCGTATTTTGCGCAGACGTATCCAAGTCCAGGGGGATCCTCCCGAGAGTACAAGGGATACGGCATCGAAAGCATCCGCGCCTTCCTCGGGGACGCGAGGCACCTCCTGGATGGCGAGAGAACTCCCGCAGACCTGGAGGCTCTCCGGCCGACATTTCGCCAGGCCCTGCGTTCCACGGCGGTGGTCGAGGCGGTGAACCAGAGCCTTCGATCGAAGTCCGAATGGGTACCCGTGCGATCGTCAGAGTGAGAGGAGGAAACGACGATGGCCAGTCTGGCAGAGCGCGAACTCCGCGCCCAGGAAATCCTGGGACGCGAGCAGAAGGCATACGAGGCGGCCAATCCCAAGTCCCGGGAAGCGTTCCAGCGGTCCATCCGCGTCCTGCCCGGCGGGGTCACTCGCACCCTGTGCTTCTTCCCCCCGTTTCCGTGCTACGCCGACTACGGCGAGGGGTGTCACTTCGTGGACATCGACGGCAACCGGCGTCTGGATTTGTTCAATAATGCCACCTCGTTGATCCTGGGCCACCGGCCACCGGCCGTGATGAAGGCGGTGCGGGAACAGCTCCAGCGGGGCACCGCCTTCCAGACCAACACGGGCTTCGAAACGCGCCTGGCGGAGATGCTGGTGGAGCGCGTATCCTCGCTGGAACAGATCCGTTTCACCAACAGCGGGAGCGAGGGAACCCTCATGGCCATCCGGGCCGCCCGCGCCTTCACCGGCCGGCGCAAGATCGCCAAGATCGAGGGCGGCTACCACGGCACCCACGACGCGGTCGAGATCAGCGTGCGGCCGCCCCTCGATTCGGCCGGGCCGCTGGAGTCGCCCGTCGTGGTGCCGGGGTCGGCCGGGATCACCCCAGGAGTGTTGCAGGACATCGTCCTGTTGCCGTACAACAACTTGCAGGCGGCACGCGCGATCCTGGCCGGCGAGGCGTCCCAGATCGCCGGCGTCATCGTGGAGCCGATCCTGGGCAGCGTGGGTTTCATTCCCGCGGAACGGGAGTTTCTGGCCGGGCTCCGGGCCGAGGCCGATCGGCACGGCATGGTCTTCATCCTGGACGAGGTCCAGAGCTTCCGCCTGAGCCGGGGCGGCGCCCAGTCGCTCTTCGGCATCCGGCCGGACCTCACCACCTTCGGCAAGATCATCGGGGGCGGTTTTCCCGTGGGCGCCTTCGGCGGACGCCGCGACATCATGTCCCTCTTCGATGTCTCGTCCGGCCGGGCGGAGATCCCCCACGCCGGGACGTTCAATGGGAACCCGATCACCATGGTCGCGGGGATTGCGACGCTGGAGCAGCTCACCGAGTCCGCCTTCGGCGGACTGAACGCCACCGGCGACCGCGTGCGGCAGCGGCTGCGGGACCTCGGCTCGAAGCATGCCGTCCCGATGCAGGTCACCGGAATCGGCTCGATGTTCAAGGTCCATTTCAGCGCCTTGCCGGTCCGCGATTACCGATCCGGCCGGCAGGCCAGCCGTGTGATTCACGAGGCTCTCTTCATGTTCGGCTTGAACCGCGGCCTGTTCCTGTCCAGTGGAGGGCGCTGCTGTCTCTCCACGGCCATGGGCGATGCGGAGGTGGAGAAGTACCTGGCCACGGTCGAGGAGTTTCTGATTGCCCTGACGCGATAACCCGGCCGGAATTTCAAACTGAAAACCGACGACTGACAACCGGTCAAATCTCCGGATGAGATGATCCGCTACTGACCGGTTGTCCGTTGTCTGTTTTCCATTGCCCGCGATTGGCGCGGGGTCCTGTTAACGCTAGCAGCCAGCGGAAGATTTCGCTTGACACGGCGGCCCGAAAAGGTCTCAATTTGGTTCAGGCATGATTGCCCCCGAAAGGAGGGATCCGTCTCAGGGGGCAGAAGATGCGAGCCACGATCGGGTTTCGACCACCTTGCTGAAAGGAGGGATCGTCCCATGACGAGAGGCTCAAAGATGCTCGCGATATCCCTGGCAATCCTGTTCCTGCTCCCCGCCATTGCCCTGGCCGGCGCAGCCAAGACCATCACCCTTTGGTACCCGGCCGGCGACGTCACCGCTGGGGCCGCACACTTCGGCGACAAGACGCTCTTCACCGAGTTCGAAAAGAAGAACAACGTGAAGGTCGAGGCCGTTGCCCTCGACTACGACACCATGCAGCAGAAGATCTTTGCCGCCGCCGCCGGGAAGAACATCGCCGACATCCTTTTCATCGACGATTCCTGGCTCCCCGGCTTCTTGAAGGAGGAGATGCTGGAGCCGGTGGCGGATGCCAAGGCCAAGGCGTGGCTTGACGCGGTCTCGCCCGAGATCCGGACGCTGGCCGACTACGGCAAGGGTCGGATGTGGGGCTACGTTCAGTACGGCATCGACGTGTACGGTCTGACCTGGAACAAGGACCAGTTCAAGGAGGTCGGGCTGGATCCTGACAAGCCGCCCAAGACCTGGGCCGAGTTCCGGGACTACGCCAAAAAACTGACCAAGCGGGACGCCCAGGGGAACATCACGCGGGTCGGCTATGCCATCCGGCACGTCGGCCAGCCCCACGGGGTCGTCCACAAGCACTTCTGGGCGATCTATGGGGCGGGGGCCGCGCTCATTGACACTCCGCTCGCTCTGCGTGGCGGCAAGTACATGGTCAACACTCCGGGGGGCAAGGCAGCCCTCCAGCTCGTCCTGGACATGCTGGACGTGGACAAGTCCACCAGCCTGAACTTCCCCGACCCGCGTGCGGCCTTCCTGAAAGGCATCGCCTCGATGCAGATCAGCGAGACGGTCAGCATC
Source organism: Methylomirabilales bacterium (SeqCode) (assembly GCA_044451055.1). Classification (GTDB taxonomy): domain Bacteria; phylum Methylomirabilota; class Methylomirabilia; order Methylomirabilales; family 2-02-FULL-66-22; genus 2-02-FULL-66-22. The sequence continues at coordinate 5,878 of JBIOJT010000008.1, forward strand.
AGGGCCCGCCAGCCCAAGGAAGCGCCCGAACTCAAGTGGGGCATGGCGCTCCCGCCGGTGCCGAAGGCGGGCGACAAGCCGGCGACCAACCTGGGCGGCTGGCTGTACTCGGTCCCAAAGCAAGCCAAGAACAAGGCCGATGCCTGGAAGCTGATCGAGTGGCTGAACAGCTCCGAGAAGGACTACGAGCTTTGCAAGCAGTACGGCGCCTCACCGCGCTACAAGGCTAACTGGGAGAAAGAGCCGTTCAAGTCCGACCCGTATGACCAGGGGTTGAAGCAGCTCTACCCCTATGGGATCAAGCTGCCCATCAACCTGGGCTTCAACGGGATCATGGAGGCCACGGGAAACGCCATCCAGAAGGTGTGGCACCACGAGGCCTCCGTGGACGCGGCCCTGGCCGAGGCGGAGCGCCTGGCGAACAAGGCCATCGCCGACGCCGCCAAGTAGTCTCGGCACCTGTCGTCTGGACCCTGCCCCACGGGGGCACCCCCGTGGGGCAGTCTTTTTGTGACCGCATCCCCGAGCGGGAGGGAACGGTGTGACCAGAGAACGCAGGCAATCCCCCCGACAGGTTCTGGCTCGGCTCCACTCCCGGCACGTCCTCCATGCCTACCTGTTCATCGCGCCGGTCATCATTCTTTTCGGGATATTCCGAATCGTTCCCTCGATCCAGACTCTCCTCTACAGCTTTTACAAGGTGGAGCTACTCAGGGACCGGTTTACCTTTCTCGGGCTCGACAACTTCCGTGATCTGCTCACGGACGAGATCTTCCGCAGGGCGACGATCAACACGCTGACTTACGTCATCACCATCGTGCCCGTCTCGGCCTTCCTGGGCCTGATCCTGGCGGTCCTGTTCAACGCCCGATTCCACCTCAAGGAATTCTTCAAGGCTGTGTACTTCTCCCCCATGGTCACCAGCACAGTGGCTGCGGCCATGGTCTGGTGGTGGATGTACAACCCACAGTTCGGCATCTTCAACGTCCTGCTGAAGCTGGTCGGGCTCCCGGAGCAGCCCTGGTTGATGTCCAGCCACATGGCGCTTCCCTCCATCATCATCTTCAGCGTCTGGAAAAACCTGGGCTACAACATGATCATCTACCTGGCGGGACTCCAGGCCATCCCGCCGCAGTTCTACGAGGCTGCCACCATTGACGGGGCCGGCGCCCTGAGGCGCTTCCGGCACGTCACGATCCCACTCCTCGCTCCCACCACCACCTTCCTCCTGATCTACGACACCATCTTGGCGCTGCAGGTCTTTGATCAAGTCTTCGTCCTGACGGGTGGCGGGCCGGCCGGCTCCACCAACGTCGTCGTGCTGGACCTCTACCGGCAGGCCTTCGAGCGGTACAACTTCGGTTATGCCGCCGCCGAAGCGATGGTCCTTTTCCTTTTCATCATGGCGGTCACCATCCTGCAGTACTACTACAGCAAGCGATACGAGGTCGCCTATTAACAGGATGCTGAAAAACCCTTTTTCGCCCAGGCTGCTCAAAAAGGTCCAGATGCAAGGCGGCGCGCCGGGTACCCATCCCGAGGATGGGTGCAGGTGCGAGGCGCACTCAGTCCGTACGTCGCAGCGCCGCGCGAGCGCGGGGGTACCCACCGAAGGTGGGTCTCCGCAGATGGGCCTTTTTCAGCAACCTGTTAGGGGAGGGGAGATGGTTCGCTCCATCTTGGTCCCAGTCGGAAGGTTGAGCCTGTACCTCGTGGTGGGCGCGGTGGCAGCGCTCATGATCTTGCCGTTTTACTGGATGCTCATCACCGCCTTCATGCCCGCGCCCGACATCCTCGCCTTCCCCCCCAAGTGGATCCCCACCCGCCTGATCCTGGAACACTTCGTCGCGGCCTTTGCCAAGGCGCCCTGGCTGACCTACTACTGGAACAGCTTCGTCGTCGCAGTCGGGTCGGTCAGTTGCTCGCTCCTCTTTGGCTTGTTCGCCGGGTACGCTTTCGCCGTCTATCGCTTTCCTCTTCAGAATTTCTTCTTCTTACTCATCCTAGGGACCTTGATGGTGCCGGTCCAGGTCACCTCGGTGGCGCTCTACATCCAACTGGCCAAGATCGGATGGGTGGACACTTTCCTTGGAATCCTGGCGCCCAACTTCGCCAGCGCGTTCGGGGTCTTCATGCTCCGCCAGGGGATCAAGCAGATTCCAGTGGACGTTATCGAGGCGGCTCGGATAGACGGGGCCGGCGAGATGCGGATCGTTCTTACCATCATCACCCCCCTCATCAAGACAACAGTCGCCACCGTGGCCATGATCCTGTTCCTGGGCTCCTGGAACGACTTCCTCTGGCCGGTCATCATCATCAACTCGGCCAACCTACGAACCCTGCCGGTAGGCATCGCTCTCTTCAAAGACCCCTACGGCAACATCAACTACGGGCCGCTCATGGCGGCGACGCTCATCTCCACAGCGCCGATGCTCGTGGCCTACGTCATTTCCCAGAAGTACATGATCCGGGGCATCGCCCTCACCGGACTCAAGGGATGAGCAACAGATTTGAGATCGGTGATTGCCGATTGGTGATTGAACCACAGAACTGAATGCCGGATGGATACGGCTCCGGTCGGAGAGCGGACGTGGACCAGTCGAAGTTGACGCCGGAACAGATTGCGGAGTTGCAGCAGTACATCGGCTACGGGGCGAGCTGGCTGGGGCCGGTGCTGGTGGGAGGAGAAGGCTGTCGGGTCACGGACATCGACGGGAACTCCTACCTCGACTGCACCTCGCAGGCATGGTCTCTGGCCCTGGGATACAACCATCCCGAGGTGATCGAGGCCGCCATCGCCCAGATCAGGACGCTGGCGCACGTCCGGGCCGGTTATCCCACCATCCCGCGGCTCCTCCTGGCGAAGAAGCTGGCGAACCTCTGCCCGGGGCGGCTCAACCGGGTGATCAACGCCCCCACGGGATCTCTGGCGGTCGAGGCGGCGATGAAGCTCGCTCTGATCAACCGGCCGGAGGCGCACCGGTTCATCACCTTCTATCACGCCTATCACGGGAGCACCCTGGCCACCATGGCGGCGGGCTGGATGCCGACCCAGACGCCGGGCCGCTTCGGCCCGGGGGTGAAGTTCCTGCCCTTCATGCAGAACTTCGTCCGCGTGCCGAATCCCTATTGCTACCGCTGCCCGCTCGGCAAGACCTTCCCAGGCTGCTCCGCCGAATGCGCCGCGCCCCTCCGAGACACGATCCGACGCGGCGTGGACGGGCCGGTGGCCGCGATCATGCTCGAGCCGGTCCAGGGGAACGGCGGCCAGATCCCGTTCCCGGCACCCTTCGTCCAGGAGGTCCGCCGGATCTGCGACGAGTTCGGCATCCTCTTGATCTTCGACGAGATTCAGACGGGCTTCGGCCGGACCGGGCGGTTGTTCGCGGCGGAACTCCTGGGCGTGACGCCCGACATCCTGGTGCTCTCCAAGTCCTTGGGCGGGGGCTTTCCGATCGCCGCGGTGGTGGCGGACGATCGCCTGAAGCAGTTCGAGCCGACGGGCGAGGACGTTTACACCTTCGGCAGCAACCCGGTCGCCCAGGCCGCCGCCCTCAAGGTCATCGAGATCCTGGAGCGAGACCGCATCCCGGAGCGCGCGGCCCGCATGGGGGCGATGTTCACTCGCGGCCTGCTGGACCTCCAGAAACAGTATCCCCAGATCGGGGATGTGCGCGGGCCGGGCCTGTTCATCGGGATGGAAATGGTGAAGGACCCGGAGACCAAGGAGCCCGCGCCGGCCGAGGCCAAGCGAATCGTGGAGGAGGCCTGGAAGCGCGGCGTGATCCTGGCGTGCGCCTCAGCCTTGCCTAACGTGATCAAGATCAAGCCCCCCCTGATCATCGAAGAGGCCGAGGTCTCCTTCATCCTCGACGTCCTGGCCGACGCCCTGAAGGTGGCGTTCCCCCGCCGGTAATTTCGGTGCGAAAGCTGTCGGCTATCAGCATTCAGCCATCAGCGTGACTCAGGTGGATCCGTGCTGGCCGCTGATCGCTGACGGCTGAGTGCTGTTGTGGGAGACCCATTCCATGGTCATCACTGCACGGCGTCTCTTCGATGGTTCGGGATCGCCCCTGCTGGAGAATGCAGCCGTCATCGTCCGGGGCGACCGGATCCATTGGGTGGGTCCGGCCCCCGGCATCACTGCGGCGCCTGGCGAATCACGCGTCAACCTTGGGGACGTCACGCTCTTGCCCGGGCTCATTGACATGCACAACCATCTGCGCATCAACCATGCGGAAGACGATCTGCCTAGGCAGATGCGCGATTCGGACGTGGCCTACGTGCTGCACGGCCTCCGGAATCTGGAGACGAATCTCCACGCTGGGGTCACGACCATGAAGATGAACGGGGACCGGGCGTTGCTGGACGTGCAGATGCGGGAGGCCATCAAGGCCGGACTGGCGCGGGGCCCTCGCTTGTTTGTGGCCGGCAAAGGCATCAAATCCTCCCGGTGCACCGGCGGCGTTGTGGCCACCGCAATCTGTGAGGACCCGGAGTCGATCCGGGCAGCGGTGCGTGACAACATCAAAGGCGGTGCGGACTTCATTAAGATCTTCGCCTCGGGGAGAATCCTGGGGCCGCGAGAGGAGGTTCTCCTCCCTGCCTATTCCCATGACGAGGTCGAGGCAGCCGCAGAGGAAGCCCACAAGGCCGACCGGATGATCGTGGCCCACTGCCACGGCGGCCCCGCGGCTGATGCCTGCATCCAGGCGGGCGTGGACATCCTGGAGCACGGGTGGTTGCTCTCCCGCGAGCAACTGGCCCGGATGGCGGATCGGGGGACCTGGCTTTGCATCACCCTGGGCGTCCTCCTGCACCCCCCCGGTGATATGGCGCACCGGTTACAGGACCCGGAGGCAGACGCAGTGCGGCGACGTCTCGACGAGATCCAGGAGACGATGGCAACCGCTCTGGCGAATGGGGTCCGCTACGTCCTGGGGACGGACGCCGTCCACGGTGGCCTGGCTTTTGAGCTCCAAGCCCTGGAACGGCTGGGGGCACGCCCTGCGGATCTCCTGCGAGCTGCCACGAGTCAGCCTGGCCTGGCTTTGGGGCGGGCGAATGATCTGGGCAGCGTGAGGCCGGGCGCGTACGCGGATCTGATCGCCGTCGACGGAAACCCGCTGACCTCCCTCACCAGCCTGGACCGGGTGACTTGGGTCATGCAGGGCGGCGAGGTCCAGTGGGCGGTAACACAAGATCGCGCCGCAGCCTAATGATTTCTTCCCTCGCGTTACGCCGGCACCATTCGCCTCGCCTTGGCCATGGCCTCAGGGGCGGGTCGAGGGGACAGGAGGCGCCCGCCGCACAGGCATCCCGAACACCCCGACATCGCCTTCCGGACGAGTTTTGGCTTGACACTGTGCCCCTCCCTGCATAATGCTTCCTTCGTTCTCGGGGACCCCCCGACCTGCTTCGGCCGCCCGAGAGCCCCAGACCCGCCTGCCCCAAAAACTAATTTCTTGCAGTTTGTAACTTTCAGCGACGAAGAGGTGCCTCATGGAACCGGCATCCCGGCTGCCCTGGCTCACCGACCACTGGGCCGCGAGCCAGCACAACTTCGACCCGGCGATCGCCGTGCCAGCCCACCCGGTCGTGCTGCACGACATCACCGTCCGAGATGGCGAGGAGTCCGCCGACCTCGCCTTCAGCGTCGAGGACAAGGTCCGCATCGCCGAGGCCCTGGCGCGAGTGGGCGTCCGGCGGATGGAGCTGTTCCTGACGGTGCCGGGTTGGCTGGAGACGGTCCGCCAACTGATGGGACGGCGCCTGGGTATGGATATCTACGTCACCTGGCATCCCGGCCGGGTTGAGCGCGCGCTCGACCTGGGCGTCAAACACATCATGGTCTGGTACCGGATCGGCGAGGTGTTCCAGCGCCACGTGAGCAAGCGCAGCCGGGAGGAATTGCTGGACGAGATGCTCGGGGCGGTCCGGGCCGCCCGGGAGGCCGGCGCCCACGTGAACCTGTTCATGCCGGAGTCCACACGCGCGAGCCTGGAGCATATCCGGATGGCTGTCGAGGGCGCCAAGAGAGAAGGCGCCGGCGCGATCACGGTCGTCGACAGTCAGGGCGTGTGCCGGCCGGGCGCCATCACCTACCTGGTCCGGCAGGTCAAGAGCTGGACCGGACTGGGCGTCGAGGTACACTGCCACAACGACTTCGGGCTGGCGGTGGCGAACGTCCTGGCAGCCTACGAGGGCGGGGCCGATGCCCTCCACTGCGCGGTGAATGCCGTCGGCTACCGGGCCGGGAACGCCGCGCTGGAAGAGGTGGCGATGGCGCTGGAGGTCCTGTACGGTGTGAAGAGCGGCCTGCGCCTGGATCTGCTGCCGGAGCTCTCCCGGCTCGTCGAGGAGATCACCGGCCTCCCCAACGGCTACTTCAAGCCGGTGGTCGGCCGGGGCGCCTTCAGCTACGAGCAGTGGGGGGCGACGGCGGACCTGGCGGCCGGCGGCGCACGCGCCTACGCCTTCCCGTACGAGCCGGAGGTCGTCGGCCGGAGTCCGCGGTTGGTCATCGGCAAGTGGAGCGACCTCGGGGCCGTCGCGCAGAAGCTGACCGAGTTCGGACTGACGGCCTCGCCGGAGCAACTTGAGACGATCCTCCACCGAAGCCAGATGGCCGGCGTCGCCCACCATCGGCCCCTTGGGGACGACGAGTTCCTTGCCATTGCTCTGGAGCAGGGGGCCAAGTCGGCGGAGTAGGCGCGGGGGAGGTTACGGCAACTGGGAGCCGAAGTACCGTGGGGACTTGCCCAGGCGGATCGCCGAGGGGGGCGCCGCGTCGCAGGTACCGCACCATGCAGCGGGAAAGCCACGAGGTGACATCCGCGTCTTCGGGCCTTCGTGGCGATCAAGGGAGGACTGACATCATGGAATTCAAGCAGATCGTCGAGTTCTGCCGGAGCGACGGCACGACCGGCCAGGTGCTGGTCCTCGACTCGGGCGTGGTGTACCACTAGGCGGGTGTTCCGGCGGCGGGACCTGCCGGGCTTTGCGGCGTGATTCGGATCAGGATGCTGGTCTTCTTGCTGAGCCCCTTCCTGATGTAGCGTCCCATGTAGAGCGGGACCACAATCCAATACTTTCGTCGGTAGGCAGCGAGAAGAGCCTCCTCGAGATCCGGCCGGTCCTCCACCCACTCCGCGCGCCCCTCGAAGGACGGACCGTCTTTCTTTCTCACGTGCACCGTCACCCGCCCGGCGCTCCTGATGCGGCGGGCCTTGAGACTCTCGCGCTGGGTGGTGAAGTACACCAGGCCGTCATGGTACCAGAGCCAGACGGGAACCGTACCGGGCTTTCCCTTCTGACTGTAGGTCGTGAGATACATGTATCTGGCCTTCTGGAGAGCCTTGATCAGCTCAGGTGTCACGAGAAGATCTCCCTCGAGTCGCAACCCGCGAGGATTCGGTTGCGGGTTCCCGAACACATGGATGTGGCCGGAAGCGGAAACGCGGACGGCGAGAGGCGATAAGCGCCCCCGCCGTCTTTTTCAACTACCGCGTGAATGCTCTCGGAAATCAGGCAAGCCCCAACAGCCTCTCCAATTTCGCCCGATCGAATCCTACCACCGACTCACCATCGATGATGGTCACCGGGGTCGCCCGGAAGCCCATCTTGATCAACTCGTCGAGGGCACTCTTGTCGGCCCGGATGTCCTTCGCAACGAACTGCACGTCCTTGCGAGAAAGAAACTCTTTCTCCTGATCGCAACTGCCTCACCCCGGCTGCGTGTACACAACCACCTGCTTCGCCATGGCCTCCTCCATATCAGCGCCGCTGGTTCAGCTCCTCTCGTTTGCAGTTTCCTCCCAAGGATCGCCACCCGGGGATCATGAATTACCGCAGGGCGCGGGCCTCACCATCCGATTGAGAAACTCCTCCTCGACCGATCGGTGCGCGCCCGTTCTCCCTCTTGCGCGGTTCCCACCTGCCTAGCGCGCAGATGCGCGGTCGATGTGATTCTCGATTCTGCCACCCGGTGGCCTTGCATGTGGAGGCGTAAGCCTTGCGGCGCAATGTCCACGCACATCCCTCGCCCCGCCCCGTGCTCGGCAGAGAACCAATCCAGCTTGTTGTGATGCCCGGGATTCACATCGCAGCCGCGGGGGCACACCCGCGATCAGGAGCACCCGGCTCACCGGTTTGGCCGGACTCCCTTTGGGTGCGGGTCCCTCCTTCTTCCCCAGATCCGCTCTCGTCCGGAGTCGCGCTTGCTCACGGGTCGCGCGCTCAACCGACGTGTTTGACTCCCCATCCTGACCCGGGATTCGGACTATACGGGATTGAGCGTCTCCGGTCAACGCAGAGCCTCTCAAGCCGATCGGGCCGACGCGTCTGCCCGTTCGACCGGACATCCCTTGAATGAACTCGCACCCGGTGCGATCCGAAGCGGATCAGGGCGCCTTGCTGGGGAGAGATGCCAACGGCCCCAGGGGCGTGGGGAGGCACAGATTCCCTTGCACACACACACCGGATGATTGATATACTCCCCCGCACCCAGACGCAGCCAAGAATCAGCCTTGGTGCGTATGATCCGAACGGAGTGGCGACCTGGAGGAATTCATCCAAGGAGGGAAGAGATGGGATGCCTGCAAGGCAAAGTGGCCATCGTCACCGGCGCAAGCACTGGGATGGGACAGGCCATCGCCATCGCGATGGCGGCCGAGGGCGCGACCCTCGGGCTGGTTGCGCGCAGCGCGGGACCGCTGGAGGAGGCCGGCTCTGCCGCCAGGACCAAGGGAGGGGAAGTGCTCACGTTCCCCGGCGACGTAGCCGACAACGAGCTGGCGAAGCGGGTCGTCAGGACGATGATCGAGCGGTTTGGCCGCATTGACTTCCTGGTCAACAATGCCGGCACCAACACGCCTCACCGGAACCTCGCCGATATGTCCGTTGCCGACTGGAATCAGGTGTTCAGCACCAACATCACCGGGGCCTTTCTGTTCACACGGCACGTCCTGCCCCACATGCGCACGGCGGGAAAGGGACAGATCGTCAACATCTCGTCGGGCGCCGGTCTGGCCCCGAGCGCTCCGGCAGGCGTCGCCTACTCCGCCTCCAAGCACGCTCTCCACTCCCTCAACGGTTCGATCAACCTGGAGGAACGACGCCATGGCATTCGAGCCTGTGTCATTGCCCCCGGGGAGACAGATACCCCGAACCTGGACTTGCGGCCGCGACCTCCCGCCAAAGAGGAGCTAGCAAAGATGCTCCGGTCGGAGGACATCGCCAATGCGGTAATCTATGTGGCCAGTCAGCCTGGCCGCGTCTCCGTTGATATGATCGTGATCACTCCCACCGCGCCCCGCAACTATCAGGCCGACTACGAGCGCTACGTGGCCGAAGGGCACACTCGGGTCACCCTCGACTGACGCGCGCCTCGTCCTCCTGGCGTAGGCCACCAAGGCTCCCAGGGCCTGGGGGCCGACGGCGAAGCGCTGACCACCCTGGCCCCTGTTCCTCGAAAAGCCGCGGGGCCCCTTTTGAGGGGCCCCGCGGTGTGGTCTGAGGGGTGAAGGTGGGAAGAGGCTCAGTTGGCCTCCACCTGCGGGATCCGCATCGCGTAGAAGGAGCGGTACACGAAGGTGACCGACGCCAGGAAGAGGACCGCCGCAGCCACGTGGCTCGTGAAGGCGGGGAGCTCAATGGCGAGCTCGACGGCCAGGAGCCCGAACAGGGTGGTGAACTTGATGACCGGGTTCATGGCCACGGACGAGGTGTCTTTGAAGGGGTCGCCCACGGTGTCGCCGACGACTGTGGCGGCGTGCAGCTCGGTGCCCTTCATGTTGAGCTCGGTCTCGACGATCTTCTTGGCGTTGTCCCAGGCGGCGCCGGCGTTGGCCATGAAGATCGCCTGATAGAGGCCGAACATCGCGATGGAGATGAGGTACCCGATGAAGTAGTAGTGGTTCACGCAGGCAAAGGCCAGGGTCGCGAAGAAGATCGCCAGGAAGATGTTGAACATCCCCTTCTGAGCGTACTGGGTGCAGATGGCGACCACCTTCTTCGAGTCCTCGACGGAGGCCCTCTCGCCGCCGCCCTCGAGCTTGATGTTGCGCTTGATGAACTCCACGGCCCGGTAGGCGCCGGTGGAGACGGCCTGGGTGGAGGCGCCGGAGAACCAGAAGATGACCGCGCCGCCGGTGATGAGGCCCAGGAGGAAGACGGGGTTCAGGATGGACAGGCCGGTTGAGACGTCGGCCTCCCCGAACATCTTCGTGAGAACCTGGATGATCGAGAAGATCAGGGTCGTCGCGCCAACCACCGCGGTACCGATGAGCACGGGTTTGGCCGTGGCCTTGAAGGTGTTACCCGCGCCGTCGTTTTCCTCCAGGTAGGCCTTGGCGTTCTCGAAATTTGGGGTGAACCCGAACTCGGACTGGATGCCCTTGCTGACGTTCGGGATCGTCTCAATGGTGGAAAGCTCGTACACGGACTGGGCGTTGTCGGTCACCGGGCCGTAGGAGTCGACGGCGATCGTCACCGGGCCCATGCCGAGGAAGCCGAAGGCCACGAGGCCGAAGGCGAAGATCGCGGGGGCTGCCATGAGGGCGCTGAGCCCGGTCGTGCTCACGCCGTAACCGATGGCCATGAGCAGGATGATGGCGAGGCCCATCCAGTAGGCGCCGAAGTAGCCGGCCACGATGCCGCTCAGGATGTTGAGGGAGGCGCCGCCCTCGCGGGAGGCCGAGACGACCTCGCGGACGTGGCGGGAGTTCGTCGAGGTGAAGACCTTGACAAGCTCGGGGATCAGCGCCCCGGCGATCGTGCCGCAGGTGATGATCGTGGAGAGCTTCCACCAGAGCGTGGAGTCGCCGCCCAGCGTCGGGATCAGGACGACCGACAGGGCATACGTCATGGCGATGGAAATGAGCGAGGTCAGCCACACCAGCGTGGTCAGGGGGATCTCGAAGTTGAACCTGGGGCTGTCGGCGTACTTGGCCTTGGCCCAGGCCCCGTTGAGATAGTAGGAGAGGGCGCTGGTGACGATCATGCCGATGCGCATCACGAAGATCCAGACCAGGAGCTGGATCTGGACCGTCGGGTCCTTCACCGCCAGGATGATGAAGGTGATCAGGGCCACGCCCGTGACGCCGTAGGTCTCGAAGCCGTCGGCGGTGGGGCCGACCGAGTCGCCCGCGTTGTCGCCCGTGCAGTCGGCGATGACGCCGGGGTTGCGGGCGTCGTCTTCCTTGATCTTGAAGACGATCTTCATCAGGTCGGAGCCGATGTCGGCGATCTTGGTGAAGATGCCGCCGGCGATTCTGAGCGCCGCGGCGCCCAGGGACTCGCCGATGGCGAAGCCGATGAAACAGGGACCGGCAGACTCACCCGAGATGAAGAGCAGGATGAAGAGCATTATCACGAGCTCGACGCTGACCAGGAGCATGCCGATGCTCATGCCGGATTTCAGGGGAATCGCCATGGTCGGGAAGGGCTTCCCACCCAGGCTGGCAAAAGCCGTCCTCGAGTTGGCCAGCGTGTTGATCCGCATACCGAACCAGGCGACGCTGTAACTCCCCAGGATGCCGATGATGCTGAAGATCACGATGATGAGCACCCTGCTCGCCGAGAAACCCAGCAGGAAGCCGAAATAGATCACCATGATGACCGCGATGAACGCCCAGAGGATCGCCAGGAATTTCCCCTGGGTGATCAGGTAGGTCTTGCAGGTCTCGTAGATGAGGTCCGAGATCTCGAGCATCGCCCGGTGGACCGGGAGTTTGCGGATCTGGATGTACTGGACGAGCCCGAAGACCATCCCGCCGATGCAGACGATGAGCCCGAACAGGAGCAGGTTGTGCCCGGTCATCCCGAGGAAGTTCACGGAGCCCAGGTCGGGGATCTTCAACTCCGCCTCGCTGGCCCCTGCCGCGGTGGCAAAGAGAGACGCCGCCAGCCCCAAGAGCCCTGCGAAGATCCTCGGTGAGGCCGCCAAGGCACGGCGAATGGGCCCGCCCGGACCAAGAGTCTGGAGCGCAATGCTGGCTTCGTTCACGTCCTTACCCTCCTTAAAAGTTCCCGTGGGGGCAGTGAGATGATTAAGAGCAACAGGTGCAACTGTCCGTCTGGTCCAAAAGATCTGACGCGGCGGGAAAAGCGTGCTGGTCCCCGACCTCAGAGTGGCGAAACCGTAGCAAGGCCCCCATGCCATGTCAAGCCGAATGTGTGCCATTCCGAGCTCTCAATGGCAATTGTCTGGAGAGCCGAAGCACGGAGTCGTACCCGGCCGCGGCCTTCCGCTTGTGCCTTTGCCCGTTTTCCATTTGACAGCCTCCGGGGCCGGGTCTATCCTACCTCTTGCCTCAGACAATTTAAGCATTTGGAGGGTTGCGCCGCCTTCGCATGAGCGAAACAAACAGTGTGGGGTTGAAGCGGATATCCCTGGCTGCTGGTCCGGAACTGCAGGGGCTGTTCGGCCGGGGGGACGAGCATGCGCGCCTGGTCGAGGAGGGGCTGCGCGTCCGGCTCGTCGTTCGCGACGGGATGTTGACGATCTCCGGGACCGAGGGCGCCGTGGCCGTCGCGGAACAGGTGGTGAGTGAGCTGGTCACGCTGGTCCGGCAGGGGCGGCCCGTGAGCCACCAGGAAGTCCGGCTGGCCCTGCGCCACTTCGGCCAGCACGAGGGGGACAGCTTCCGCGAGGTGCAGGCCGAAACCATCGAGGTCTCGGCCAAGAAGCGTCCGATCCGCCCCAAGAGCCTCGGGCAGAAACGCTACATCGAGGCCATCCAGAAGCATGATATTGTCTTCGGTATCGGTCCCGCCGGCACCGGCAAGACGTATCTGGCTATGGCCATGGCCGTGTCGGCACTGCTGCACAAAGAGGTCCACCGGATCATCCTCGCCCGCCCTGCCGTGGAGGCAGGAGAAAAGTTAGGGTACCTCCCGGGCACGCTCTCCGAGAAGATCAATCCGTACCTCCGGCCCCTGTACGACGCCCTGTATGACATGCTGGAGACTGAGCGGGCGACCCGCCTGATCGAGCAGGGCACCATCGAGATCGCCCCTCTGGCCTTCATGCGGGGTCGGACGCTGAACGACTCCTTCATCATCCTGGACGAAGCCCAGAACACCACCTCGGAGCAGATGAAGATGTTCCTGACCCGACTGGGCTTTGGCTCCAAGACGGTGATTACGGGGGACATCACCCAGGTGGACCTGCCCGCGGGCCGCGTGTCCGGGTTGATCGAGGTCCGCGCCATCCTGAAGGATATCCCTGGCATCCGGTTCATCCACTTCACCGAAGAGGACGTCGTCCGCCACGAGTTGGTCCAGCAGATCGTCCGGGCGTACGAGGCCTACCAGGGGGGGCCCGCAGAGCCAGGGGCATAGCGTGGACCCGCTGAACCCGCCTCCATCTCGAATTTCGGATGTCGAATTTCGGATTGCCATTCCGCATTCGGAAACCCTCCGGGTGTTCCGCCTTCGGGAATTTGTCTGATGGATCTGCGCTTCTTCACCAAAGAGCTTCGACACGAGACGGGCGATCGGCTTCAGCCGCCCCTGCGGAAGGGCTGGCATCCCCTGGCCCCCGTGCGTCGTCTCATCGCGCGCCTGGAGCAGCAGCGCTGGTGCCTCCCGGCTCTGGCGATCTTTTTCTTCCTGTGCACGGCCCAGATCCTGGGCTCGAACCTGGTCCTGCCTCTCGGCGCCCTGTCGATCCTGGGCGTCCTCCTGCTGGTGGCCTTCCTCCTGGGCGCCCTGGCCACCTACGTGTGGGCCCTGCAGCCCAAAGAGATTCGCCGCCCTCGGAACCTTGCGCTGCTCGGGACAGTGCTCCTGCTAGTCCTGCTCCTGAACCGCTACGGGATCGTCATCATCACCTCCCTTCACCAGAGCTACCCCCACATCCCGGTCTCGGCCATGCGAGCCGCTCTGCCCGTGCCCCTGGGAGGCGTCCTCCTCACGATCCTGTTCAACGCCCGCTTGGCCGTCGCCGGGTCCCTGGTCCTCACGATCCTCACGGGGATCATGGTCGCGGCGCCGATCGACTACTTCCTCTTCAGCTTCGTGGGGAGCCTGGTGGGTATCTTCACCCTGGCGAAACACCAGGGACGCACGGCGTTCTTTCGGGCCGGTGGCATGCTGAGCCTGGCTAACGCCTACACCCTCCTGGCCTTTGCCCTGATCGAGGGCGACGTCGGCACGCTCGTCGCGGAGATCGTGGGCGGCCTGGTGAACGGGGGAATCGTGGCGATCGTGGCTAACGGGCTTCTCCCGCTCCTCGAGCATTCCTTCGGTCGGACCACGGACTTCACCCTCCTCGAACTCTCGAACCTGAACGAGCCGATGCTCCGGCACCTGGCCCTCGTGTCCCCTGGCACCTACCACCACAGCATCATGGTGGGCACGCTTTCCGAGACGGCCGCAGAGGCGGTGGGCGCCAACGCGCTGCTGTGCCGGGTGGGCGCCTACTACCACGACATCGGAAAGACCCGGCACCCGGCCTACTTCATCGAGAACGACCGGGACGCCGCGATCCGTCACGACAAGCTGGCGCCCAGCCTCAGCCGGGCCATCGTCATGTCGCACGTGAAGGAAGGGATCGAGATGGCCCGGGCCTACAGGCTGCCCGAGATCCTGGTGGATCTCATTCCCCAGCACCATGGGACGCGGCTGGTTCACTACTTCTACCAGCGCGCCAAGGAAACGACCGACCCGGACCTCCGAGCGGTGCAGGAGGAGGATTACCGGTATCCCGGGCCGAAACCCCAGACACGGGAAGCCGCGATCCTCATGCTGGCGGACGCGGTGGAGGCGGCGGCGCGCACGCTCACCGATCCCACCCCGGCCCGGATCCGGGGGGCGGTGCAGAAGATCATCAACGGGATCTTCGTGGATGGCCAGTTGGACGAATGCGACCTCACCCTGCGGGACCTTCACCGCATCGCCAACAGCTTTGCCCGGATCCTGGCGGGCATCTTCCATCACCGGGTAGATTACCCGGGAATTCACCTGCAGGACTCCGGCAAGAAGCGAAGCGAGAATGGGGATCAGCCTGCGAAACCAGCAAAAGAGGATTTGCGTCGAGACGCGGTGGCTAAGAAAAGTGGGGGAAAGGGCGCTGTCCATTCTGGCACGCCCGAGGGCGGAGTGTAGCGTGATGCTGGTGGACGACGCCGCCATGGCGGTTCTGAATCGCACCTACCGCGGCGTCGCCGGCCCGACCGACGTCCTGGCCTTCCCCATGACCGAGGGCCGGTTCCGCGAGGTCTCACCGGACCTTCTGGGCGACGTCGTGATCTCGACCGAGACGGCCCGGCGGCAGGCGCTGGCGACCGGAAACGAGTTCCGGGCGGAACTGGCTCTCCTGCTGATCCACGGCATGCTTCATCTCGTCGGCTACGACCACGGCACCGCGGCGGAACGGCGGCGCATGTGGCGGAAGCAACGGCTGATCCTGGCGGCCTGCGGAATCCAGGCGGTGGCGAGGGCCCGGGTGGCGCGCGAAGGGCGTCCTCGGGCCGCACGGCGGGCCCTCCCTGGGTCCGGGCGGAGAGGCGTGGGGCGATGACGGACGAGCCACAGGCAGGAACCGGGTTGGGCGATCGCGCCCGGCTCAAGATCCTGCTGGACGTCATCAAGGGGATGAGCGCAGAGACCGATTTCGATCGGCTGCTCCAGCTCATCATGGAGGAGACCACCCGCGCCATGGAGGCGGATCGGAGCACCCTTTTCCTCGTGGATCGCGACCGGGGGGAACTCTGGTCCCGGGTCGCCCTGGGTCTCCAGGAGAAGAAGGAGATCCGCTTCAAGGCGCACCTGGGCATCGCCGGCCACGTGGCCACGACGGGCGAACTCCTGAACATCCCCGAGGCCTATGACGATCCGCGTTTCAACCAGGCGGTGGATCGGCAGACCGGCTACCGGACCAAGACCATTTTGTGCATGCCGGTCCGGAACAAAGAAGGGACGATCGTCGGGGTGCTGCAGGTCCTGAACAAGCGGGTGGGCGTGTTCACCCCCGCCGACGAGGAGATGCTGGACGCCCTGTCCTCCCAGGCAGCCATCGCGCTGGAGAACGCCAGGCTCTACGAGGACCTTCGCAACGCCTACGCCGAGTTGAAGCAGCTCGACGCCATGAAGGGCAACTTCCTGGCCAACATCTCCCACGAGCTGCGGACGCCCCTGGCGCCCATCATCGGGTACGTCGAGATGCTCCTCTCGGGGCGACCCGGCCCCCTCACGGACCGTCAGCGGTCCCACCTGACGGTGGTGGGGCAGGCGGTCCAGCGCCTGCAGGGACTGATCGAAGACTTGCTCGCCTTCGTGCAGATGGATCAGGGGGATCTGGGCATCCAGCCCCGGCCGTTTGCCCTCGGCCCCATGCTCGAGGAACGGGCGCACCTCATGACCCCGCGCGCGACGGAGAAGGGCCTGATGGTGGAGGTCGGGGTGCCCGCCGACCTGCCCGACGTCCTGGCGGACGGCCAGCAGATCGCCCGGGCGATGATGCTCATGCTGGACAACGCCATCAAGTTCACCCCCCAGGGGGGACGGATCATCCTGAGCGTGAAGGCGCACGTCGCACCGGACGACGCGCCTTCCGGCTGGGAGCACGGCTACGTCGACGTGAGCCTGAGCGATACCGGCATCGGTATCCCCGCCGATAAGATTCCTCGCATCTTCGACAAATTCTACCAGGTGGATGCTTCGGCCACGCGGAGCTATGGCGGAACCGGTCTGGGCTTGGCCCTGGTGAAGCAGATCATGGAATCCCACGGTACCCAGGTGACGGTCGAGAGCACTCCGGACGTGGGATCTACCTTCCGATTCCGCCTGCCCATCGCACGCCCCGATGTCTGACGGACCCCTGGGCGTCCGCGGCCTGACGACGCGTGGCCGCGCATGGTTGCTCCTGCTCGCCCTCGTCTGCGCTTCCCTGGATCTTCCCCTGCCGGCTTGCGCCGCGTCCCAGCTCACCCTTCGCCTCGCACCCGAGCAGGTGAAGCAAGGCGGCGTGACGGTCCTCAGCATCGAATCGCCGGCTCCAATCCGCACGCTGCGGATTCAGGTGGGCGATCGAGAAATTCATCCCCCCTCGCCGGACGGCCAAGCTCGGGTCATCCTGTTGATCGGCATTGATCTCGAGCAGCCGCCGGGTCCCACTGTTGTCCGCGCCGATGTGGTGGATGTGAGCGGCCGCTCCCTGGCGGGGCAGGGGGCACTCCGTGTCTTGGACGCGCACTTCCCCGTCCAGCGCCTCACCGTGCCCCGTCCCTTCGTGGACCTGGATCCTGCCACGCTCGAGCGGGTCGGCCGCGAGAGGGCGCTCCTGGATCGCCTCTGGGAGGCGGTCAGCCCCGCCCAGCTCTGGCGCGGTCCGTTCCGCCTCCCGTTGGACGGGGCGGGTCCCGCCTCGGGATTCGGGGTTCGGCGCATCATCAACGGGGAGCCTCGGGCGCCGCATACCGGCGAGGATTTCCCGGCGACCGCAGGGGCGCCAGTGTTCGCCGCAAACGCGGGCGTCGTGGTACTGGTGGCCGACCACTTCTTCGCCGGAACCTCGATCATTCTGGATCACGGCCTGGGCCTGTACACCATGTACTTCCACCTCCAGGAGAGCCTGGTGCAACCCGGTCAACGGGTGGACGCGGGCCAGATCATCGCGCGCGCCGGGAGCACCGGCCGTACCACGGGGCCCCATCTCCACTGGGGAGCCCGTCTGTACGGGGCCCGGATCGATCCTCTCGAGCTCTTGCGGATCTCCTCCCTGGATTGATGCGGTTCCCGGATGGTACAATCTGTCCACCAAGAGCGTTCGGTAGTTCGACTGATCGGCAGTTCGGTTGTTCAGGGCTCATCGGAACAATCGAACGCCCGAACTGCCGACTCCGCCTCGCTACGCGGTCCGGAGCGGGGACAGCCGCCCGGTCTCCGTGAGCGGGTCACACAGGACATCAGCGGACACGAATCCGTGGGTACAGAGAGGCCGAGAGAGGGATTCCGGGCCGCCTACGTGGCCATCATCGGGCGGCCGAACGTGGGCAAGTCTACCCTCGTGAACCGGCTGCTTGGGCAGAAGCTGTCTATCGTGTCGCCGCGACCGCAGACGACCTGGCATCGCATTCTGGGGATCAAGAATCTTCCCCAGGCGCAACTCTTGTTCCTCGATACCCCGGGAATACACAAATCGGACGCGGTCTTCAACCAGGGCCTCGTCCGGGCCGCCAGGCACGCCATGGCCGATGCCGACATTGTCCTCTGGCTGATCGACGCCTCGCGGCCAGAGGATCCTGACGATCTGCTCATCCTGGGGGAGATTGGCGAGCGGAAGGTGACAAAGGCGCCGGTGATCCTGGCCCTGAACAAGGTGGACCTGGTGCAGAAGCCCCTCCTTCTCCCCCTCATCGCCCGCTGGCAGGAGGCCCATGCCTTTGTCGAGATTGTGCCCATCTCGGCGACCGCGGGGGACAACGTGGATCGGCTGGAATCCCTCCTGGTCCATCACGCGCCGGCGGGACACCCCTTCTACCCGCCCGACGAACTCAGCGACCGTCCCGAACGCTTCTTCATCGCCGAGATCATCCGGGAGCAGGCCTTCGCCCTCCTCCACCAGGAACTGCCGTATGCCGTGGCCGTCCAGATGGAGGCAGTGAAGGCGCGTGAGGGGCGGGACCTCACGGACGTCGAGGCGACGATCTACGTGGAGAAGGAAGCCCAGAAGGGGATCGTGATCGGCGCCGGTGGGAAGATGCTGAAGAAGATTGGTGAGCGAGCGCGGCCCGAGATCGAGGAACTGCTGGAGACCCGCGTCTTCCTTCGCTTGTGGGTGAAGGTCCAGGAGGGCTGGCGAAAGGACGCGGCGGCGCTTCGACGGCTCGGCTACCTGGAACCCTGACGACTGAATGCGGAACACCCAAAGGGTACCCGAATGCGGAATTCGGAATGGCGTCTTCATTCCGCAATCCGCATTCCGAATTTGAGGTCAGCGTGCCCCTCCACTCGACTGAAGCCATCATCATCGGCGGCCACGATTTGGCCGAGGCGGATCGGATCGTGGTCTTCTACGCCAAGACGGCCGGCAAGCTGCGGGCCGTGGCGGAGGGGGCACGGCGAATCCGCACGAGGTTCGGGGGAAACCTCCAGCTCTTCACCGAGGGGCACCTGGTCTACTTCGAGCGACCCAACAAGACCCTGCACAAGGTGAACGAGTTCGCCGTGATCCGATCGCACCACGTGTTGCGGGAGGATCTGGATCGCCTGGTGCTGGGATCCACGGCGGTCGAAGCGGTGGCCGCTGGCGTCGAGGAAGAAGAGGAATCTCCAGAAACTTACCGCCTGCTCGCCGAGGGGCTGGGACTCTTGGAGGAATCCGCACGGCCTGCATTGGTGATCCAGGGGTTTCTCCTGCACCTCCTTCGCCTCCTGGGATACCTCCCTGAACTCTCGGCATGCGTGGGCTGCCGGAGCAGTGTGTCACCTCGCGACGACGCGTACCTGAGCCCCGGCCAGGGCGGCCTCCTCTGTGCGCGGTGCCAGTTGAGTGCTGTGGATGCCATCCCGACATCTCCCGCAGCCCTCGGATTTCTCCGGGGAGCCAGCGGTTCAACGCTACGCGTCATAGACAGGATATCCATTCTTCCCCAAGTTTTACAAGAGGTTAGCACTATCCTACAGGCATTCCTGCGCCACATCCTGGGCCGATCGCTTCGGTCCGCGGACTTCCTGGCCAACCTGTAACCCCCGATCAATAAAGCTGTTCCGCCATCAAATCGGGCATTTTCCCTTGACACGATCTTCCGGGATTGTTAGCGTGTGGCACGTTTTCCCCTGGAGTGCTGAATGGAACCGACGATGACTTTTCAGGACCTGATCCTTGGCCTGGAAAATTTCTGGGCGAAGCATGGTTGCGTCATCCAGCAACCCTATGATGTCGAGGTCGGCGCGGGAACCAGCAACCCGGCGACGTTCCTCCGGGTGCTGGGACCCGAGCCATGGAACGTCGCGTATGTGGAACCCTCACGGCGTCCCGCGGACGGCCGCTATGGGGAAAATCCGAACCGCCTGCAACACTACTATCAATACCAGGTGATCCTGAAGCCCTCCCCCGGCGACATCCAAGAGATCTACCTCAAGAGCCTGGAGAGCCTCGGCGTGGATCCGCTGAAACACGACATTCGCTTCGTCGAGGACGATTGGGAGTCGCCCACGCTCGGAGCTTGGGGGCTCGGCTGGGAGGTGTGGCTGGATGGTCTGGAGATCACCCAGTTCACCTACTTCCAGCAGGCCGGCGGGATCGAACTGAAGCCTGTGCCGGGGGAGATCACCTACGGCATCGAGCGCCTCGCCATGTTCCTGCAGGGCGTGGAGAACGTGTACGACCTGAAATGGAACGAGCACGTCACGTATGGCGACGTCCATCACAAGAGTGAGGTGGAGTGGTCCGTCCATAACTTCGAAGAGGCGGACATCCCGATGCAGCTCCGCCTGTTCGAGGAGTACGAGCGGGAGTCCCTCCGGTTGATCGAGAAAGGCCTGGTGCTCCCGGCCTATGACTATTGCCTGAAGTGCTCTCACACCTTCAACATCCTGGATGCGCGGGGCGCCATCAGCGTGACGGAGCGGACCCATTTCATCGGTCGGATCCGTAACCTGGCGCGGCGGGTGGCCGAGACGCACCTCAAGCAGCGGGAGGCCTTGGGGTTCCCACTCTTGAAGGCCGCCGCGTTGACCGGCCAGCCGGGGCGGCAGCCCTGACCGGACACCCACAAGGGACGGGCACCCCGGTTCCGAGTAGGCTCTAATCAAACGCGCAACGACACGCCCGAAAGCCTGAGTGAAGGCGACCGACGCCATGGGAAAAGAACTGCTCTTCGAGATCGGCACGGAAGAGATTCCCTCCGGCTACATCCCGCCGGCAATGGAGGATCTGAAGACGCTGGCGGGCCGCCTGCTCCAGGAGCACCGACTGAGTTTCGCCAGCCTCCGGACCCTCGCCACCCCGCGCCGATTGACCTTGCTCGTGGACGGATTGGTGGAGCGGCAGGCGGACGCACGCCGGGAGGTCGTCGGCCCCACGAAGGCCGTCGCATTCGACGCCGAAGGGAAGCCGACCCGGGCGGCCGAGGGTTTCGCCCGCGCCCAGGGTGTGTCGGTGGACCGGCTGGAGGTCCGCGCGCTGGACCGCGGCGAGTACGTTGTGGGCGTGCAGGAGGAGAAGGGCGCATCCACCTCCGAGGTGCTGCTGGCGCTTTTGCCCAAGCTCATCACCTCCCTGTCCTTCCCCAAGTTCATGCGCTGGGGTGAGGGCACGTTCCGGTTCGTGCGGCCCATCCGGTGGCTGCTCTGCATCTACGGAGGGAAGGTCGTCCCCGTCGCCATCGAGGGCGTGAAGGCAGACGCCAAGACGTACGGCCATCGCTTCCTGTCCCCACGCGGGGTGCGGGTGCGCGGTTTCCAGGACTATCTGGAGAAGCTGGAAGAGAAGTTCGTCATCGTGGACCCGGACCGACGGCGCAGACTGGTGCGGACGCTGGCGACGGAGGCGGCGGCCGCGGTCAAGGGTCAGCCGGTCCTTGACGACGAGCTGGTGGAGATGGTCACGCACCTGGTGGAGTTCCCCACCGTGATCTGCGGCGCGTTCAAGCGGGAGTACCTGGAGCTGCCGCGCGAGGTCATCATCACGCCCATGCGGAAGCACCAGCGGTACTTCCCGGTGGTGGATGCCGGTGGGAACCTCCTCCCCCACTTCGTGGCCATCTCCAACATGCGGGCCAAGGACATGGAGTTGATCCGCCAGGGGAACGAGCGGGTGCTCCGCGCTCGCCTGAACGACGCCGAGTTCTTCTATCGCGATGACCGGAAGCTCCCCCTGGCCGACCGGGTCCCGCACCTCACTCACATCATCTTCCAGGAGAAGCTGGGGACGATGTACGACAAGGTGCAGCGGATCGGCCGCCTGGCCGCACGGATCGCGGACCGGGTGGATCCCGCCTGCCGGGCCGCTGCCGAACGGGCCGCCTTCCTGTGCAAGGCGGACCTCGTGACCACCATGGTCAAGGAGTTCCCCAATCTCCAGGGAACCATGGGCCGGGTGTACGCCCGCCTCTCGGGGGAGCCGGCGGAGGTCTGCCAGGCCATCGAGGAACACTACCTCCCCCGCTTTGCGGGCGACAAGCTGCCGCAATTGAACGCCGGGGCCGTGGTGGGCCTGGCGGATCGCCTGGATGCCATTGTGGGCTGTTTCGGCGTCGGTCTCATGCCCACCGGGTCCGAGGATCCCTACGCCCTGCGCCGGGCCGCCCAGGGGGTGGTGCAGATGATCCTGCACCGGAACTTCTGCGCCTCCCTGGGTGAGATGGTGGACCAGGCTCGGGAAGGCTTCGGTGGCCGGCTGAATCAGAACGCGGAGAAGGCCCGCCGCGACGTGCTGGACTTCCTCCGCGGGCGGACCCAGGCGGTGCTGGCCGATCGCGGCCTGCCGATGGACGTGGTCGAGTCGGCCCTAGCCGCCGGGTCCGACGACGTCGTGGATGCGGCCCGGCGCGCCGAGGCGCTGGCGGTGATGCGACGGGAGGCGGACTTCGGCGAACTGTCGGCCGCCTTCAAGCGGTGGTGGGCATCGTCCCCAAGGGATTCGATCGGCCGGTGGATGTCGCGCGGCTGGTCGAGGGCGCGGAACGGGCGCTGCATGCCCAGGTCGTGGCGCTGAAGAGCGAGGTGGACGGTCTGGTGGCGGCGCAGGATTACCTGGGGGCGCTCCAGCGGATCGCGGCCCTCAAGCCCGTGGTGGACATGTTCTTCGAGGAGGTCCTGGTCATCGGACCGGACGAGGGGCTGACCCAGAACCGCTTTGCATTGCTCAGGGCGGTCTGGGACTTGTTTGCGCGGATTGCGGATTTCACGAAACTCTCGGGTTAGGGGGGACAGCGGAGGAGTCTATGGCAACGGCACGAAAGTACGTGTTCTTTTTCGGCAAGGGCAAGGCGGAAGGTCGGGCGGAACAGAAGAACCTCCTGGGAGGCAAGGGGGCCAACCTGCACGAGATGACCCGGCTGGCCATCCCGGTGCCCTCCGGCTTCACGATCTCCACGGAGGCGTGCGTCTACTACACCAAGAACAGGAAGCAGTATCCGGCCGGGATGTGGAAGCAGGTGGAGGAGAATCTGAAGAAGGTGGAGAAGGCCATGGTCGCGAAGTTCGGCGATCCTGGCGACCCCCTCCTGGTCTCGGTGCGGTCCGGGGCCCGGGTCTCCATGCCCGGCATGATGGACACGGTCTTGAACCTGGGACTGAACGACCAGACCATCCAGGGGCTGATCGCCCGGTCGAAGAACGAGCGCTTCGCCTATGACTCGTACCGGCGCTTCATCCAGATGTTCGGCGACGTCGTCCTGGGCATTGAGAAGCCGAGCTTCGAGCGACTGCTGGAGGCCCAGAAGCACGCCAAGAAGGTGAAGCTGGACACCGAGCTCACCGCCGCCGACTTGAAGGAACTGGTCACGCTCTTCAAGCGCGTGGTGAAGGACAAGACCGGCAAGGACTTCCCGCAGGATCCCAAGGAACAGCTCCGGCTGGCCATCAACGCCGTGTTCGGATCGTGGGACAACCCCCGTGCCGTCACCTACCGGAGGCTGCAGAATATCTCGGGGGATTGGGGAACAGCGGTGAACGTCCAGTCCATGGTCTTCGGCAACATGGGCGACAACTCGGGGACGGGCGTGGCCTTCACCCGGGACCCGGGGACGGGCGAGCGCCGGTTCTTCGGCGAGTACCTGATGAACGCCCAGGGCGAGGACGTGGTGGCGGGGATCCGCACGCCCCAGCCCATCAGCCAGCTCAAGAAGTCCTTGCCCAAGGTCTACGCCGAGCTGGAGCGGATCTACAAGCGGCTGGAGAAGCACTACCGGGAGATGCTGGACATCGAGTTCACGATTCAAGACGGCAAGCTGTACATGTTGCAGTGCCGCGTGGGCAAGCGCACCGCAGCCGCGGCCGTGAAGATCGCCGTGGACATGGTGAAGGAGCGACTGATTGACCAGAAGCTGGCCGTGCTGCGGGTGGATCCGGCCCAGCTCGATCAGCTCCTCCACCCGCGCATAGACCCCACGGCCAAGATGCAGAAGATCGCCAAGGGCCTCCCGGCCTCGCCGGGGGCGGCCGTGGGCAAGGTCGTCTTCACCGCCGCCGAGGCCGAGGCGGACGCCGCCAAGGGGGAGCGGGTCATCCTGGTCCGGACCGAGACCTCGCCCGAGGATATCGGCGGGATGCACGCCGCCCAGGGGATCCTCACCGCCCGGGGCGGCATGACCTCGCATGCGGCCGTGGTGGCCCGCGGCATGGGCAAGCCCTGCGTGGCCGGCTCCACGGACATCACGGTGTACGAGGAGCACGGCTACTTCTTCGCCAAGGATCTGAAGATTCAGCGCGGCGACTACATCACCCTGGATGGCGGCCTCGGCGACGTGATGCTCGGCGAGGTGAAGCTGATCCAGCCCGAGTTGTCCGGGGACTTTGCGACGCTGATGAACTGGGCCGACAAGTACCGGAAGATCGGGGTCCGGACCAATGCCGACACTCCGAAGGACGCCCAGGTCACGCGCAAATTCGGCGCCGGCGGCATCGGCCTGTGCCGGACGGAGCACATGTTCTTCGAGGGCGACCGCATCGACGCCGTCCGCGAGATGATCCTGGCGGAGGACGTGGAGGGTAGGAAGCGCGCCCTGGCCAAGCTGCTGCCCATGCAGAAGGCGGATTTCAAGGGGATCCTGGAGATCATGGGCGACCTGCCGGTCACGGTCCGCACCCTGGACCCGCCGCTCCATGAATTCCTGCCCAAGACGGACGCCGAGATCGAAGAGCTGTCCAAGAAGGCCGGCCTGCCGGCCGACCGGTTGAAGGCCAAGGTGGACTCCTTGCACGAGTTCAACCCCATGCTGGGATACCGGGGCTGTCGCCTCGGGATCGAGTATCCCGAGATCACCGAGATGCAGGCTCAGGCCCTCTTCGAGGCGGCCTGCGAGCTGCGGAAGGCGGGGAAGAACCCGTACCCCGAGGTCATGATCCCGCTCGTCGGGACGCTGAAGGAGCTGCAGCTCCAGCAGGATATCGTGGAGCGGGTGGCCAAGGAGACCATGAAGAAGTTCGGCGTCAAGGTCCGCTACATGCTGGGCACCATGATCGAGATCCCGCGGGCGTGCATCGTGGCGGACGAGATCGCGAAGGTGGCGCAGTTCTTCTCCTTCGGGACCAACGATCTCACCCAAACCTGCCTGGCGCTCTCCCGCGATGACGCCGGGAAGTTCCTCCCGCTGTACGTCGAGCGGGGGGTCTATCCCGAGGATCCGTTCGTCAGCATCGACCAGGCCGGCGTGGGCGCCCTGATGGAGATGGCCGTGGCGAAGGGCCGCGCCACCCGCAAGGACCTGGAGATCGGGATCTGCGGCGAGCACGGGGGCGAGCCCCACTCGGTCGCGTTCTGTCACAAGATCGGGTTGGACTACGTGAGCTGCTCGCCCTACCGGGTCCCCATCGCCAAGCTGGCCGCCGCCCATGCGGCCTTGAAGGAGCAGGTCAAGGTGAAGGAGATGGGCGAGAAGTAACCTCGGGTATCGCAACGCACCGAACGGGGGGCCGGCTCAGGCGGCCCCCCGTTTCATTTTCAGTCCAGGCGAAACAGGCATCGCATGGATGACCGCAATTGACACAGCGGAGGCTATCGAAGTAATGTCCTTAACGGATGACTCATGGAGCCCAGTATGGCCGCCGAGCACCCTACCATTGAGAGAGACACGTAGTCATACTACGCAGCGCGGAATAATGGCTACACCGTTCCCCGCGCTGCTTCGTTCGCGGGGAAGGCCCTCGCCCTTGCACAGG
>JBIOJT010000009.1:0-30139 GCA_044451055.1 Methylomirabilales bacterium (SeqCode)
CCCGGCACGAAAACCACCTGGCTCGGCCTCCAGCGCCTCGATGATCTGGCCGCCATGTACAGATTCATGGCGCTTCGGCACGCCCGACATCTGCTGCAACCCTCCGTGTCCAGCCCCTCAGGATATGGGTAACGATCAGCTCGATGGGAGAGGGAGCGGGTGAGGGTGACTCAGAAATTCATGAATAATTCAGGCTAGGAACCCCAGAGGGCCGTGAAGCCTCCCGCGCGCCGCTTAGCGGCGCCGCGATGTGCCTGCTTTTCTTCCCCGGCGGGGCCACAGGGCATGGGGATGCAGAGGGCAGCAGGTCCGCGACCGCCGGTCCAGCGCGCCGGCAGTTTTTCAACGACTGCCGGCAGGACGACGAAAGTGGCAGCGTCTCCCGATGGCCTGAAAGGTGGAGCGAGCCATTACCGCGGGGGGATTGTCCACAGATATGTGTCCTTGGGCAAGCCCGACTTCATGGCTCTCAGCCGAAGCTCCCGAGCCTCCGACAGGGTCAATTGGGAACCGATCACGACGGCGTAATAGGGGTTGCTCCCGTACGGCGCGTACACATCTGCCGAGTAACCTTTCGCGCGGATCTCGGCTGCCTGCTTCTCGGCGTCTTCCCGGGTTGGATGTGAGCCGGTGATCACGAACCAGACATTCTTGGGAGTAGCGCCAAGCAGGCCGCGATACACCTGCTGCATGGGTGATTCCTGGGGGAGCGAGAACTGTTTCAATCCTTTCTCACCGGCCGCCTGCGCATATGCCCGGGACACGAAGATCGCGGACGAGCGCCCTTGTGGTTCGGGAGGCTTCTCCGGCAGACTGATGCGGCCTCCATTGATCGCAGCGGTTATCAATGCCGGGGCGGCGATCCCCAACTGGAATAGCTTCACAGCGTCGAACTCGCTCTTATGCAGCCAGCCGACCAACCCACCGACCGCGAAGAGGGCCAGCACCCGGATCAGGTACGAGACCACCGCCAGCGGCGTGACGTCAAGGAGTAGTGTCTGGAGGTCAACCACGATCAGGCTCAGCAATACTGGCGCGATCCCGCCAAGACCTGCAACCATGAACCTCTTTCCAGCGGCCATACTCCCACCTCTTGGACTCATCTTCGACCCCTCCCTAAATGACAGGCGATGCGCGCCCAACCACGGATTATCTTGTTCTGCGTAGGAGGCTTCCCAGCGCAGGTCTGCCCGCCGAAGCCTCCTGGCAAGTCCTGAGCGGGACATTGCGCGAAACGTTCAACTCTCTCCGTGGCGAGTCGTCCCGTCGAAAATGGCGCCGGACCAGCCGGGGCTCGCGGATCGAGGTCTCTCTGCAGCGGAAGAGTTGAGCGGAGGCGCGCACGAGCAGAACAGCCCCCTGGGCCTATGAACCCCAGAGGGCCGTGGAGGTTTCTGCGCGCCGGAAAAGCGGCGGCGCTATTCGCCTGGTTTTCGTCCCCGGCTGGGCTCACCCGATCCCCCTCCCCTGGCGAAATCGGAAACCGCCGAAACAGGTTTACCGTACCTCCGATCTTGTCGTAGTGTCAAGCTTCAGGGATCCTCGTGCACCACGATGCAACGAGTGGCATGGCCGGCTGGGGCTTGAGGCTCACCGGGTGCGTACCCCCGGTTCACGTCTCAATGAACTGGAAGCGTGTCTCAGGGCCGATGCTGCGGAGGGCGGCGGCGAGGAGGTCGGCGGTCGCGGCCACGTCTTTGAGGGAGCAGACTTCGATTGGGCCATGGGTGTAGCGAGAGGGAATCTTCAAGGTGAGAGAGGGGACGCCGCTTCCCGCGAACTGGACCGCGGCCGCATCGGAGGTGATGATCGGCATGCTGCCTTCGATCTGGTATGGGATCTTCTCCCGCTCCGCTGCCTGGCGGCAGAGCCCGATGAGCGCCGGGTGCCCAAACAGTCCCGTAGGAACCGTGGCCCCGCGGTCCATGACGGAGATCCCCGGCCCCGCCCCGAGGGCGTTCGCCGCCTCCGAGAACGTGGTGCTGGGGTGCGCGCCGATGCCGTGACCGAACCCCGCCTGGGAAACGGTCGCGTCGATCCCGATGCACAAGTCCGGTTGGAGCCGGTTCGCGGCCTGCACCACCCCCCGCAGGCCAACCTCTTCCTGCACCGCCGCCACGAAGATGGCCGTCGCATGGAGGCGACCACCCGATCGCCGGAGGGCACGCATCGCCTCCAGCATCGCCAGACAGCCGACCTTGTCATCCAGGGAACGCCCCGTCACCAGACCCGCCGAAGGGTCTCCCAGCCAGGCGAGTTCCCGATCCCAGGTCACCTGCTGGCCCGGCTCGATCCCCATTCGCTGTGCCTCGGCCCTGGACGACGCGCCGACGTCGATGAAGAGCGCATCCACCGGCGGGACCGTCGTCCCCAGGTGCACGTCGCGGAAGGCGATGTGGCCGGGTTTTGACCCGACCACTCCTACGCGAGAGCCTTGCGCGGTCAGCACCAACACCCGCTGGGCATAGGTCAGATTCGCCGGAACGGACCCGACTACGTCAAAGCGAAGGTAGCCGTTCTCCTCGATATGCGAGACGATCATTCCCACCGAGTCGCTGTGGGCCGGGACCATGACGCGCGGCCCGCCAGGCGTCCCCTCCAGGTGCCCGTAGACATTCCCGAAGGCATCCACCTCGACTCGGTCCGCCAGCGGCCGCATCTGCTCCAGTAGTCGAGCGGCTATTCCCTGCTCGAACCCGCTCGTCGCCGGGACCGCCACAAGGCCTTTCAGGCGTTCGAATAACTCAAGAAGTCTATCCATCCTGCGCGCCTCCGGATCTCACAGAAATCCCTTGGGCTTCTTGGGCGGGGCTGTTCCCTTCGGGACGGCGCCCTTCCCCGGAACCTTCTTCTCTTCGACCTTTATGCCGGACTGCTCCAGGAAAAACCGATCGTCGCTGGGATTCGGTGTGAAGTCGAGCTGGAGCTTCTTCGCCTCCTCGACGTAGGAGCCTTCCTTGAGCCGAATCTCGCCGTTGGTCGCGACGACGATGGCCGACTCGCCCTGGACGGGGCAGCGCTGCTCGCAGTAGCCGCAGCCGTTGCACCGCGAGGCGATGACGACGGGTCGCCGGTATCCCTCCACCGTGCGAAAGACGATGGCATGGTACGGGCAGATCTCGTCACAGATCAGGCACAGCTTGTCCTGGGCCCAGACCAGGCACAGGTCTCGGTTGAGGAGGGCCGTGCCCACCTTGGCGTGGGTCTTTTCCTCCAGCGAGAGGGACCGGATGGCCTGCGTGGGGCACACCTTTCCGCAGACGTTGCAATTTTGCTCGCAGGGCGCGAAGCGCAAGTCCATCTTGGGGGTCCAGAGGCCGGCGAGGCCCGATTCCCAGAGGCAGGGCTGGAGCGTATTGGTGGGACACGACTTCATGCACTCGGCGCAGCGGACGCAGGTGCGCATGAGCTCGGCCTCGGGAATGGCCCCGGGCGGGCGGATGAGCCGGCGCTTCCCCTGAAGTTTGGTGAACGGGCTCCGGTCCACCAGGAACGCCAGGGAGAGGCCGCCGGTCGCGGAATACAGGAATCCCCTCCGCGAGATCTCGATCGGCAGATACTCTCCCCCCTGATCCGCCGAAGGAAACGCCGGGAACGTGATCGCCCGTGGATGGCAGGCCTGCACGCACGTCCGGCACTGGATGCACTCGGACAGGCGAATGCTCTCCGGGCTCTGGCTGGGCGCGCCCATGGGGCACACCTGCCGGCAGTCCTCGCAGGCGTCACATTCCGGGGCCACCCGGCGTTTGAAGAGGCCCAGGGGCGACACGAGGCCGAGGAGCGCCCCCAGCGGGCAGAGATACCGGCAGAAGAACCGCGGCGTGAAACGATTGAGGGCGATGATCCCCCCGAAGATCAGGAGGGTGATGAGCGACATGTAATAGACGGGCTGGGTATAGGAAAGGTGGGCCAGGCCGATCCATCCCATGGCCTGGAAAGCCCGGCGGGCAAGATCGAGGAGTAGGTTCAGCAGGCTGACCGCCAAGGGGAAGAGGATGAACGTGTAGAAGCGCGTGAGGAGGGCCAGAGGATCGAGAAGGTACGCCAGAGAGACGGAAGCGGCCGCGGCGGCGAGGAAGACAATGAGCAGGAAGAATTTCGCCCGCCGGAGGCTCGCGTCGGCCTTCAACCCCTGTCGGGTCTTCCGCCTGAAGAGCAGGACGTCCAGGAAATCAATGGCGGCCCCCAGGGGACACACGTAACCGCAGAAGAAGCGGCCGACAGCGATCGTGGCCCCGATCAGAATCAGAGACCACAGCGCCCGGGTGACGACCTCCTTCCCGGCAAGGACCGCACTCAGGCCGAGGAGCGGATCCAGACGCAAGTAGATATCGGCCGGCAACCAGTCCGGCAGCCTGTAGTTCGCCAAGAGGAAGAGCAGGGAGAAGAGGAGGAGGGAGAGGGCCTGCACAGCGGTTCTCATGCTCTCTCCTTGTGGATCCTGAGTTGCTCCAGATCAATCTTCCCCAGGCCCCGCTGGTGGGCGACGAGCAGGTGCTCGACCTGCCGACCCTTGAACTGCTGGCCATACCACGGGGCAACCGTGACCCCGTACGAGTCCACGGCCACGGGATCGGTGCCGGCGATGACGAGGTTCGGCTTCTGGACCTCCCCCGGGCCTCCCGGCCCTCCCGAGACCAGGGCCCGCGTGGCGTCGAGGATGGTGAGCTGGGGGGTGATGACCGTGACCAGGTCGGCCAGCGCCTGATTGATGTTGTACCGGGCGTGGAAACTCCACCGGTCCCAGATCAGGCCCATGAGGTTCTTGATCCCCAGACTCACGCCCGTGTTGGAATGCGACTTGGCCTGCGGGAGGTTGATGAGGACGTGGCTGTCCAGGACCTCCTTCATGACCTCCACGCGGTCCAGGACCTTGCCTTGAGGTACCTTGATCTCGCGGAAGAATTTTCGGTCGTCAAGCCCGAGGACATACACGCCACGGATGGACTTGCACGCCTCTTGGATCCCCGAGCGCTGCAGGCACAGTTCCGTCTGATACAGGGGGTAATCCAGGACCACCACCCGCTCGGCCCCCGCATCCATGCAGGCCTGGGCCACCGTGGTGACCACCAAAGGATGGGTGGTCGATGCCCGTTCGGGAGGGTTGGCGAATGACATGTTGGGCTTGAGGACGACCCGCTGCCCCTTCTGAACGAAGCGGGAGATGCCGCCCATGGCCTCCAGCGCCTTGCGCGTCGCGGCAGCGGGATCGCCGGAAATCACGACCAGGTCGGGGTCGGGCGCGGCCTCCGTGGGTGACGGCCTGCCAGCCAGGCCCAAGGCCAAGCCTGCAGCCGTGACCTTCAGGAAATCACGGCGCGTGGTCCCAGGGTGATGGTGTCCCATGCAGCCTGCCTCCCTTGGCCTGAGGGGTGCCTGCCTGGGTGAGATTCTCAGGAATGCAGATTGATTTGTCGAGGACAGTTTCGAACTGGGATGTCTTGCCGGACCTTCGGAGGGTTGTACGGAGGGGCGGCTCTCAAACGCTCTTCCCCGAGGACGCGAGGCCCTCGATCTCCGAAACGACTTGATCCAGTTCTTCCACGAGGCGAAGGGGAGCCGCAGCAGTCCCCCTGAACGCCGTCACGACCGAGCGGTAGTACCACAGCGTTCCCTCTCGCCCGCCGTTGAATCGCTCCCACAGGGACTCTCCCAGTTCACGATAGTCGGTCAGAATCGCCCGGGCATTGTGTAGCGTATCGGCAGCCGAGACCAAGAGCACGGAGGCGCAAGCATTTCGCAGGTGCGTGAGGTACGCTTTCTTGCGTTCCAGCCATGGTGGTTTCGGGGTGCTGTCGGTGTCCGAGCAACCGTCAACGATCTCTACGACCCGATCACCGAAACGGCGACGAATCTCCTCACGAGTCTCCGACCCTCCCTGATCCTCGATCGCATCATGGAGCAGGGCGGCAATGGCCTCGTCCTCGTCTGCACCGTTGTCGAGCACGAGACTGGCCACGCCTAACAGGTGGGATATGTATGGGATGCTCGTACCCTTCCGGGGTTGCCCGTCATGCAGTTCGACCGCGAAGGTCAAGCCATCCTGAAACCGGCACGAGAGAGTCAAGGCTGAGCACCACCCGGGTGAGAGCCATGGATTCCGGATGGCTTATACCAAGAAGTGCTCTCGGGACGCAAGGTCCATGCGAAGGGAGCGGGGGCCAGGCGGGGAAGAGAAGGAGCAGGGACAGGTTGGCACGCAGGCACGCCAGCCCTGATTCTTCGAGCGCGAGCCCCGCTGCGCGGGGTTGTCCCCTTGAGACGCGCTGCCGGCGGAGAAAGAACGCCGGCGTGTCCCCGGAAAGGGAGCACGCTGGCGAGGAGCGGATCGGCTGGGACTACGTCGTCCGGGTCTCGACCCGCCGAGGAACAGCGTGGCTCGCGCGGACGGTGTGATAGGACAGGGTCTTCAGCAGAACCGAGAGGTCCACGTTCTGGACCTTGACCCTCTCTGGAACCAGCAACTGGGTCGGCGCGAAGTTCAAGATGGCGGTGACTCCGGAATCCACCAGGAGGTCGGCCACCGACTGAGCCGTCGCCGCGGGGACGGCCAGCACCGCGATCTTCACCTTCTTCTTGCGGAGCGTGGGCACCAGCTTGGCGACATCCATGACCACCACTCCGTCGATCTGGTGACCCACCTTGGCCTGATCGCTGTCGAACGCCAGGTTGATCTGGAAACCGCGCGCCTGGAATCCTTTGTAGGCGATGAGGGCGGACCCGAGATTGCCGACGCCGATGAGGGCGACCTCCCAGTCCTGCTTCAATCCCAGAATGCGCTCCAGATTGTGCTTGAGCTCGGCGATGTAGTAGCCCAGCCCCCGCACACCGAACTGGCCGAAGTACGCCAGATCCTTCCGGACCTGCGCCGAGTTCAATCCGAAGCGCTCCGCCAACTGCTTGGAGGACACAGAGGCGGTGTTGCCCGCCTCCAGCTCTTCCAGGCAGCGCAGATAGATGGACAGACGGGTAATGGTCTTCTCGGGAATCTTCACCGGCTTCATGGCGCCACCCTCTCAGCCCATGGCGGTGCGGCGAAGGACGTCATCCCAAGAGCGCCCCGACCGACCGCAGGGCCACCTCGAGGAAGCGGGAAGGAAAAAGACCGAGCTGGAGCGTCCCCAAGATGGCGATGAGGACAGCCAGCGTAAGCGCCGGCGACAGGCGGCCCGCGGCCGGTTCCGCCTCCCCCTGGCCCATGTACATCACCACCGTGACTCGCAGGTAGTAGTACGCCGAGATCACGCTGTTCAACACACCGATGATAGCCAGGCCGACGTAGTTCGCCTGGATGGCCGCGCTGAAGATGTAGAACTTCCCCATGAAGCCGCCGGTCGGCGGGATGCCCGCCAGCGAGAACATGAACAGGGCCATGGCGGCGCCCAGGAAGGGATACCGGAGGCCCAGCCCGGCGTAATCCTCAATGGTCACGCGCTCCCCGTCCTGGCGCGCCAGCGCGATGACCACGCCGAACGCCCCCAGGTTCATGAAGGCGTAGGCCACGAGGTAGAAGAGCACGCTGCCGCTGCCCAGCTTGCTGGCCGCCACCAGGGCCACCAGGATGTAGCCCGCGTGAGCGATGGAGCTGTAGGCCAGCATGCGCTTGATATTGGACTGGGCGATGGCCACCACGTTCCCCAGCGTCATGGTGAGCACCGCCAGGACCCAGAGCACGCGGCTCCAGTCGGGCTGCAGGACCGGCAGCGCCGTCATCAGGATGCGCAGGAATGCGGCAAAGGCCGCCGCCTTGGTGCCCGCGATCATGAAGGCCGTCACCGACGTCGGGGCGCCCTCGTACACGTCGGGCATCCACATGTGAAACGGCACCGAGGCCACCTTGAAGCCGAAGCCGATGATCAAGAGGCCCATCCCGATGAAGAGCAGCGTGGGGCTGGAGGCCTTGCCCGCCGCCAGGACCTCCGCGACCCGCCTGAGGTTGACACTTCCCGTGGCGCCGTAGGTGAGCGCGATGCCGTACAGCACGAAGCCCGATGCGAAGGCCCCCAGCAGGAGGTACTTCAACGCCGACTCGTTGGACTTGGGCTGCTCCCGCAGGAACCCCGCCAGGATGTACAGGGAGATGGACAGGGTCTCCAGCCCCAGGAAGATGGTGATGAGATCGAGGCTGCTGGCCATGATCATCATGCCGAGGGTGCTGAAGAGCAAGAGCGCGTAATACTCCCCGTGATCCATCCCGGCGCGGCGGACATAGGGCATGGAGATCAGCAGGGTGAGGCCCGCCACCAAGAGGAAGAGCAGGGTGAAGAATTGGCCGAAGGCATCCGCCGCCAGCATGCCGCCGAAGATGATCTCTGGCTGTCCCCATCGCGCCACCACCGCCCCGGCCGCAGCCACGACCCCAAGGAGGCTGATGACACCAAGGCGGTCCCGCTGCGTCGGGGGCGTGAACGGGTCGAGGACCAGGATCAGGAGTCCTGTCCCCGTGACCACGAGCATGGGCAGCATGGCGCCCCAGGAGATCACGGGAAGGCTACTCGGCATGGCGCGCCTCAATCCTATGGCCCATCGCCCGCGCATCAAGAGCCAGGGCGGAAGTCGGCCCGATGAATTCCCCCAGGCTCGGCGTGGTGCGGCGCGGGCTCTGGGTGGCTGCTTCGCCCGTCGTCCAGGAGTCCTGCGCCAGGGCCAGGGCAGGTCCGGCCGGGGCAGCCGCTGGCTCTGCCCGATAGCGCACGTGCACCTGGGCCAGCAGTTGCTTCACCGAGGCCTCCGTCACCATGAGCAGCGGCCGGGGGTAAATGCCAATCCAGACGATGCCCAGGAGCACCGGGACCAGCACCGCGATCTCTCGCGCGGTCAGGTCGGTCAGGCGGCGATTCTCCTCGTGGGTCACGCCGCCGAACATCACCCGCTGGAACATCCACAGCATGTACACCGCGGCCAGGATGACGCCCGCCGTCGCCAAGACCGCATACAGCCGATGAACTCGGAACGTCCCCACCAGGATCAGGAATTCCCCGACGAAACCGTTCAGGCCCGGCAGCCCGATGGAGGACAGCGTGACGATGAGGAAGCAGGCCGTGAACACCGGGATGATCCGGGCCAGGCCGCCGAAGTCCTCGATCATCCGCGTGTGACGCCGCTCGTAGAGCATGCCCACGATCAGGAACAGCGCGCCGGTCGAGAGGCCGTGGTTGATCATTTGCAGGATGCCGCCCTCCACCCCCTGGATGGTCAGGGCGAAGATCCCCAGCATCACGAATCCCAGATGGCTGACGGAGCTGTACGCCACCAGCTTCTTCAGGTCGGGCTGAACCATGGACACCAGCGCCCCGTACAGGATGCCGATGATGGCCAGCCAAGAGAAGAGGGGCGTGAAGTATCGGGTGGCCTCGGGGAAGAGCGGCAGCGCGAAGCGAAGGAAGCCATAGGTCCCCATCTTCAAGAGCACGCCCGCCAGGATCACCGAGCCGGCCGTGGGCGCCTCCACGTGGGCATCGGGCAACCACGTGTGGAAGGGGAACATGGGGACTTTGATGGCGAAGGCCACGGCGAAGGCCAGGAACAACCAGGCCTGGGTCGCGAACGGCAGCTCCAAGCCGTAGATCTTGAGCAGGTCGAAGGTGAACTCCCCGCCCGGCCGGCCGCCGTTGAGATAATACAAAGCGATGATGGCCACCAGCATCAGGACGCCGCCCGCCATCGTGTAGAGGAAGAACTTGAGGGTGGCGTAGATCCGACGCGGGCCGCCCCAGATGCCGATCAGGAAGTACATGGGGATCAGCATCCCTTCCCAGAAGACGTAGAACAAGACGAGGTCCAAGGCCACGAAGACCCCCAGCATCCCCGTCTCCAGGAGGAGCATGCAGATCATGTACTCCTTCACGGAGGTCGTGATGGCCGTATATGAGGAGAGGATGGCGATGGCCATGAGGAACGTGGTCAGCAGCACCAGGAGCAGGCTGATCCCATCCACGCCGACGTAGTACTGCACGCCGTAGCCGGGGATCCAGGCTCTCCGCTCTACGAACTG
Organism: Methylomirabilales bacterium (SeqCode); assembly: GCA_044451055.1. GTDB lineage: Bacteria > Methylomirabilota > Methylomirabilia > Methylomirabilales > 2-02-FULL-66-22 > 2-02-FULL-66-22. The sequence goes on from JBIOJT010000009.1 coordinate 9,995, forward strand.
CATCCCCGGGACATTGAGCTGGAAGCCCCAATAGAGCTGGAGGGAAACCAGGAAGGTCACAATCGAGACGCTGAAGGCCAGATGCTTGATCGCCGCCTCGCGCTGCCTGTCCACGAGGACCAGGAGAGCCACCCCGATGAGCGGCAGGAAGACCACGGCCGAGATCCAGGGAAACTCACCCACCGGCTTGCCCCCTCCTTGCCCTCACCCCTTCCCTCTCCCCAAGGGAGAGGGTGAAGGGTGAGGGGGTCATCGCCAGAACGCCAAATACCCGAGGATGGCCACGACCCCCACGATGAAGCTCAGGACATAGTTCATCACGTAGCCCGTCTGGACGCGGCGCAGAACGGCGCTCCCCCCCCGGACCACTGCGCCCACGCCGTTGACCGAGCCATCGATCACCGGCTCGTCGAACTTCCGCCAGAGCCAGATGGCGCCTCGCCGGATCGGCTCCACGAAGAGGGCGTCGTACAGCTCGTCCACGTAGTACTTGTTCAGGAGGACCCGGTACACCTGTGGGAAGCGTTCGACCATCCGGGCCGGAGTCTCCAGGCGCCAGATGTAAAAACGGGTCGCCACCAGGACGCCTGCCACGGCGACGGCCAGGGAAACCAAGGCCATGGGGATCACCCCGACGGGGGCTTCGTGGGCCACAGCCCCCTTGGCGACGGCAAAGACCGGCTCCACGAACCGGTGGTACACCCCGTGCTCCGGCGGGACGCCGACGAACCCCACGAAGGCCGAGAAAAACGCCAGGACCAGCAGGGGCACCGTCATGAGGGGGGGCGATTCGTGCAGATGATGCGCCGCCTTCTCTTCAACGCGAGACCGACCCTCGAAGGTCAGGTAGTAGCATCGCATCATGTAGAAGGCGGTGAGGAACGCGCCGGCCGCGCCGAGCGCCCACACGCCTATGCGGCCGCTGGCAACGGCCCCGTACAGGATCTCGTCTTTGGACCAGAAGCCCGCCAGGAAGAAGATGCCCGCATTGGCCAACGCCCCGATCAGGAAGGTGAAGGCGGTGATGGGCATGTGCTTTCGCAGCCCGCCCATCTTGCGGATATCCTGTTCCCCCGAGAGCCCGTGGATCACAGAGCCGGACCCCAGGAACAAGAGCGCCTTGAAGAAGGCGTGGGTCATCAGGTGGAAGATCGCTGCGGCGTAGGCCCCTACCCCGCAGCCGAGGAACATGTACCCGAGCTGCGAGATCGTCGAGTACGCCACGATTCGCTTGATGTCGTTTTGCACCAGCGCGATCGTGGCGGCGAAAACGGCCGTGAGGCCCCCGATCCAGGCCACCACCGAAAGCGAGAGGGGCGCCAGCTCGAAAAGCGGGGCGGACCGGGCAACCATGTAGATCCCGGCCGTCACCATGGTCGCGGCGTGGATCAGCGCCGAGACCGGCGTCGGCCCCTCCATGGCGTCGGGCAGCCAGACGTACAGGGGAAGCTGGGCCGACTTGCCCGTGGCCCCAACAAAGAGGAGCAACGTGACGGCCGTCACGACGGCCCCGCCTGCCGGGAGCTGCGCCGGTGCCGAGGCGAACACCTGGTCGTACTGCAGCGTGCCCAGGCTGGTCCAGAGCAACATCACGCCCAGGGCAAAGCCGAAGTCCCCCACCCGGTTGACGATGAACGCCTTCTTGCCCGCGTCGGCCGCCGACTTCCTCTCAAACCAGAAGCCGATGAGCAGGTATGAACACAGGCCAACCGCCTCCCAGAAGACGTAGAGCAGGAGGTAATTGTTGGCCAGGACCAGCATCAGCATGGAGAAGGTGAACAGGTTCAGATACGTAAAGAAGCGGGGGTAGTCCGGGTCCTCGTGCATGTACCCGATGGAGTAGACGTGGATCAGGAACCCGACGCCGGACACCACCAGGATCATGACGGCCGACAGCGGATCCAGGAGCAGTCCCCAGTCCGCCTGGAAATTCCCCGAACTGATCCAGGGCGCCACCACCTGGGTGACCCGGGCCCCACGGGGCAGGGCCAGGAGCTCGGCCACCGCGACCAGGGAGAACAGCAGGGACAGGCCCACGCTGCCGCAGGCGATCATCCCCACCGCGCCCTTCCCGATCCGCCGGCCGAAGAAGCCGTTGGCCAGGAAGCCCAGCAGGGGCCAGACGGGAACGAGCCACAGATTACTCAGCATGCTCATGCTCTACGCGAAAAGCGTTCGACCGTTCGGCGGTTCGGCGGTTCGGTCGTTCCGGAACTGCCGAACAGCCGAACTGCCGAACGATCTTCCCCATGCCTGCCACGATGCCTCTCACCATTTCAGGAGGTTGAGTTCGGCCACATCCACCGTCTCTTTGTTCCGGTAGATGGTGATGATGATGGCCAGTCCCACGGCCACCTCGGCCGCCGCCACGACCATGACGAAGAAGACGAAGATCTGCCCGTCCATGGAGTTGAGGAAGCGGGCGAACGCCAGGAAGGTCAGGTTGACCGCGTTCAGCATCAACTCGATGGACATGAAGATGATCAGCGCGTTGCGCCGGATCGCGACGCCGACGACCCCGATGGAGAACAGGAACGCGCTCAAGATCAAGTAGGCCGATAGCGGGACTTGCATCCGTAATTCCCTTTCAATGCAAAATGAAAAACCGACAACCGACAACCGACAACGGAAGAGCCCTCGGCCCGCGAGATTTCGTTCCCCTCGATGTTTCACCCGATGACCGGTTTTCAATTGTCGGTTTGAAATTTTTTTTCATTTAGTCATGTCAGGCGCTTTTTGGCCAGAACCATCGCTCCCACCATGGCCACGAGGAGGATGACGGAGGTGATCTCGAAAGGAAACAGGTAATCGGTGAAGAGGAGCCGGCCGACCGTGAGGGTCGTGCCGAAGGCGCCGGCCGGCGGCGGCCCCCCACCTGGACCCAGCGTCAGGCGTTGCGCCACCGTCATGACCAGCTCCACCAGGAGGACCAGCGACAGCAGGACGGCCGCCACGATCCGGCCGCGGCCCGGCGGCGCCCAGGGATCCTGCTCGCGCCGGAGGTCCATCAGCATGATCACGAACAGGAAGAGCACCATGATGGCCCCGGCATAGACGATGACCTGGATGACCCAGACGAAATAGGCCTCGAGCAGGATGTAGATGCCCGCCAGCGCCCCCATGGTGATGATCAGGAACAGGGCGCTGTACACGGCGTGCCGCTGGACGATCACCAGAACGGCGGACACGGCCGCCACCAGCGCCAGCCCCGTGAAGATCACGACCTCCATGCTATCCTCTCAGCGCCCACAGCGCCGACCACACGACATTCAAGAGCGCCAGGGGCAGCAGCCGCTTCCAGCCAAAGCTCATGAGCTGATCGTATCGGAACCGTGGCAGCGTGGCCCGGAACCAGATGAACAGGAACAGCAGGACGAAGACCTTGCCCAGGAACCAGACGGGCGACGGCCCGATGGGCCCGAGCCAGCCGCCCAGGAACATCGTGGTGGCCAGGGCCGACACCGTGATCATGTTGGCGTACTCGGCCATGAAGAACATGGCGAACTTCATGGAGCTGTACTCGGTGTGGAAGCCGGCCACCAGCTCCGTCTCCGCCTCGGGGAGGTCGAAGGGGGCCCGGTTCGTCTCCGCCAGGGCGCAGGTGAAGTAGATCAGGAATCCCAGCGGCTGGCTGAACAGAAACCACCGAGGATGGGGCAGGATGCCGAATATCCATTCCACACCCTCTTGGGCCTTCACGATCTGCACCAGGCTCAGGGAGCCCGCCAGGATCAAAACGCCCACCACCGAGAGGCCCATGGACACCTCGTAGCTGATCAGCTGGGCCGACGAGCGGAGCCCCCCCAGCAGCGAGTACTTGTTGTTCGACGACCAGCCGGCCAGGACGATCCCGTACACGCCCAGCGAGGCCGCTCCGAAGACGAACAACACCCCGACATCGATGTCGGTGATGTGGAGCGCCACGGGCTTCGACAGCAGGCCGAAGAGCGTCGTGGTGTCGCCGAAGGGAATCACCGCGAAGGCGATGAAGGCCGGGACGATGCTCAGGCCGGGCGCCAGCAGGAACACGACCCGTTCCACCTGGCTCGGGATCAGGTCCTCCTTGAACAGCAGCTTCAGGCCGTCGGCGATGGGCTGCAAGAGGCCATGCGGGCCGACCCGCATCGGGCCCAGGCGTACCTGGATGTCGGCGATCACTTTCCGCTCCATCCAGGTCATGTAGGCCACGGTCAAGAGCAGGGCGCCGAACACCACCACGATCTTGACCAGCATGATGATCAACGTTTCCAGCATGTCAGCGATCAGCTTTCAGCTATCGGCTATGAGCCATGATCTATGAGCTATGAGCCCTCCCGGCTCTCGGCTCTGGAAGAATCCCCAGCGGCTCGATGTCCTTCCACGCGATGCCCTGATACGCGCCTGCCATTTCCCCGATGGCGGCCCAGACCCGCTCCGGCTCGATCTCCCCCAGACTCCGGCCCAGGTCCCTGGCCAGGTCTCGCAGCACCTCCGGCAGGCTCCGCGAAGCCAGGTGGGGCGTCAGCGCCCGGTGAATCTTCTGGATACGGCCCTGGAAGTTCGTGAAGCTCCCCGCTTTCTCCGCAAATCCGAGCGCGGGCAGGACCACCTGGGCCAGCGCCGTCGTCTCGGTGGGGAACACGCTGGAGGCCACGAGAAGCTCCAGGCGACCGAGCGCCTCGCGGACCGGGCTGTCAGGGAACTCGCGCACGAGGTCTTCCTCGAAGACGAAGAGCGCTTTCAGGCGCCCATCGGCTGCGGCCGCGAGCATCCCCGCCGCGTCCAGGCCCTCCGGCCCCGGCAGGATGCCCAGGTCGCGCGCCCCCCGGCTGTTGGCGGTCTTGTCGGTCCGTCGCAGGATCCCGTCCTCGGACACATCGGTTTCGTCGAATTGCACGGGGCGGACCCGGAAGTCCAGGTGCGGCGTCCCGACGATCTCCCGGAAGAAGCGGCGGACCAGGAACAATTCCTCGTTGGTCAGGCGGGACGAGGCGATGCACCCGATGGCCGACGGACCATGCGCCTCCACGACTCGCCGGATGGCCCGGGCCAACCGGAGTAAGAGGTCGTCGTAGGCCATCCCGACCGGCCGGTCCCCCTCCCGCCAGGTCGGGACGCGGAGGCGGGCCGGATCGGAGAGATACTGGAACGTGAACCGCCCCTCGTCGCACATCCACCACCGGTTGACGGCCGGGTTCTCCCGCGGCTGGATGCGCAGCAGCTCCTCGCCGCGCTGGCGGTAGCGGACATCCAGGATGATGTTGCAGCCTTGGCTGCACAGCGGGCAGACGCTCTCGGTGTGCCGCACCAGGTCCCACGGCCGGGACTGGAACCGGTACTCCCTGGAGGTCAGCGCCCCCACCGGGCAGAGGTCGATGACATTTCCCGAATACTTGTTGTCCAGCGCCTTGCCCGGGAAGAGGTTGATCTCCGACCGATCTCCCCGGGAGAAGACTCCCAGCTCCCCGGTCTTGGGGATCTCGTGGCAGAACCGGACGCACCGGGTGCACAGGATGCAGCGTTCCGCGTCGAAAACGATATGCGGCCCGAAGATCTGATGCTTCGTCCGTTGGACCTTCTCCTCGGCAGAGCGGCTCTCGCCCGGACCGTATTTCAGGGTGTAATCCTGGAGAGGACACTCGCCCCCCTTGTCGCAGATGGGGCAATCCAGCGGATGATTCAACAGGTAGAATTCCAGCACGGCACGGCGCGCCTTTTCCACCTTGGGCGAGCGGGTCGCCACGACCATCCCCTCCGCCACCGACATGTTGCAGGCGATGGCCAGCTTGGGCATCCTCTCCACTTCCACCTGGCACATGCGGCACTGCCCCACCACGCTGAGGCCCGGATGGTAGCAGTAGTGGGGGACCTCGATCCCCACCGTCTTCGCCGCCTCCAGAATAGTCGTGTTGGCGGGAACGGTGACCTCGACCCCGTCGATCTTCAATGTCGGCATCGGGATATCCTTCACCGCACCGGAGATGCGATCCCCCGGCACGAATCCTTACGACACGACAGGACGCTCAGAACGTGCCCTTGCCCGCGAACGGGCACGCCCGCTCCCGGACGTGGGCCTCGAATTCCTCCCGGAAGTGCTTCAGGTAACTTTCGATCGGCATGGCCGCCGCGTCACTCAGGACGCAGATGGTCTTCCCTTTCATGTTGTCGCACATGTCCAGGAGCACATCCAGATCCTCCTTGCGCCCCTGCCCGCGCTCGATCCGGTGCAGGACCTTGTGCAGCCAGGCGGTCCCCTCGCGACACTGGGTGCACTGGCCGCAGGATTCGTGATGGTAGAAGCGGGAAACGATCTCCCCCACCCGGACCATACAGACGGTGTCATCCATGACGATGACCCCGCCCGAGCCACCCATGCTCCCGGCCGCCGCCAGCGACTCGAAGTCCATGGTCACGTCCAAATGCTGCTCCGTCAAGACCGGTGCCGAGGACCCCCCGGGGATGACGGCCTTGAGCCGCCGTCCGTCCCTGATGCCGCCGGCGTGGTCAAAGATCAGCGCTCGCAGCGTGATGCTCATGGGCAGCTCGTAATTGCCGGGCCGCTCCACGTGCCCGCTCACCGAGAAGAGGCGCGTCCCCGAACTCCTGGCCGGCCCGACGCTGGCATACCAGTCCGCGCCCCGCACCACGATGTGGGGGATATTGCAGAGAGTCTCGACGTTGTTGACCACCGTCGGCGACCGGTACAGGCCCGCAATGGCCGGAAACGGCGGCTTCGTGCGGGGCTGGCCACGCTTCCCCTCCAGCGATTCCAACAGGCCGGTCTCCTCCCCGCAGATGTAGGCGCCCGCCCCCCGGTGGACGTACACGTCCAGATCGAAGCCACTGCCCAGGATGTTCTGGCCCAGGTACCCATGCGCATGGGCGTCGGCCAGCGCCCGCTCCAGCACGCGGGCGCCGTGCACGAACTCCCCCCGGCAGTAGATGAAGGCCAGGTGGCAGCCGATGGCGTAGCTGCTGATGGCGATCCCCTCGATGAGCTGGTGGGGATCTTCCTCGATGAGCATCCGGTCCTTGAAGGTCCCCGGCTCGCTCTCGTCGCAGTTGCAGACCAGGTACTTCGGCTTGGACGAGTCCTTGGGGATGAATCCCCACTTCACCCCGCAGGGAAACCCGGCCCCGCCCCGTCCGCGCAATCCCGACTTCTTGACGTCCTCGATGAGCTGGGCGGGCTGGAACTCCCGCAGCGCCTTGGGAAGGGCCTGGTAGCCCCCGTGGGCGATGTACTCGTCCATCGTCCCGGTGTAATCCGGGATGTCCTTGTACCGTGTCAGGATCTTCTCGAATGCCATGCCGCGCTTTCCGGGGCCAGTGGCTCGCGGGCCAATCCGCTCACGCCCTCGACCGCTCGAGACGGCCGTCCCGCAGCTTCCCCAGGAGCTCGTCGAACTTCTCCGGGGTCATCCGCTCGTAGAAGATGCCGTCGATCTGGATGGCTGGCGCCGTGCCGCAGGAGGCCAAGCACTCCATCCGCTTCAGCGTGAAGAGCCCGTCCGGAGTGGTCTCCCCCATCCGGGTCCCCAGCCGGGTCTCCAGGTGCCGGATCAGCCGCTCAGCGCCCAGAAGCGCGCAGGAGAGGTTCTGGCACACGTAGATCATGTGCTTCCCCACCGGCTCCAGGTTCAGCATGTCGTAGAAGCTGGCCACGCTCATCACGTCGGCCGGGCTGAGCCCGAGGAAGCCGGCCACCCACTCGATGGCCTCCGGGCTGAGATAGCCCGCCTCGGCCTGCACCTCGTGCAGGATGGGGATCAGCGCCGAGCGCTTCTCCGGGTAGCGCTTGACCAGATCGCCGAATCGCGCTTTCGTCTCGTCCGAGATCATGGCTGGCCTGATCACCTCCGCCCCGTCAGCGATCGATCTCCCCCAGCACGATATCCAGGGAGCCGATGACGGCGACCACGTCGGCCACGAGGCGGCCCTCCACCATCCGGGGCATCGCCTGCAGGTTCACGAAGGATGGAGCCCGGAAGTGGACCCGGTAGGGCCGGGTACCGCCATCGGTCACCAGGTACGCGCCCAGCTCTCCCTTGGGCGCCTCGATAGGCTGGTACACCTCCCCGGCGGGGACGTGGAAGCCTTCGGAGTAGAGCTTGAAGTGGTGGATCAGGGCCTCCATGGACTTCCTGAGAAGCTGCTTGGCGGGTGGAACCAGCTTGGGGTCCGCCACGTTGATCGGCCCCGGCCTGAGGCGTGCCAGGGCCTGCGCGGCAATCCGATGGCTCTGGCGCATCTCCGCCATACGGACCATGTACCGGTCGTACACGTCGCCAGCCCTCCCCAGGGGCACATCGAACTGGTAGCGCTCGTAGCCGGAGTAGGGATGGGCCTTTCGCACATCGTACGCGACGCCGCAGGCCCGGAGACTCGGACCCGACAGCCCCATGGCGATGGCGTCCTCCCGCGAGATCGCCCCGATCCCCACGGTGCGCTGGCGCCACAGGGGGTTTTGCGTGAGGAGCGCCTCGTATTCTGCCTGACGCGTGGGGAAGATCTCCAGGAAGGCCTGGACCTGATCCTCGAACCCCGGGGGGAGGTCCGCCGCCAGGCCCCCCACGCGGAAGTAGCTCGACATCATCCGCTGGCCGCTCACCGCCTCGTACAGATCCAGGATGGCCTCCCGCTCGCGGAAACAGTACAGGAAGACCGACATGGCCCCGATGTCCAAGGCGTGGGTGCCCAGCCAGACCAGGTGGCTCTTGATGCGCGTGAGCTCGGTGAGCAGGACCCGGATCGTCTGGCCCCGCTCGGGCGGCGTGACGCCCAGAGCCTTCTCGATGGCCAGGACCAGAGCCAGGTTGTTGCTGAGGGGGGCGAGGTAGTCCATGCGGTCGGTCAGGGGGATGCCCTGCTGGAACCGCTTGCTCTCCAGCCCCTTCTCGATCCCGGTGTGCAAGTACCCGATATGGGGGGTGCACTTCACCACCACCTCACCGTCCAGCTCCAGGACCAAGCGAAGCACCCCGTGGGTCGAGGGGTGCTGGGGCCCCATGTTGAGGGTCATCGTGCGGGTGGGGCTCACGCGGGCTCTTCCTCCCACCATTTGGGCGACGCCTCCACCGGGTAGTCCTTGCGCAGGGGGTGGCCCTCCCAATCGTCGGGCATCAAGATCCGGCGAAGGTCCGGGTGCCCTTCGAAGGGCACGCCGAACAAGTCGTACACCTCACGCTCGTGCCAGTCGGCCGTCGGCCACACGCCCGTCAGCGTGGGCACCGCCTGGCCGTCGTCCACCCGGACTTTGAGTCGCAGCCGGCGCCGGTACTGGAGCGAGTACACGTGGTGGACCACTTCGAAGCGCGGAGAGGACTCTGGGAGTTCCAATCGGTCCACGGCCGTCACATCCGACAGGAAGTCGAAGGCCAGGTTCGGGTCGTCGCGAAGGAACCGGCAGACCGGCTGGAGGTCCTGCGGCGCGAGGACGACGGTCGTCTCGTTGCGCCAGACCTTCACCTCGAGGAGCGCCTGGCCGAACTGCTCGCGCAGGCGCTGGAGCACGAGGCTGTCGACCTGCACCTCTTCTCGGTTCTCTGTCCGGGTCTCTGGCTCGCCCATTCCCTCTCCCCTGCTCCTCAGCTCCTCAGCCCCTCAGCACCTCTGCCCCCTCGGCTCCCCTCTCGGCTCTCAGTCCCACTCCAATCCGCCCTTCTTCCAGACGTAGAAAAAGCCGACCAGCAGGATCAGCAGAAAGGTCCCCATCGAGGCGAGACCGAACACCTTGAGTTCCCTGTACACCACCGCCCAGGGATACAGAAAGACGATCTCCATGTCGAAGATGATGAAGAGCATCGCCACCAGGTAAAACTTGACCGAGAACCGCTCTCGGGCGGTCCCCACGGGCTCGATGCCGCACTCGTAGGGCGACAGCTTCTCGAAGGTGGGACGGCGCGGGCCCAGCAGCGCGGAGAGGACGATGGAACCTCCCGCGAAAAGCGCGGCCAGACCCACCAGGATCAGGATCGGCAGATAATCTATCAGCATGGCTGGAGACTCACGCGCGTCCGCTGCGGGGCGATCGTCGCACAGGCATGTGAAGCTTCACACATCGCGAGGACAAAAAACTGGGGGGACCGGCAGGTCCGACCCCGGGTCCCCCCGAACGACCTTACGCGCCAAAGGGCTTTACGAAGAAGATGATCAGAGAGATGAGCAGCACATAGATCGCCAGCGACTCGATCAGGGCCAGGCCGATGATCATGGCCACCTGAATCCTGGGCGCCGCACTCGGCTGGCGGGCGATGCCATTGAGGGCTGCCGCGATCGCCCGGCTCTGACCGATCGCGGCCGCGGCCGCTGCGATCGACATGGCAAATCCGCCCGTGATGATGCTGATCACCCCCACCGACACCACTCCGCCTCCTCCCGTCCCTGCCTCGGCCGCCCAGGCCGATCCGGCCATGAGGAGAAGGATCCCCGTGGCCATCCATGCCACCCGTCCACCAATTCCGCCCATTCACTCCCTCCTTTCTTCCTGCCCTACTTTCCGTTTCCTTTGCATCTCCGCCGAGCACCCAATCCGTCCGCGGTTACCTCCTGCGTCCCCGCCATCCAGCCGCCGGGCATGGGCGCCCGGACGATCTGCAACCTCAGTGATGTTCCTCCCCGTGTCCCTCCTCCACGGCGCCGGCGATGTACACCATGGACAGCATGATGAAGATGAAGGTCTGCACGGCCGCCGTGAACAGGCTCAGGGGGAGCATGATCCCCAGCCAGATGAGATAGGGCATCACTAACCAGACCAGACCGAGGAGGATGGTGATCACGCTCTCCTCGCCGAACATATTGCCGAAGAGCCGGATGGAGAGAGAAACCGGCCGGGCCAGGTGGCCGATGAACTCGATCGGAAACATGAGGGGGGCCAGCCACCAGACCGGGCCACAAAAGTGCTTCAGGTAATTCAACATTCCGTGCTTCCGGATCCCGCAGTAGTTGTAGTAGACGAAGACGCTCACCGCCAAGGCGACGTTGGTGTTCAGATTGGCCGTGGGAGGCTGGAAGCCAGGGATATTCCCCAGGAGGTTGCTCGTTAGGATGAACAGGCCGGCCGTGCCGATGAACGGGAGGAACTGCCGCCCCTGCCTGCCGATCATTTGATCCAGCAGACCGTTGAACGTCTCGATCACGACCTCCACAATATTCTGGAGTGGGCCGGGTACCGGACGGAGGGCACGAGTCCCCAGAGCCCCGACCACCACCAGGATTCCCATGACCAGCCAGGTGCAGGTGAGGTGGGCAGGCATCCATTCTCCCGGGACACCCAAGAAGGCCAGGAAGTTCGGCAGTTGAACGATGGCCGGGTGTTCAAGCTCCACCTGGTGCGGCGCGAACCGTAGTCCCACCACGAGGTTCACGACCACCAGGGTTCCCAGAAGAATCCAGAACCCCTTTCCGCCCGACCGGCTCTCTGCTGCACCTGTTGTCATTAAAGGTATTGCCTTCTGCGGGCCGCAATCCGGCACTCCGCGAATCGCCGCCAGGTTCCTATTGCTCCCGTCGCATCAAACCCACATCCCGGAATAGATTGACGAACCCTGCCGCGATCCCCAGCAGCGTGAACGTCAGGGTCAACCACGGGCTGGTGCCGAGCCACCGATCCAAACCGTATCCGATTGCCAGGCCGATGGCCGTGGCCGCCACCAGGGTAACGCCGATTGTGCTTAATCGGGCGAGTTGCTTGAGGACCGAGGGTTCTTCGTCGGGCATGACACACCCCCGGCCGGGCGCAAAGCACGGGGAGGCGAGAAAGCCTCCCCTTTCTATCCGTTCATTCCCCCGGTGTCAAGCCTTTCCCCGGAGTTACCCCAACTCGACAGGCGCGAGGTGCAACGATTGCTGACCGGACGCGAAAGGTCGCGGGGCGGCGGTTGCAGCTACCCGGTGATCCCCGTCGCCGAGGCCCGGGCGAGTTCCAGGACCGGTCCCGGGAAGATGCCGAGAATCAGCGTAGCGACCGCGGCGAGGAACAGCGCGAGGTACAGGGCCGGCGATCGACTCAGGACGATTCCCTGCGGCGGCAGCTCCCGCATGTACATCACCATGACGACCCGCATGTAATAGAAGAGCGAGATGGCGGAATTGATCACGGCAATGAGCGCCAGCCAGATATAGCCGGCATCCACCGCGGCGGCGAACAGATAGAACTTCCCCACGAAGCCCGCCGTCGGTGGGATCCCCGTCAGCGACAGCAGGAAGAGGAGCATGACGCCCGCGGCCAGCGGGCTCTTCTGGGCGAGGCCGGTGAAGTCGTCGATCTGATCCCCCCGGACCGTCCCGCGCGCGAGCAGGACCACCATCCCGAAGGCCCCGATGGTCATGCAGGCGTAGGCCAGGCTGTAAAAGAGAACGGCCGCCACGCCGAGCTGGCTGCCCACCACCGGGCCGATCAAGAGGTATCCCATGTGGGCGATGGTGCTGTAGGCCAGCATCCGCTTGATGTTGGCTTGGGCGATGGCCACGAGGTTCCCGATGGTCATGGTGAGGACCGCCAGCACCCAGAACAGGAGCCCCCAGTCCACCTGCAGGTCGCGCAGGGCCCCGAGGAACACCCGCACCAGGACCGCCATGCCCGCCAGCTCGGCCGCGCCGGCCATGAAGGCCACCACGGGCGTGGGCGCTCCCTCGTACATGTCGGGCAGATACATGTGGAATGGCACGGCGGCGATCTTGAAGCCGAATCCCGCCGCCAGCAGGACCATGGCCATGACGAGCGCCGGGTTTCGGAAGCTCCCCATGCCCGTAGCCTCGGCGACCGCCTCCAGGTTGGTGCTCCCGGCCACACCGTAAAGCAGGACCATCCCGTACAGGATGACACCCGTGGAGAACGCGCCCATGAGGAGGTACTTGAGCGCGCCTTCGTTGCACCGCTGGTCCCGCTTGAGCAGGCCGCACAGGGCGTACGTGGAGACCGACATGGTTTCCAGCCCGACGAAGAGCGAGAGCAGATCGACGGCCGAGGCCATCAGCATGGTGCCCAGGGTGGCGAACAGCAGCAGGCTGTAGAACCCGCCCGCATCTATGCCCTGCTCGCGGACGTGCCGGACGGAGAGCAGGATGACGATGGCGGCGCTCAGCAGGAACACGACCTTGAAGAAGTTGGCGTAGTAGTCCACCACGTGCAGGCCGCTGAAGGCCAGGATCCGGGACGGGCCCCCCGAGACCTGGCGGGCCACCAGGCCGATGGCGATGACGACGCCCAGGACGGAAAGACCAGGCAGCCACATGCGCTCGCGGTCGCGGGCAGCCAGGTCCACGAGCAGCACGAAGAGGGCCGTGACCGTGATGACGATCTCGGGTGCCAGAAGGATCAGGTCGCCAGGGTTGAACAGTTGGGTCATCGGACCACCTGAGAGCCGAGAGCCGTCACCGCGCGCTCCTCAGGGCCGCCCACGCTGGCGACCTGACGATCTGAGGCCTCGGGAACCAGGGCTTGGGAGTTGCCGGGTGCCCCCTGGGTGCGCCCAGTCGCGGCAGCCTGCGTCGCGCCGATCGCCTTCCCGGCCGCTCCCTTCTCGACGATCTGGATGACGTTGGCCACCGAGACCTCCATGGCCTTGAGGAACGGCGACGGATAGAGGCCGATCCAGAAACAGAATGCGATGATGGGGATCAGCGTGGCCATCTCGCGGCCACTCAGGTCGGGCAGGGTCTTGTTCTCATCCTTGGTGATCTCGCCGAACATGGTCCGCTGGTACAGCCACAGCATGTAGGCGGCGCCCAGAATGATGCCGGTCACGGCGAAGGCGCCCAACCACCACCGGACCTGGAACACCCCGATGAGGATCAGGAACTCCCCGATGAATCCGTTCAGCCCGGGGAGCCCCATGGAGGCGAGCATGATGATGGCGAACAGCGTGGCGTAGATCGGCATCTGCCGGGAGAGTCCACCCAGCTCCGAGATCAGCCGGGTGTGCCTCCGGTCGTAGATCAGGCCGACGATCAGGAAGAGCCCGCCCGTGGACAGCCCGTGGTTGATCATCTGCAAGAGGCTGCCCTGGACGCCCAGGGGATTGAAGGCGAACATCCCCAGCATCACGAAGCCCATGTGGCTCACGGAGCTGTAGGCGATCAGCCGCTTCATGTCCGGCTGGACCATGCAGACCATCGCCCCGTAGATGATGGCAATGATGGACAGGACGAAGACCAGCGGCACGAAGTGCCGGCTGGCCTCGGGGAACATGGGCAGGTTGAACCGGAGGAACCCGTAGGTCCCCATCTTCAGGAGGACCCCAGCCAGGATCACCGACCCGGCCGTGGGGGCGTCGGTATGGGCGTCGGGCAGCCAGGTGTGGAAGGGGAACATCGGGACCTTGATGGCGAAGGAGAGGGCGAAGGCCAGCCACACCAGATCCTGGAAGCTGAACGCGACGCCCAGGATGTTGATGACGGGCGTGTGGGGGTAGGCGACCCGCATCAGCTCCGAGACATCCAGGGTGTAGTGCCCGAGCCGGGCCCCACCGTAGAAGTAGACCGCCAGGATGCCCAGCAGCATGACCACGCTGCCGAAGAGCGTGTAGAGGAAGAACTTGATGGCCGAGTACAGGCGCCGGTCGCTGCCCCAGACCCCGATGAGGAAGTACATGGGGACCAGCATGACCTCCCAGAAGACGTAGAACAGGAAGAAGTCCAGGGACACGAACACCCCGAGCATCCCCGTCTCGAGGACGAGGAGGAAGACATAGTATTCCTTGGCCCGGTGCTTGATGGATTCATAGGAGCACAGGACGGCGATGGGCGACAGGAACGTGGTCAGCATGACCAGCCACAGGCTGATACCGTCCATCCCGAAGAAGTAGGTCGCCCCGATGCTGGGAATCCAGGTGTGCCGTTCCACGAACTGCACTGCCGCCGTGGACTGATCGTAGTTGAATGGCAGGAGGAGCGAGACCGCGAAGCTGGCCAGGGAAGAGACGAAGGCCAGGTTGCGGATGATCCCGATCCGCTCCCGCCCCACGAAGAGCAGCAGGATCGCGCCCACCAGGGGGATGTAGGTGATGAGCGAGAGGATCGGAACTCCGAGGATGTTGCCCTGCACGGTCATACGGCCGCTCCTTGCTGGCGTGCCCGAGGTGGACTAAAAGAAGAAATACAGCGAGACGATCACGAAGATCCCCATGGCCATGGCCAGGAGGTAATTCTGGATCACGCCCGTCTGGATGCGCTTGAAGGCCTGACTGCCCCCCTGGATCACGTCGGCGATGGCGTTCACCAGGCCGTCCACGCCTCGGAAGTCGAACAGGGCTGAGACCCGGCTGAGGAAGACGGTCAACCGGCTGGTGCCGTTCACGGTCCCATCCACGCATTCGGCGTCCACGGTCCAGAACAGACGGCAGAGCCACTTGCCGAAGTCCACGAACACGGCGATGTAGAGCTCGTCCACCCAGTACTTGTTGAGGATCAGCGTGTACAGCCCCGGGAACCGCTCCGCCGCCCGGGCGGGCGCCGGGTTGTCGCCCGTCTTGTACCATGATCGGGCGAGGCCCCAGATGCCCAGCGCGGCAATGGCGGTTGCGACGACCGCAAGGCCGACGGTGGTCTCCAGGCTGATGGCGAGGGTTTCCATTCCCTCCGCTGCGAATACCGGTTCCACGAAGCGGTGGTACAGACCGTGGTCGGGCGGGAAGCCGAACAGCGCCCCGACCACCAATGTGCCGATGCCGAGGACCATGAGCGGATAGGCCATCGCCGGGGGGGATTCGTGGACATGGTGGGCCACATGGTGGTCCACGTTGTCCTTCCCCTCGAACACCGTGTAGTAGAGCCGGAACATGTAGAACGCGGTCATGAACGCACCGGCCGACCCGAGCGCCCAGAGGAAAAAGTGATGCCCGGCGTAGGCCGCCGCCAGGATCTCGTCCTTGGACCAGAAGCCAGCCAGCGGGATGATCCCGGCGTTGGCCAGCGAGGCCCAGTAGAACGTTCGGCTGGTGATGGGAAGCTTCTGCTTGAGCTGGCCCATCTTCCGGATGTCCTGCTCCCCGCCGAGGGCGTGGATCACCGAGCCGGCGCCGAGGAACAGGAGCGCCTTGAAGAAGGCGTGGGTGGCCAGATGGAAGATGCCACTAGCGTAGGCGCCCACCCCGCAGCCGAGGAACATGTAGCCGAGCTGGGAGATGGTCGAGTAGGCCACCACGCGCTTGATGTCGGTCTGGACCAGGGCTATGCTGGCGGCGAAGACCGCGGTGACGGCGCCAATCCAGGCCACCACCTCCATCGAGAGGGGCGCTGCATTGAACAGCGCGCTGGACCGGGCCACCATGTACACTCCGGCGGTCACCATGGTGGCGGCGTGGATCAGGGCCGAGACCGGCGTCGGCCCCTCCATGGCATCGGGCAGCCAGACGTACAGCGGGAGCTGCGCCGACTTGCCGACTGCGCCGGCGAACAGCATCAGCGTCATCCAGGTCACCACGTTCTGTCCGAGGAACGAGGGCCGCATCAGCGCATCATGGAATTCCGAGACCATCGGGAAGATGTCGGCGTAATGCAGCGAACCGAATGTTTGCCAGATCAAGAACAGGCCCAGGAGAAATCCCGCGTCCCCGATCCGGTTCACCACGAAGGCTTTCTTTCCGGCATCGGACGCCGACTTCTTCTGGTACCAGAAGCCGATCAGGAGGTACGAGCAGAGCCCCACGCCCTCCCAGCCCAGGAACATCAGCAGGTAGTTGTTCGCCAGGACCAGGATGAGCATGGAGGTCATGAAGAGGTTCAGGTAGGTGAAGAACCGGGCGTACCCTGGATCCCCGTGCATGTAGCCGACGGAGTAGACGTGGATCAGGAACCCCACGAACGTCACCACCAGCATCATCACGGCGGAGAGGGGATCCACCTGGAACCCGACGGTGGCGTGGAAGTCCCCCACGGCGACCCACGAGTAGACGTCCCAGTTCAGTGTGTGCCCGCCCAGCGTCTGGAGGAAGATGACCAGGGCGACCAGGAATGAGAGCCCGGTCGTCCCAACCCCCAGAAGGTGGGCGCGGTCCCGGGTCCAGCGGCCGAAGATCCCGTTGACCACCACCCCGACCAGGGGGAGGACCGGCACCAGCCAGACGAGTTTCAGCATCTGGAATCCTTAACCGTCAGCCTTCAGCCATGAGCCGTGAGCCTTCTTGGCTCTCGGCTCTCGGCTCTTCCTCACCACTTCATCAGGTTGATCTCGTCCACGTTCACCGTCTTGAAGTTGCGATACAATCCCAGGACGATGGCCAGGCCCACCGCCGCCTCGGCCGCCGCCACCGTGATGACGAAGATGGCAAACACCTGCCCCTGCAGCAGGGTCCGGGGCAGGTAGCGCGCGAAGGCGATGAAGTTCAGGTTCACGGCGTTCAGCATCAGCTCGATGGACATGAGGATGGCGATGGCGTTCCGCCGGGTGAGGGCCCCGAACACCCCCAGGCTGAATATGATCGCCCCCAGGATAAGAAAATGACTCAGCGGTATCATTTCGTCTCCGCTCTCGGCTCTAGGCGCTCGGCGCTACTCTTTCCTCGCCAGGATGATGGCACCCACCATCGCGGCCAGCAGCAGGACGGACACCACCTCGAAGGGCAGCGCGTACGTGGTGAGAAGCGCCCGCCCCAGGAACGGCGCGGTCTCCGGCAGGCGCGGCGGCCCGGAAATGGCGGCGATCCCGGAGGTGGACACGTAGATCAACCCGACCAAGAGGCCCACCGCCGCGATCCCGCTCAGGAATGCCTGGTCGTTGATGACCCGCGCCGTCTTGGCGCTGATCCGGCTGGTCAGCATGATGGCGAAGAGCAGCAGAATGGTGATCCCCCCGACGTAGATGAGGACCTGGACTGCGGCCAGGAATTCGGCATCCAGAAGGACGTACAGGGCCGCCATGCCGCAGAAGCTGAAGATCAGCGCCACGGCCGCGCGAACGATGTTCTTCCCCAGGACCACCACGGCCGCCGCCCAGACCGTGAACGCCGCTAGGAAATAGAAGATCCCGAGCTTGACCGGCATGGCTGCCTCATCCTCCCCGTCCGCCGGGGCCTAGGCCTACCCCACCCGCACCGGCTTCCCCGCGGTGCGGGCGGCCAGCACGATGGCGACGAGGAGCACGATTGCGATCCCGAGGACGTACAGGAGCGCCTGCCTCCCCAGCACCAGCACCAGGCCCGTGATGATCAGATTGGCGAAGGCGATGGGCAGGAGAACCTTCCAGGCGAAACCCATCAACTGGTCCACGCGCAGCCGGGCTAACGTCCAGCGGAGCCACATCATAACGAAGATCAGGACGTAGCACTTCACCAGAAACCAGAACAGCCCGAAGAGGCCGTGGGCGACCTCGCGAGGGAGACCCGGCAAGGCGAGCCAGGGACCCTGCCACCCGCCGAGGAACATCGTGGTGGCAATCGCCGCCACCACGAACATGTTGGCGTACTCCGCCAGGAAGAAGATCGCGAAGCGCATGCCGCTGTACTCGACGTGGAAGCCGGCGACCAGCTCCGACTCGGCCTCCGGGATATCGAAGGGCAACCGGTTGCATTCCGCCAGCGAGCAGGTGAAGTACACGAGGAACGCCACGATCTGGGGGAAGACGAACCATTTCGGCAGGATGCCGAACCAATAGCCGGCCTGGGCCTCGACGAGCTTCTCCATGCTCATGGTGCCGGCGATCATCACCGGACCCAGCAGGGACAGGACCAGGGGGACCTCGTAGCTCACCGCCTGCGCCGCCGAGCGCATGGCGCCCAGCGTCGAGTACTTGTTGTTGGAGGACCATCCGGCCATGATGATCCCCACCACCACCAACGACGAGATGGCGACCATGTACAGGATGCCGATATTGAGATCCCGGACGATCAGCCCCGGCGCCCACGGGATCGTGACGTAGGCGGCCACGGCGGCCGCGAACACCACCATGGGAGCCAGGACGAAGACCACCTTGTCGGCGCCCGCAGGGATGATGTCCTCCTTGAGGAGCAGCTTGATGCCGTCGGCGATGCTCTGGGCCCAGCCGTGCCAGCCGCCCACCCGCATGGGGCCGAAGCGCACCTGGATGTGGGCGCTGATCTTGCGCTCCCACCAGATCATGAACATGGCGGCCACCGCGATGTAGCCGATGATGACGGCCGCCACGATCGTCATGACCACCAGGGTGGGGACGATCCAGGGGAGGCCCCAGGCTCCCGTGACGGCGTACAACCGTTCGGCCAGAGAGGCAAACGTCATCATGGCCCGTCACATCGCTCCGGCGTCACCGGCGAAAGCCTCCAACATCCGGGTCACCGATCGATCTCGCCCAAGACGATGTCCACGCTGCCCAGCACCGCCACGATGTCTGCCACCAGGCATCCCTTGACCATCTCGGAAATGGCGCTCAGGTTGACGTAGGCGGGCGAGCGGACCTTGTACCGGTACGGCTTGACCGACCCGTCGCTGATCATGTAGAAACCCAGCTCGCCCCGGGGGCTTTCCGTCCGGCAGTAGATCTGCCCGGCCGGCGGCTTGATGTTCTTCGGCATCTTGGCCATGATCTCGCCCGCCGGCAGCCCCGCCAGGGCCTGCCGCACGATCTTGGCGCTCTCCGCCATTTCCCTCCGGCGGACCATGTACCGGGCCCACACGTCGCAGGTGTCGAAGACCGGGATCTCGAACTCGAAACGGTCGTAGACGGAGTACGGGTCGTTCCGGCGCAGGTCCCACTTGATACCGCAGGCCCGGATCATGGGACCGCTCAGCGCGTAGTCCACCGCCACCTTGGGATCGCTCACCCCGATCCCCTGCACCCGCTTCTGGAACAGCACGTTGTCGGTCATGATGGCGTCGTACTCGGGCAGGCGCTGCTCCAACCAATCCAGGAATGCCTTGCAGTCGCTGACCCACGTGTCCGGGAGGTCCATCGGCATCCCGCCGATCCGGTAGAAGCTGTAGTTCAGCCGCTGCCCGCTCACTGACTCGAACAGGTCTAGAACCATCTCCCGTTCGCGGAAGCAGTACATGAAGATGGTGAAGTTCCCCAGGTCCAACCCGAAGGTCCCCAGCCAGATGAGATGGCTGGCGATTCGCTGGAGCTCCGCCAGGATCACCCGCATGTACTCCGCACGCTCCGGGATCTTCTGGCCCAGCATCCGCTCGACCGTCAGAACATACCCGAAGTTCATGGACATGGACGCCAGGTAGTCCAGGCGGTCGGTGTAGGGA